>JBBQQT010000055.1:0-19703 GCA_038215555.1 Burkholderiales bacterium | reverse complement strand
AGATCGCGAGCGACGCTCTGCTCGGCATCGCCCGATGAACAAGCCGTCAACGTTGGCATGGCTGTGAAACTGGCAACCGCCAGAAGCAACTGCCTCCGGGATAAGTCTATGGGACTCGCCGGCTGGATATTCATATCAAGGATCTCCTCGCGACAACCATGCCCGCCACAGACAAACCCGTCCGTTCGGTACCGCACGCACTCCCCGGTATTTGGAATGCGGCTGTCGAACAGACTGAGCGGCGTCCCAACCCCAGCTTGCGTGGCTCAACCTTGTCGGGGGCCAGCGCGACCAGACGGGCGACGGGTTTTCCAGCTCGGGCGATGACGATTTCCTCGCCGGTGGCGGCTTGATCGACAAAGCGGGAGAGATGGGTCTTGGCTTCATGGATGTTGACGGTTTGCATGGTGAATCCTCTGAGTGGATGACCAAGCTTAGTCCGGTTTAGTCCTGTTTAGTCCAGTCCGGCAAGGCCGCGCTGCCCCTTATTGCGGCTATAAGAACGGCCCGATTTCCTACTGACAATCGGGCCGCGTTTGCCGGCGCGGGCGTCATCACACCTTGTGATACACCTCCGCCCCCTGTTTCACGAACTCCACCGATTTCACTTCCATGCCTGCTGTTGCCACACTCTCCAGGGCTTCCTGTTCTGAAAGCCCCTGTTTTGCCGCGAAGTCGCGCACGTCCTGGGTGATCTTCATCGAGCAGAAATGCGGCCCGCACATCGAGCAGAAGTGAGCCACCTTGGCGGATTCCTTCGGCAGGGTTTCGTCGTGGAAGGACTTCGCCTTGTCCGGGTCCAGACCCAGGTTGAACTGGTCGTCCCAGCGGAATTCGAAGCGCGCCTTGCTCAGGGCGTTGTCGCGAATCTGCGCGCCGGGGTGGCCTTTCGCCAAGTCGGCGGCGTGGGCGGCGAGCTTGTAGGTGATGATGCCTTCCTTGACGTCGTCCTTGTCCGGCAGGCCGAGGTGTTCCTTCGGCGTCACGTAACACAGCATGGCGGTGCCGTACCAGCCGATCTGGGCGGCGCCGATGGCGCTGGTGATGTGGTCGTAGCCGGGGGCGATGTCGGTGGTGAGCGGGCCCAGCGTGTAGAACGGGGCTTCGTCGCACCATTCCAGTTGCAGGTCCATGTTTTCCTTGATCAGGTGCATCGGCACATGGCCGGGGCCTTCGATCATGACTTGCACGTCATGTTTCCAGGCCACTTGCGTGAGTTCGCCGAGCGTCTTCAGTTCGCCCAGTTGTGCTTCGTCGTTGGCGTCATAAATGCTGCCGGGACGCAGGCCGTCGCCGAGCGAGAAGGCGACGTCGTAGGCCTTCATGATGTCGCAGATTTCTTCGAAATTCGTATAGAGAAACGATTCCTTGTGGTGCGCCAGACACCATTTGGCCATGATCGAGCCACCCCGGCTGACGATGCCGGTCATCCGGTTGGCGGTCATCGGCACGTAGCGCAGCAACACGCCGGCGTGGATGGTGAAGTAGTCGACGCCCTGTTCGGCTTGTTCGATCAGCGTGTCGCGGAACATTTCCCAGGTCAGTTCTTCGGCACGACCGTCGACCTTTTCCAGCGCCTGATAGATCGGCACCGTGCCGATCGGCACCGGCGAGTTGCGGATGATCCACTCGCGCGTCTCGTGGATGTTTTTGCCGGTGGACAGGTCCATCACCGTGTCGCCGCCCCAGCGGGTGGACCAGGTCATCTTGTCGACTTCTTCGTTGATCGAGGAGCCGAGCGCGGAGTTGCCGATGTTGGCGTTGATCTTCACCAGAAAGTTGCGGCCGATGATCATCGGCTCGGTTTCCGGGTGATTGATGTTGTTCGGGATGATGGCGCGGCCACGGGCGACT
The DNA here is from genome assembly GCA_038215555.1 of Burkholderiales bacterium. Lineage (GTDB taxonomy): Bacteria > Pseudomonadota > Gammaproteobacteria > Burkholderiales > Thiobacillaceae > PFJX01. The sequence goes on along the minus strand of JBBQQT010000055.1, from coordinate 17,849 downwards.
TCGGCACGCACGAATTCCGGGGTGATTTCATGCGGGATGGATGCGCCGAAGTTCTGGCCGGGATGCTGGCGGCCCATCAAATTGGCCAGCTTATCGCCTTGTGGACCGGACTTGCGCAGATTGTCCAGATATACCTCGCGCTGCATGTTCTCGCGGATAGCGATGTATTCCATCTCCGGCGTGACGATGCCCTTGCGAGCGTAGTGCATTTGCGAAACGTTAATGCCGGCCTTGGCGCGGCGCGGCTGGCGGTGCAGGCCGGGAAAACGCAGCGCGGCCAGATCAGCCATGTCGGCGCGCTGGCGGCCGTATTCCGATGTCAAGCCGGACAGCACTTCGGTGTCGTTGCGTTCATCGATCCATTTGGCGCGCAATGCCGGCAGCCCTTGGCGAATGTCGATCATCGCGTTCGGATCGCTGTACGGGCCAGAACAGTCGTAGACAAAGATCGGCGGATTCTTCTCGCCGCCCATCCCGGTCGGCGTGTCAGCCTGGCTGATCGCGCGCATCGGCACCTGGATGTCCGGCCGCGAACCCGGCACATAAATCTTGCGCGAGTTGGGCAGCGGTTGCACGGCGGCGGCATCTACATGCGCATCGGCGGCGAGGAACGGGGCGGGAGAAGACAGGGTGGATTTGGGCAATGCGGCGTTCATGTGCGGCTCCAACAAGAAAAAAACGCAGGGCGCACAAGCATGAACTTGACGCTTCCCTACGCCGGAATGACCCGGATCAGGTTCCAAGGGTGTGTTCTCAGCCTTCCTGTTCAGCAGGAAGGCACCCCTAACGTGGATCGGAAACTAGCTTAAACAAGCACTTATTTCAAGCGTGAGGCGGGTGGGGTTATGGGTGGGGTTATGGTTGGTGTATTGGCAGGGTTAATGCAAACGAGTGCATCAACAAATGCGCGGCAACTGCTCACCGCTCAGCCAGTCCACCATGCGGCGACCGCCGAATCGGGTTTTCATCTGGACGAAAGCATTGGCGTCCTCGACCACCTTTCCGATGATCGCCGCCTGCTGGCCAAGTGGATGCGCGCGCATCGCGGTGAGCAGTCTGTCGGCGTCATCGGAGGCGCAGATGGCAATCAGCTTGCCTTCATTGGCGATGTTGAGCGGATCGAGGCCGAGCAGTTCGCAGGCGGCTTCAACCTCTGACTTGACCGGAATCGCAGCCTCTTCCAGATGAACACCGACGCCGGACTGGTGCGCGATTTCGTTGATCGTGGCAGCCAGACCGCCGCGCGTCGGGTCGCGCATGACGCGAATCGCGGCACCTGAAGCCAGCATCGCGGCGGTGAGGCCGTGCAGCGAAGCGCTGTCGGACAGAATCGGCGCGTCGAATGACAGGTTTTCGCGCTTGCTCATGATTGCCATGCCGTGGTCGCCGACCGTGCCGGACACCAGCAATACATCGCCCGGCTGCGCCAGATCGCCGGACAGATGGATGCCATCAGCCAGGAAACCGATGCCGGTGGTGGTGATGAACACGCCATCGCCCTTGCCCTGTTCCACCACCTTGGTGTCGCCGGCGACCAGTTTTACGCCAGCCTCGTTCGCGGCTTTCGCCATGGATCCGACGATGCGCGCCAGATCGGCGAGCGGAAAACCTTCTTCCAGAATGAAACCGGCAGTCAGATACAGCGGCGTGGCCCCCATCACCGCGACATCGTTCACCGTGCCATGTACCGACAACCCGCCGATGTCGCCGCCGGGAAAAAACAGCGGCGACACGACATGGCTGTCGGTGGACACCACCAGCCGGCCTTGGCCTTGCGGCAGCCAGGTGCCATCGTTGCCCTGGGCGAGATATTCGTTGCCGAGGTGTTTGGCGAACAGGTCGGTAATCAACTGCACCATCGCCCGCCCGCCACCACCGTGGCTCATGTCGACGCGACCGTGTTTCAGGTCGAGCGGGCGGGTGTAGCCTTTTTTGACGGGACTGGTCATGGCATTAACGTGAAACACACAGTCCCGTTCGCCCTGAGTCGTGAGCTTGTCGAACGGTTTCATGATTTGGGGTGACGACCCACGTCATGAAAGTTAGCTCAAACAAACCGTCACACCGGCGCAGGCCGGTGTCCAGGAATTGATCGCTCTGGATTCCGGCCTGCACCGGAATGACGAAGCTGAAAGCATCACGCTGCATGCTCGTTCTCCACGTCACTTACCACGTCCCGATGAACATCTTTATGCCGCCCGTAAGTGTAATGCGCGGCGCAGGCGCCTTCGCTCGACACCATGCAGGAGCCCATCGGGTTTTCCGGCGTGCAGACATTGCCGAAAATCTTGCAGTCGGTCGGCTTCTTCACACCGCGCAGGATGGCGCCGCATTCGCAGGCTTTGTTGTCGGCGACCGGCCGATATTCCAGCTGGTAGCGCGCTTCGGCGTCGAATTGCGCGTAACGCTCACGGATCTTCAGTGCTGAATACGGCACTTCGCCGAGGCCGCGCCATTCGAAGCTGCGCCGCAGCTCGAACACTTCGGAGACCAGGTTCTGCGCTTTCAGGTTGCCGTCCGGGGTCACCGCGCGGGTGAACTCGTTTTCCACCTCGGCGCGTCCCTCGTTGACCTGGCGTACCAGCATCAGGATGGCCTGCATCACGTCGAGCGGCTCGAAGCCGGCGATCACCACCGGCTTGCGGTATTCCTCGGCGAAATATTCGTAGGGCCGGCTGCCGATGATGGTGGAGACGTGTGCCGGGCCGATGAAACCGTCCAGCGGCACAGTGCCGAGTTCGCGCACTTCCGGCGATTCCAGGATGTTCATGATCGCCGACGGGGTCAGCACATGGCAGCACAACACGCTGAAGTTCTTCAACCCTTCGGCGTCGGCAATCTTGATCGCCACGGCGGTCGGCGGCGTCGTGGTCTCGAAGCCGATGGCGAAGAACACCACGTCCTTGCCCGGATTGTCGCGCGCGATCTTCAGCGCGTCGGTGACGGCGTAGACCATGCGGATATCGCCCCCGCGTGCCTTCGCGCGCATCAATGAAAGCCCGTCGGAAGCCGGCACCCGCACGGTATCGGCATAGGTGCAGAGAATCACGCCGTTTTCCAGCGCCAGTTGGATCGCCAGATCGATGCGGCCGATCGGCAACACGCAGACCGGGCAACCGGGGCCGTGGATCATGCGCACGCTTTCCGGCAACAGGTCCGGCACGCCGTAACGGGAAATCGCATGCGTGTGACCGCCGCAGAATTCCATGAAGTTGTAACGCCGGTCGGGGCGAACTTCAGCCGCAATGGCGTTCGCCAGCCCTTTGGCCACCTCGCCATCGCGGAATTCGTCGACGTATTTCATGCCGCGATTTGCTCGAATGAGAAATGGGGAATATCGGCTCTGTCCTTGGCGTGCTCTAGCGTGATCGCGCAGATGTTGCCTTCGGCATCCAGATCGAGAAGTGTGTTTTCGTCCAGGTCTTGGGTTTCGTTGACCGGTACGCTACGAAACTCGATGTAGAGCGTGTCGGTGTCCTGGAAATACTTGATCTTCATGGTTTGAATCTCCGGTCAAAAAAGGCGTTGTGTACCGTTTCACCGTCTGCCAACAATACAACACGAAATACGCGATGTTCAGCTTCCGGCACGCTTCCCCAGCGGCGAATTCGTCCATCTTCCTGAACCTCTTGCCGCACCGGTTGCTCGATTACGCGCTGTATCCCTTCCAGTTCGATGCCAATTCGGTCCGGGCGTTGCCGCACGGCAAAAAAATACTGCGTGAATTTCACGCGACGCTTTCGGCTGTATTCATCAGCCCCGCTTCCGCCATCAACGCCAGCGTTTTCTCGGCTTCTTCCGGGTCGAGCCGGGTCAGCGCGTAACCGACATGGACGATGACGTAATCGCCGACGGCGACGTCTTCAACCAGCGCCAGCGAGATGTCCTTGCGCACGCCGCCAAGATCAACAATGGCGGTATCGTTTTCAAGCAGTTCGACGACACGGGCGGGGATGGCGAGACACATGATGAGCGACCTCAAGAAATTGACATGCAACCCAAGTTCTTCTTGAGTTCAGGCAATTATCCTCGGGAGAGCATTAACATGCATCCCGCCCGAACCCCATCGCTTAAACAAGTTGCACATTCACAAGTTGCGCAAGCCTGCAACGCAGCAGATGGCTTCTATTTCTGCCCCGCCAGTTTCTCGCGCATCTGTTTCAGTCTGAGTTGCGCCTTGGCGTCGTTGCCGGCGGCGGCGCGTTGATACCAAACCAATGCAGCGGCCAGATTCGGGTTACCCATGGCGCCGGATTCATACAGCCGGCCGAGATGCATGGCGGCGGCGGCATCGCCGGCTTCGGCTGCCATCTGATACCAGCGTCCGGCTTCGATCATGCTCTTCGGCACGCCCTGGCCTTGTTCGAACATCGAGGCCAGACGGTTTTGCGAAGCCACATGGCCTTGACTGCCGGCCAGCGCCAGCCAGTTGGCGGCGGTCAGATAATCCTGCGGCACGCCGCCCAGACCCGCTTTGTAAATCAGACCCAGATTGCCTTGCGCTTCGGTATTGCCGGCTTCGGCGGCTTGCGTGAACCACTTCACCGCCTCGGCATAATCGGCTTTCACGCCCTGGCCGTAGGCGTATTTGATGCCCATGTTGTTTTGCGCCGCCACATCGCCCAGTTCGGCCGCCTTCTGCGTCCAGAACGCCGCAAGTTCGAGGCTGACCGGCACACCGATGCCCTTTTCATGCATCAGCGCCAACTGCGATTGCGCCGCCGCCAGATTGAGCTCCGCCGCACCGGTCATCAGCGCGGCGGCGCGCTCGGCATCGGGCGCGATGCCCTGGCCTTTGAGCAACAGCAGGCCAAGGTTGTAGAGGCCGGTCGGCTCGTTCTGCTTGGCAGCGCGCTCGTACCATTTGACCGCTTCGCCAATGTCCTTGCCGACACCAAAACCCTGCTCGAACAGCCAGCCCATCTTGGTCTGTGCTGCCGCATCACCGGCATTCGCCGCCATCTGGTAATAGCTCAGCGCCATTTGCACTGCCTGCAACGGATCAGGAATCAGCTGCGTCGGCAGGTTTGGCAGATTCGGCAAGGTGGGCAGAACGACCGGGCCGGATGCCAGCAACGGCGCGCTGTACAAAGCGAAAACAAGAAAGAGGGTTCGCAGTTTCATGGCGCTTCCTTTAAACAATTTAGGTAGGATTTTATGGTCTGGCACGGTTTGAGCGATATAGACGATCAACCGTAGACGACCAACCAAAGAAGACCAACCGTAGCCGGCCATGCATTGGCATGGCTTCATTTCCACGCCCCGCGCTGTTTATCCAAACGCTGGATCGCCGAATTTCTGCAAGCCAGAATTGACGCTTCAGCGATGCATTGTCGGCTCACCGAGAATCTGGACGCTGCGTTAAAATGGGCGCCCTTTTTCAGCGCTTTCCGGAGTTTTCAACATGTCCATGGCCGACCGCGACGGTGTCATCTGGTACGACGGCAAAATGGTGCCCTGGCGTGAAGCCACCACCCACGTCCTGACCCATACCCTGCATTACGGCATGGGCGTCTTTGAAGGTGTGCGCGCCTACGAAACCACCGAGGGCCCGTCGATTTTCCGTCTGCAAGATCATACCGACCGCCTGTTCCGTTCCGCCCATATCCTCGGCATGAAGATGCCGTTCGACAAGGAAACGCTGAATGAAGCGCAGAAAGCCGTGGTGCGCGACAACAATCTGAAGTCCGGTTATCTGCGGCCGATGGCGTTCTACGGCGCCGAAGCGATGGGCATTTCCGCCAAGACGCTATCGGTGCATGTCATCGTCGCGGCCTGGCCGTGGGGCGCCTATCTGGGCAAAGAAGCGCTGGAACACGGCATCCGCGTCAAGACCTCGTCGTTCAGCCGGCATCACGTCAACATCACGATGTGCAAGGCCAAGGCCAACGGCAATTACATGAACTCGATCATGGCGCATCGCGAAGCCGAAATGGATGGCTACCAGGAAGCGTTGCTGCTCGATGTCGATGGCTTCGTTGCCGAAGGCTCGGGTGAAAACGTGTTCATCGTGCGCAACGGCAAGCTGTATACGCCCGACCTGACCTCGGCGCTGGAAGGCATCACGCGTGACACGATCTTCCGGCTGGCCGGCGAACTCGGCATTCCGGTGATCGAGAAACGGATCACCCGCGATGAAGTCTATTGCGCCGACGAAGCCTTCTTCACCGGCACTGCGGCGGAAGTCACGCCGATCCGCGAACTCGATAACCGCGCCATCGGCAACGGCGACCGCGGCCCGATCACGACCCAATTGCAGGCGCTGTATTTTGATTGTGTGCAGGGCAAATCCGAAGCCCACGCCAGCTGGCTGGCCCACGTCTGAGGAACCCAGCATGACTGCCGAAACCCCCCATACGCAACGCGTCGTCGAAGTCACCCAAGCCGACCTGCCATTGCATTGCCCGTTGCCGGCAGACAGCATGTGGTGCGGTCATCCACGCGTTTTTCTGCCAATAGAGGAAAAAGGCGAAGCGCTATGCCCCTACTGCGGCACGCTTTATAAATTGAGCGACTGGACGGGCCAGTCTGGCCATCATCACTAATCCTTCACCAGGAGCACTCCCTTGCAAGCAGCCCTGCTTTTCATTCTGTCCGCATTCAGCGCATCCATTCTCGCCCAAGTCCAGCCACAGCCCACCCCGGAGCAGATGCAACAAGCCATGCTCAAGCAGGCGCAAGTCATGTCAGTGATGTTCGATCTGCGTAAAAGCAAGCTTGGTTTTGAAGAGACCATCAGCACGATCAAGAGCAGCGCGGAAAAACGTGGCTGGAAAGTCGGTGCGGTGCAGGACATGCAAGCCAGGATGCGCGAAGCCGGCGCCAAGGATGCCAAACGCATGAAGGTAATCGAGCTCTGTCCCGCCGGCGCCAATGAGAAAGTCGCAAAAGCCGCTGGTGGCAAGGCTCCTCCCCTACCCTGCCGCGCCACCGTGTTCGACGGCAAGGATGGCAAGCTGTATGTCATGCGGATGAACCTGACCAACCTGGCCAAGACACTGCCTGGCGATTTGGCCAAGGCAATGGCCGAAGTGGGCGCGGAAGAAGAAGCGCTGTACAAATCGATTCTGGAATAAACCACCTCCAAGCCGCCCATCAGGGCACCCAAATAAAAACGCCGGCTGGGTAATACCCAGCCGGCGTTTTTTATGAGTGAGCTAGTTCAAGCCGTGCGTGAATAGCGTGGCTGCTGGCCTTGCACCGCTTCTTTCAGATAAGCATCGAAGCCCATCGCGATATTGCGCAGGAACAGACTGCCCAATTGCGTTACAACAATCCGACCGGGTTCCAGACGCACCAGTCCGTCGGCTCCCAGGGCGGGCAATTCGGCCAGACCATCGGCGAATTTCTGCTCGAAATCGACTCCCCACTCGGCGCCAAACGCTCGCGTATCGATTTCCATGTCGCACATGATGCGGGTGATCAATTCGCGTCGCATCTGATCCTCATGCGTCAGTCGCAGGCCACGTTCCACCGGCAAATGGCCGGCCGCGACGCGTTCCTGATACTGCTTCAGATTCTTGTCGTTCTGCATGTAGACATCGCGCGTCTGGCTGATGCTCGACACGCCAAAGGCATAGATGTCGCAGTTCTTGTGCGTGGTGTAGCCCTGAAAATTGCGCCACAAGGTCTTGTTCTGTTGCGCTTTCACCATCTCGTCATCCGGCTTGGCGTAATGGTCCATGCCGACGTTCTGATAACCGGCGGCACCAAGGCGATCATGAATCAATTGTTGCAAGTCGAGCCGTTCGGCAAAGCTGGGCAAATCGGGTTCGTTGATCAGCTTCTGATGTTTCTTCATCCAGGGCACATGGGCATAGGCAAAGATCGCGAATCGATCCGGCGCCCACTCCAGCACACGATCGAGCGTGTGCGCGAAGCTGGTGGTGTTCTGATGCGGCAGGCCGACGATCAGATCCATGTTGATGCTTGCAAAGCCAAGTTCGCGCGCCCAGCGATAGACCTGTTCGATCATCGCTTCAGGTTGCACGCGATTCACCGCTTTCTGCACCTGGTCGTTCAGATCCTGCACGCCGAGCGACAAACGATTGAATCCGGACTCGCGCAGCGCGACCAGATGGTCGCGAGTGAGTTCACGTGGATCGGCTTCGCAGCCCATTTCGATATCCGGCGCGAGCGTGAAACGGGAACGCATCATCGTCACCAAGCGGCGAATATCGTCCGGTTTCAGATAGGTCGGTGTACCGCCACCCAGGTGCAACTGCCGCACCAGGCGAGTCGGATCGGTCATTTTTGCAACCCGATCGATTTCCATCTCAAGAAACTGCAAATAGATCTCGGCCTTGCTGTATTCGTTGGTTGCCACCATGTTGCAACCGCAGTAGTAACAAAGCGTGTCGCAGAACGGGATATGGGCATAAAGGGAAATGCCGCGCGCCGGATCTTGCGAACTCTGGAGTTCATGCATCCAATCGGCTTCACTGAAATCGGTATGAAAGTAAGGCGCGGTTGGATACGAGGTATAGCGCGGACCCGGCTTGCTGTATTTCTCGAGAAGTGTGGTGAATTGAGACATGGGGTACTCGTTCAGGTGTTGCCCGATTGTAGGCGGGCCGGGAAAAGGCGGGCAAGAAAGCAACCTGACATGGATCAAGTCAGGCCATTTACAACGCTTGTTTTTTTCTGACCAGTACATTTCAACCCCTTAAATTTTCAACATAAATGATGAAAAAATGACGGGGTTAGTATATCTTTCGATATATAGATTTCGGTGCCTGCCGCGTTATCACTGACTCGGCAAGGTTTCTCGAGTCGAGGTACATTAATTGCTTGTATCAAGACATCGAGGCAGAGCCTCCCAACTAACCTCCCTGACCGCCGCAATGGCGGTTTTTAAGCGGCATCGGCTTCCGATGCCGCTCTTTTTTTGTGGGTACGGTTCGCAAGCGGTTTTGTTCTAAAGGGCTTTGTTCCAGGGTGCGCCTTCACCCCCTTAAGCAGATAATTTCTTCTCTACACGGAGAAGCCAAGTGCACGCCCTACCCGCCGAACTATTCAAGGCCTACGACATACGCGGCATTGTCGGCAAAACGCTCACCCCGGAAGTCGTTGAGCAGATCGGTCACGCTCTGGGCTCGGAAGCGCGCGCACGCCGGCAAAGCGACATTGTGATCGGCCGCGATGGCCGCCATTCCGGACCGGAACTTGCCGCCGCCCTCGCCCGCGGCATCCGGCACAGCGGTATCAATGTGATCGATCTCGGCCAGGTCGCAACACCAATGACTTACTTCGCGGCGCATCACCTGGACTGCCAGTCCGCCGCGATGGTGACCGGCTCGCATAACCCGCCCGATTACAACGGCATCAAAATGGTATTGGCCGGTGAAACCTTGTTTGGCGACAGCATTCAGCGCCTGCGCCTGCGCATCGAGAATCACGACTTCAGTCACGGCAGCGGCGGCTATCGTCAATATGACATTACCGAGGCCTATCTTCAGCGTATCGCCAGCCAGATCAAACTGGCGCGGCCGATGCATATCGCCATTGATGCCGGCAACGGTGTCGCCGGTGCATTCGCGCCAGCGCTGTTTCGTGCCCTGGGTTGCACGGTGGATGAACTGTTTTGCGATGTCGATGGTAATTTCCCGCATCACCACCCTGATCCCTCGGTGCCCGCCAACCTGGCGGATTTGATTGCCCGCCTGCAAACCAGCGACGCCGAAATCGGACTCGCTTTCGATGGCGACGGTGATCGCCTCGGCGTGGTCACCAAGGCGGGCGAGATCATCTTTCCGGATCGCCAGTTGATGTTGTTCGCGGCCGATGTGCTGGCGCGCAATCCGGATGCGACGATCATTTTCGACATCAAATCGAGCCGCAATCTGTTCAACTGGATTCGAAAACACGGCGGCAAGTCGCTGATGTGGAAAAGTGGGCACTCGTTGATCAAAGCCAAAATGCAGGCCACCGGCGCGTTGCTGGCCGGCGAAATGAGCGGCCATATTTTTTTCAAGGAACGCTGGTACGGCTTCGACGACGGTTTATATGCCGGTGCCAGACTGCTCGAAATTCTTTCCCGCCAGGATGACCTCAACCGCACGTTGCGCGACCTGCCGAACTCGGTCTGCACGCCGGAGATACACATCCCGCTGCCGGAGGGCGAGGCGCATCGATTGCTCGAAAAACTGGATCAATCCGCCCGCTTCGAAGGCGCCAGCGAAGTCATCCGGATCGATGGGCTGCGCGTCGAATACCCGCAGGGCTTCGGTTTGGTGCGCGCCTCCAACACCACGCCAGGCCTGGTGCTGCGCTTCGAGGCGGATGAGCGGGAAGCGCTGCTTTCCCTGCAGGCCTGTTTCAAGCAGATCCTGCTCACCGCAGCCCCGGAACACGCGGAAACGATCCATAACGCATTCTGAACACGGCCTTGTTTGAAGACAGCATGTCCTTCACCCCGCCTGAGCCGCTATCATGCGGCCTGTATTTTTTGCCCCTGAATTCAACATGTCTTCGCCTCTTGTCGGTCTCATCATGGGCAGCACCAGCGATTGGGACACGCTGAGCCAAGCCGCCGCGCTGCTCAGCCAACTTGCCGTTCCGTTCGAAAAACGCGTGGTTTCCGCCCACCGCACGCCCGATCTGCTGTTTGACTATGCCTCAAACGCCGAATCGCGCGGCTTGCGCTGCATCATCGCCGGCGCCGGCGGAGCGGCTCATCTGCCCGGCATGGTTGCCGCCAAGACACATCTGCCGGTACTCGGCGTGCCGGTAATGTCGAAATTCATGACCGGCCTCGATTCCCTGCTCTCGATTGCGCAAATGCCGAAGGGGATTCCGGTCGCTACCTTCGCTGTCGGCCCGGCCGGCGCTGCCAATGCCGCGCTGTTTGCTGCCGCGATGCTGGCCAGCGAATATCCGGAGATTCGGACGCGCCTGCTCGATTTCCGCCGCACGCAAACCGAGACCGTTCTCGCCGCCACGCTGCCGGACGTCGCATCATGATCCTGCCTGGCGCAACCATCGGCGTCCTCGGCGGCGGCCAACTCGGCCGCATGTTCACGCTAGCCGCGAAAGTCATGGGTTATCAGGTCGTCGTACTCGACCCCGATCCCGGCAGCCCGGCCGGACAGGTCGCCGATGTGCATCTGAAGGCGGATTACCGCGATGCCGTCGCATTGCTGCGCATGGGCAGCCTGTGCGATGCGGTGACCACCGAATTCGAGAATGTACCCGCCACCAGCCTGGATATGCTGGCCAAACACTGCCTGGTCGCCCCCTCGCCGCATGCACTCGCGGTGGCGCAGGATCGATTGGCAGAAAAATCGCGCGCGCGCGAATTCGGCTGCGATACAGCGCCGTTTGCCAATATCGAAAGTGAAGCCGATCTGGCGCAAGCCTGGCACGAGATCGGCGCCCCGGCGCTGCTGAAAACCCGCCGTCTGGGCTACGACGGCAAAGGCCAGGCCAGGGTGAACAGCCTCGATGAACTGGTCGCGGCTTTTGCCGAACTCGGCAACGTGCCCTGTTTGCTGGAAGGCTTCCTGCCGCTGGAGCGCGAAGTTTCGGTCGTGCTGGCGCGCAACCAAGCGGACGAAGTCGCGTTCTTTCCACTCGCCGAAAATCAGCATAGGAACGGCATCCTGGATATCAGCATCGTGCCGGCGCGGGTACCCGAAGCAGTTGCCGAGAATGCACGCCGCATGGCCGCTGGCCTGGCGCATGGCCTCGATTTCGTCGGCGTGATGGCGGTGGAGTTTTTCATCCTGCGGGGTGAGGACAGCACTCAAGGCCGCATCGTATTCAATGAAATGGCGCCACGGCCGCACAACAGCGGTCATTACACGCTGGATGCCTGCGCCACCGACCAATTCCAACAGCAAGTGCGCGCCCTCTGCGGCCTGCCCTTGGGCGACTCGCGCCTGCTCTCGCCAGTGGTCATGGTGAATCTGTTGGGCGATGTCTGGGCGCCGCAACCCGACTGGAAAAAACTGCTGCAGCACCCCGGTGTGCAACTGCATCTCTACGGCAAGGCGGAAGCCCGCCCTGGCCGAAAAATGGGCCATTACAACTGCCTGGCGACAACGCTGGAAGCAGCGTTGGAACTGGCACTCGATAGCCGCGCCGAACTCGGCATTGGCCAGAATCAGGGGCTGTCCATGAATAACCTGGACATTCTGGGCTGCACTGGTGGGCGCGCTGCCACGTTGCCGGCCGCTTGCAGGGAATGACCATGCTACGCGACCGGTGCCTTGCATCACCCATCCCACCAGTACACCCATAACCATCCAGGTTATTCACAGACAGCCCCTTAGCGGGGCGCTTCCTGCAAGGTCAGCAGGATGATCTTGCCTTTTTGGTCGAGGGTACGGATGCGCACAGGCAGCCAATGCCGCGCTGGCGCCAACCAAACATCGAGGCTGCCCTCGCCGCTGCGACTGCCCTGCAGCCGCAACGCTTGAAGCGGTCTGTTGTCGATGCCGAGGGTTTCCCAGCCGATGACCTGAAACTGATAATTGCGCAGCTTTTTGCCGTTGGTCACCGGTAATTCCCAGGCTGCATCGTTCTCCTGCACCCGCATCGCCAGGTGAAACGCGAAACTCAGCAAATCCTGGGTTTGCGCCGGCAACTCGACAGCGCCCGCCGGCAGCAGCAGCAGGCGATTAAGCCAATCGAAGCGGACCGGATGTTGCACAAGCTTGCCCTTCTCTCCCCAAAACTTGTCCGGTTGCAAACCGTCGGCAGTCAGACTGCCCTCGCTGCGCTGTGTGATCTTGCCGCTGATGAACATCGCAGTGATCCCGGTCGCCTCGCTGACGCTGGTGAGTGAATAACGGCCATCGCGAATCCAGCCGCTATAAATCGACTGACCAAGAACGAAACCCTCCTCGCCCGATTGCACGCTGAAACGCAAAGCGATCTGCTGCGGCAAATTTCGTATCGCTCGCGGTGACGGTTCTGGCACCTCCGGGCTTGCTGCTGCGACAGGCTGCACTATTTCCGATGCTGTTTGCTGCGGCTCGATTGGCGTTTCGGGAGTGGCCGCTATCGGCGTTGCAACCGGCGTTTCAACCCGCGACTGGGTGGGCATTTCGGGTATTCCGGGAATTTCGGTTACTGCGCGCACAGCTTGCCGCGTCACGCCAGGTGCTGCAACGGGTTGCACCGGAGCAGGGGCGGGACGGCTGATTGGTGCTGGTTCTGCCCGCCGGGCTGGTGGCCTGGCTGGCTGCACTTGAACCGATGCAACCAGATCCAGCCGGGTTTCGATTGGAAATGGAATTTCGTGAGCCGGCGACGTCCACCAGCGACTTGAGTACCCGGCCACCAGCCAATGCGCCAGCAGCGACAACACCAGTGCGACAACAAAGATGCGCTGGCCGCGCGGCATGGAATCAGTCAGTAAAATCGGGGGAAATCAGCGCGGCATCGGCCACTGCAGCGTGCCGATCCGGCTGCACCACAACGCTACCGTTTTCGTGCAACCGGATACGGTCTTGCGCCAGCCAGCCAACCACCCGAGGAAACAAACGATGTTCCTGGCGCAGCACGCGAGCGGCCAGCGTATGCGGCGTGTCATCGGCCAGCACGGGCACCGCCGCCTGCGCGATGATCGGCCCGGCATCGACTTCCGGCGTCACAAAATGCACCGTACAACCATGCAATTTGACGCCGGCGGCAATCGCGCGCGCATGCGTATCGAGGCCGGGAAAAGCCGGCAACAGGGCGGGATGCACATTGATCAGGCGATTCGCGTAATGGCGCACGAAGTCCTCGGTCAGTACACGCATGAAACCGGCCAGCACGACGATATCCGCTGCATAGGCGTCGATGCGTGCGGCCAGCGCGGTATCGAAACTGGCCCGGTTCGGAAAAGAGCGATGCTCCAGCACTTCAGTCGGCACACCATGCGCGGCGGCGGTTTGCAGGCCTGGCGCATCCGCCTTGTTGCTGATCACACAGGCGAATTGCACCGGCGCGGTGCTGGAATACTCGGCCTCCAGCAGCGCTCGCAGATTGCTGCCGCGACCGGAAATCAGGATGACGATGCGCATCGAAAGCGACCACTCAGACGATGATCGTCTGTTCCTGCCCCGCCTCGCGCGTGCGGACTTCGCCCAGCCGATACACGGTTTCGCCCTGTTCGCCGAGGAAACGCAAGGCGGCATCGGCATCGGCCGATGCGACCACGACGACCATGCCGATGCCGCAATTGAAGGTGCGATGCATCTCGGCCAGCTCGACATTGCCTTGCGCCCGCAACCACTGGAACACCGCCGGCCAGGTCCATGACTTCGCATCAATCACGGCCGTCACGTTATCCGGCAACACGCGCGGCACGTTGCCGGTAATACCGCCGCCAGTGATGTGCGCCATGCCTTTGACGGTCATTTCTTTCATCAACGCGAGCAGCGGCTTGACGTAGATGCGGGTCGGTTCGAGCAGGGTTTCGCCTAGTGTGCGGCCGTTGAAATCCGAGGTCAGATCAGCGCCACTGACTTCTACGATCTTGCGCACCAACGAATAACCATTGGAATGCGGGCCGCTGGAAGCGAGGCCGAGAATCGCATCGCCGGGCACGATGTCGCGGCCGCTGATCAGGCGCGATTTCTCCGCCACGCCGACCGCGAAACCGGCCAGATCGTATTCGCCGGCAGGATACATGCCCGGCATCTCGGCGGTTTCGCCGCCGATCAGCGCGCAACCGGACAATACGCAGCCGGTGGCGATGCCGGCGACCACCTGCTCGGCGACATCGACATCGAGATGGCCGCAGGCGAAGTAATCGAGGAAGAACAGCGGTTCGGCGCCCTGCACCAGAATGTCGTTGACGCTCATCGCGACCAGATCCTGGCCGATGGTGTCGTGCTTGTTCATCTGGAACGCCAGTTTCAGCTTGGTACCGACGCCATCGGTGCCGGAAATCAGCACCGGCTCGCGATAATTTTTCGGCAATTCCATCAGCGCGCCAAAGCCGCCGATGCCGCCCAGTACTTCCGGGCGCAGCGTGCGTTTGGCATGGGGCTTGATGCGCTCCACCAAAGAATCGCCGGCATCGATATCGACGCCGGCATCGCGGTATGACAAAGAGGTTTTGGAGGTCACGGGAACGCCATCTGAGCAGTAAAAAAACGGTGCTATTCTAGCCCACATGCTGAATGAACCTCCGACCTCCGCCGCCGCCACCCGCTGGTTTCCCTATCTTGCCGTCGCTGCTGCGGGTGCGTATCTGATCTACCTGCTGGCGCCGATACTGGCACCCTTTCTGCTCGCGGCCGCCATCGCCTACTTGTTCGACCCGCTGGTTGATCGGTTGGAAAAACGCAAAATCGGCAGGCGCCACCTCAGCCGCAGCGTCGGCACGGTCATCATTCTGCTTGGTCTGGTGCTGCTCTTCATCCTTCTGGTGCTGATTCTGGCGCCGCTGGTGCAAGCCGAAACGCGCCTGCTGATGCTGCAGATTCCGAAAGTGGTCGAATGGGGCAGCCTGACCCTGTTGCCCTGGCTGACCAGCACATTCGGCATCGACCTGATGCAAGACAAGGAACAGGTGCTGACCTGGCTGAAACAGAATGTCGCCGAATTGTCGCAACTGACCCGCTACCTGCCCAAACTAACCGATGGCGGCCTTGCCATCCTCGGCTTCTTCGCCAATCTGCTGCTGGTGCCGGTCGTGCTGTTCTACATGCTGCGTGACTGGGACCACATCATGGCGCATCTGGCGGACTGGATTCCCGATCGCTTGAAGCCGAAGACGCTCGCCATCGCGCGGGAAATCGACGCTGTACTGTCCGAATTCGTGCGCGGCCAGGTGCTGGTGATCCTGGTGATGTGTGTCTTCTACAGCGGTGCGCTCTGGCTGGTCGGGCTGGATTACGCGCTGGCGGTCGGCCTGATCAGTGGCATTATGGTTTTCGTGCCCTATCTCGGCGTCGTGGTCGGCGTCTTGCTGGGAAGCCTGGCGGGCCTGGCCCAGTTTGGCAGTCTGGCCAGTCTGCTGCCGATCTGGGGCGTGTTTCTGATCGGACAGTTGCTTGAAGGCATGGTGGTCACGCCCTGGCTGGTCGGCGAACGCGTCGGCCTGCATCCGGTGGCGGTAATCTTCGCGTTGATGGCGTTCGGCCAGCTATTCGGTTTCGTCGGCATCCTGGTCGCCATTCCGGCGGCCGCCGCTTCACTGGTCGCGCTGCGGCATTTGAAGGTACAGCTCGATTGATTTGCTCAGCTTCAACTAATCCTCGCGGCGAAACTCGCCTTCGATCACATCTCCAGACGCCTCTCCGGACTTTGTGCGCACAGGTCCTTGCGGTCGCGCCGAGTCGGCCTGATTTGGCCCCATCGGCCCCAATGGGCCCAACGGCGCCAGTTTCGGTCGCGGCCAGAGCAGCAAGATCAACGCGATGAAATCACTCAATGGACCAGGAACAATCAGCAGAACCCCGGCCAGGAAACGTCTGCCACTGGCCCAGAGCAAGCCAAATGGTGGGTGACCTTGCGCCATCGCTTGCTGCAAACGCGGCATGAAGCTGGCCCGCTCCTGATTGATCACCATGCCACCGACGATCATCGCGGCCAGCAGCCAGATCAATGTCCAGCCGAGACCGATACGACTCCCGACCAGGTAGATACCCACTATTTCCAGGGCTGGAACAGCGACGGCTATAATGCCCGCGAACCCAAATCTCATGCGCTTCTCCGTGCCTTCTGCCTGTGACTGCCATCCGTCTCGTTATGACCACTCTGCCTGATGCCGAGGCCGCCAGCAAACTGGCGAGGAACCTGGTGGAAATGCGCTTGGCAGCCTGTGTCAATATTCTTGCAGCCTGCCAATCGGTGTATCGCTGGCAAGATGACGTGCAGGTAGATGGGGAGGTTCCGCTGATCATCAAGACCACGGCGGAACTTTATCCCGCCCTGGAAACCTACATTCGGCAGCAGCATCCGTATGCCTTGCCGGAAATTATCGCCCTGGAAGTCGCCCAGGGCCTGCCTGATTATTTGACCTGGGTTGCCGCCTCTTGCGCGCAGTCCATGCCCCAGCCCTGATCGGAGTTTTTGCCATGCGTTTTCTGCTTGCCCTCGTGCTGTTGCTGTCCGGCTACGTTTACGCCGAGGAAGATTTGCTGGAACCGGAAAAGGCCTTTCTCTATTCCGCCAGACAGATCGAACCGGGCAAAGTCGAGGCCCGCTTTCAGATTGCGCCCAACTACTACTTGTATCGCGACAAGATCCGGTTTTCCGCCGACAACGGCGTCAAGCTGGGTGAGGCCGTGCTGCCTGCAGGCAAGGTCAAGCAGGACGAATTCTTTGGCCGGGTTGAAACTTATCGTGGCGACATCAAAGTCAGCATCCCGTTCAAATATGCCGATGACATCCCCAAGACATTCAAGCTGAAAGCGGAATTTCAGGGCTGTGCCGACCTCGGCGTCTGCTACCCGCCGCAAGACAGCATAGCCACCATTGTCGCCGCGAGTAACGTACCGGCAACAGCTGCCAGTTCCACATCCACCCCGGTTCAAGCCGCCCCAGCCGCACTGCAGCAACAAAACCCGGAGGTATTGGCCAGGCTGCGATCACTCAGCAGCGAATTCATGGGCGGCAACGACGAACCCGAATTCCTGCCGCCGGAAGAAGCTTTCAAACTGCAACTTGTTCCGCGCACCGATGGCAATCTCGAAGCCCGCTTCACCATCGCCAAAGACTATTTCCTGTATCGCGACAAGATCACCTTCAAGGTGACCGATCCCGCCGGCGTTCAAGTCGCCGGCATCGACTTGCCGACCGCCAAGGAAAAGGACGATCCCAATTTCGGCAAGATGTTGGTCTATTACGATTCCTTCAATGGCGTAGTGCGATTGACCGGCGTTCCCACAGGCGCCAAGACCTTGCAG
>JBBQQT010000054.1:0-20166 GCA_038215555.1 Burkholderiales bacterium | reverse complement strand
AGAGACTGAAACCCCGACGTCAAAGTCCATCATCAGGTTTGCGAGAAGCTGCCCGTCGATCAGAACGACCTTGGTATCAATGCGTGATGCGTAGTCGATCGCTTCCGACGTGTAGGATGATGTGGTAATGAACACGCCCTTCTTCGCCCGCTGTCCTTGAAGCGCTCCCACGAATTTCTGAATTTCTGGCCGACCGACGGAGCCTTGCCATCGCTTTGCTTGAATGAAAATGGTATCCAAGCCGAGACGATCTTCTTTGATGATTCCGTCGATCCCGCCATCTCCACTTTGACCGATTCTTTCTCCCGCATCGCGGCGTGAACCGCCATAGCCCATCTTGACCAGAAGTTCCACGACCAGTCGTTCGAAGAACGTCGGTGAACACGAGAGGATGCGGTTAAGAATATCTTGGGCAAGACTGAGCCGAAGACTCTGGTGCGCAAGCTCAAGCGCTTCCTCCGGGGTTTGTTCCGTTGCGACAGCAACGGATTCGATTGTTGCTGTTTCCCCGCTCTTCCGTGAAACGTCACGGAACTCGATGAACTCAGGGAATCGCTCCAGATACTTAACGTCAATCCTTGCCGGGTTGTCGCCGAGAATCTGTTTGCCTCGGGCGGTAATTCGCAACGCACCTCGGCGCGGCGACTCCAATAGACCCGCTTTTTTCAAGTAGGAGTTTGCCCAGCCAACACGGTTGTTGAAAATCGCTTGTTGCCCACTGGCTAAGAGTTCGCTGCGTTCTGCCGAAGTGAGTTGAAACTCGGTGGCGAGAACGTCGACAGCTTCTCGCGTGGTGTGGTCGTTGTTGTCACCCGCAAAGCGCAGTAGCGGCAACATCAGGGTTTGGTAGTCTGGAATTGGCATGCGGCCCCCGAGGGTTGTGGGTCTCCAACGCCTTAGTTCAGGCCGCGCCAGGTAGTTTGAGCGTCTCGCCTGCAACCGATTATTAGGGCTTGGTCGGCCAGGCGATTTGAACTTGCCGATGTTGCATGACGCAATCGCGGAGATACAAGTTGATGAGACTTTGGTAAGGCACACCAGCATCCTCGGCCATCATTTTGAAATAGCCGATAACATCCTCGGACAACCGCATGGTTACGGATTTCTTGAGCTTTGACGCGTATGGATTCTTACGCGATTTCATTTTTGATAAATCGTACTCTGCTCTCATTTCTGTTCACCTCCGTAGAATGCCTGCTCTCGTTTCGTGGCTTTCCGTGCTGAAATAATTCGGATCACGCTACCGGCCTCACGTTCGCAGTGGCAAACCAGAAGTAATCTCACGTCCACGCTCATGCCAAGCATCAAGATGCGCTCCTCTTCGGCGGAATACTCTTCATCAAAAAACTGGACTGCAGATTCATCGTAAAAGATCGATTGCGCCTGATCGAAAGAGACGCCATGTTTCTTGATGTTTGCCGCCGCCTTGGCGGGGTCCCACTCGAACTTAATCATACATACAGTGTATGTATCAATTGGAGAATGTCAAGCAAGCCCTAACCTGCTAGCTCAGGGGCGCGCCGCTTGCGGCGCGTCCCAATGGAGCGCCATGTTGGACGAAGCCGCTACGCGGAGGAGTCGCAAGCCGCCGCCGCACGAACTATTCTGCACGATCACCTCCTTGCTCCATGAGGTGGTGATTTTGCCTAATTTCGTGAGGACACGTCTGCATGAGCGCCACAACTTCCGCGCACTTTGGCCAGCAATATCAGACCCAACTCAAGCACCTCAAGCTAGAAGGCTTGCAATCCAAGACCATCGAAGCTTATGCCCGCGCCATCTGGCGCATCGGCGAGTTCTCCGATCATCAGATCGACCGAATCAATGGTGTCTGATCCGAATGGCACTTACTTAAGGCCCCAGAACGCCCGTCATCCCGGCGCAGGCCGGGATCCAGAATGGTTGATGGTGGCGGTATCCCTGGATTCCTGCTTGCGCCGGAATGACGAAAATCCAGAAATTCGTCTTAAGTAAGTGCCATTCGTGTCTGATCTCATTCCTCTCGGCACAACAGATTCACCAACGCCATCTGCTCCACGGTATGGCATTTCACCTTCAGCAAATCCGGGTTGGCGAGGATGAGGGCGGGGCATTGGGCGCGGGAGATGGCCACATTCAGACGGTTTTTCGAGAACAGTAAGCCGATGTCACGCGGCAGTGTTTCTTCGCTGGAGGTGGCCTGCGACTACCGGCAACTTGCCGAACAGGCCAGCTTATCGGTCTGACTTAAACCTAATAGCCTCCACGAAAGCCGGGGCGGCTCAAGGGCATGACTGAGGGAAATGGCTTTCCGAGTCAGACAAATTCGAGACCGAAGCGCAATTCATTGCGTCACCGTGTTTTTAACGCAAGATTGGGTGTTGTAATAATTCTGAAATATGCGCGTGTTGCCCCGGTGTTACGATCTTCAACAAGATGAAAAAACGCACAAGTCGGAACGACTCGCCTTTCAAGCAAGCAACCAATCGGCGTTCGCCGAATCGCCGATTTCCCTGTAAAGATTGCGATCCAGTTCGGTGTGCTTGACGAAATCAAGGTATTGCGATGCCGGCCTGCGTCGGCTTCATCTGTTTTTTTGGGGTTTTCACGTTTTTCAGCCCGCTGTTCAGTCTTGGTAAGGAATAACGCATGGCCTTGGCGGATTCGATACGCAAGTTTGTTGGTCCCCTGCTCACGTTGCTTTTACTGGTCGGCGTCGGCTTGGGAATATGGTTTTCCTCGGCGGGCAAGCATGAGGCTGATCAGGCTGCGGCGGTGGTGACGGTGAAGGGGCTTACCGGCTCGGAAAAACTCCCTTTTCTGCAAGACACGCGCGTACTCGCGCATCTGGAAAAGCAGGGCATCAAGCTGGAGGCGATGAAGGCGGGGTCGCGTGAAATTGCGCTGCGGCCTGACTTGAAACAATTCGACTACGCCTATCCGGCTGGCGTCCCTGCCGCCAGCAAGTTGCAAAAGGAACAGGGAATTCGTCAGGTTTATCCCACCTTCTTCACGCCGATGGTACTGGCGTCCTGGAAGCCGGTAGTCGCGGTACTGGAGGCAAACGGTATCGTCGAAAAGCGCGGCAAAGCCTGGTATGTCATTGACATGATGAAGCTGATGCGCTGGATGGATGCAGGCAAACGCTGGCGCGATATTCCCGGCAACACTCAGTACCCGGTGGGAAAGAGCATTCTGGTTTCCACCACCGACATCCGCACGTCCAATTCCGCCGCCATGTACCTCGCTCTGCTGAGCTATCTGGCCAACGAACGCAACGTGGTGCAAGACGATGCCCAGGCGCAGCAGGTATTGCCGCTGGTGGCGCCACTGTTTCTCAAACAGGGCTATCAGGAATCTTCTTCTGCCGGACCGTTCGAGGACTATGTCGCCATGGGCATGGGCAAAGCGCCGCTGGTGCTGATCTATGAGTCGCAGTTCATCGAGTATCTGGCGAAGACGCCGGCGGCGGCACGCAATTTGGACATGGTGCTGCTCTACCCGGAGCCGACCCTCTATACCAAGCATGTGCTGACGCCGCTGACCGACAAGGGCCGCCGTCTCGGCGAGTTGCTGGCCAACGACGCCACCTTGCAGCGGCTGGCGGTGGAATATGGCTACCGGGTCGGCAATCCGAACCTGTTCCGCGAGGTGAATCAGGCGCGCGGCATCGAAGCGCCCGATAGTCTGATCGACGTCATCGACCCGCCCGCCTACGAGATTCTGGAAAAAATGATCACTGCCATCGAGCAGCAGATGGCCCGGTAATCGCAGCTCGAAACAGGTCTGTCTTTCGAAATCCCCATCCAAGGAGTTCTTCATGAGTGAAACCACTGTTCTCACCCCGCCCAACGTCCTCACCCCGCCCATGTTGGTGCCGCCCGCAGCGGTCACGGTGATCGAACCGGAAAAAGCCGGCGGCATGGTGCAAGTCGATGCCAAAGTAGTGCCGGAACTGGATGCCCAGGTCGAGCAGTTCATCACCGACACGCTGACGCTGGACAAAAACAGCGCCGGTTTCAAGGAGCGGGTGGAAAGCATCCATCGCATGGGTAATGCCGATGTGGTCAAGGCCGCCAGCGTCAGCAACCGCATGCTGGAGCGGCCGGTGCGGCTGATGCAAGACGGGCTGTTCAGCGAAGGCTCGGGCATCGGCAAGGGACTCATCGATCTGCGCCGCAAGGTCGAGGAACTCAACCCGGCGCGCCAGGGCGATTTGTTTCAGCCGCGCAAGATTCTGGGTTTGATCCCCTTCGGCAGCAAGATCGAGGATTACTTCGACAAATATCATTCGGCGCAGAGCCACATCAACACCATCCTGGACAATCTGGCCGACGGCAAGGACGAGTTGATGCGCGACAACGCCGCCATCGAGCTGGAGAAGGTGGCGTTGTGGGAGACCATGCAGCGCCTGGAGCAATTCGTCTATATCGGCAAGCGTCTGGACGCCAAGCTGACTGAACGCATTGCCGAAATCGAGGCCGGCGACCCAGAAAAAGCGCGTGTGGTCAAAGAAGAACTGCTGTTCTACACGCGCCAGAAAGTCACCGATCTGCTCACCCAGCAGGCAGTCAGCGTGCAGGGTTATCTGGCGTTGGACATGATCCGCAAGAACAACCTGGAGCTGTCGAAAGGGGTTGATCGCGCCTCCACCACCACCCTCTCCGCACTGCGCACGGCGGTGATGGTGGCGCAGGCGTTGACCAATCAGAAACTGGTGCTGGAACAGATCAAGGCGCTCAACAGCACCACCGAGGACATGATCGTGTCCACCAGCCAGATGCTGAAAACCCAAAGCGCCGAAATCCATCAGCAGGCCAGCGGCAGCATGGTCGGCGTGGAGAAATTGCAGCAGGCGTTCGACAACGTTTTCGCCACCATGGACATGATTTCCGATTACAAGGTGCAGGCGCTGGACAACATGAAGCAGACCGTCGATTCGCTCTCCGTGCAAGTCGCGCGCGCGCAGAAATATGTTGATCAGGTACGCGAGGGCGAGGCGCGCGAAGCGACGCGCATCGAAGCGACATCGGATGGCGTGGTCAGGCTGTAACACCCGCTCAGGCCCGAATAAACCAAGATAACGGAGGCATCCATGCGCAACTGGCTGAGCACGCTTTTCATCCTGCCCGCCCTGGCCCTGCTGCTGGCGGCTTGCGGCAAGTCGGACGCCCCTGCCGAACTGCCGCTGGAGCGCACGCTCAGCGTGCTGGCCGGTTCCGAATTGAAGGACGTCGAGCCGTTATTGCCGAAATTGGAGGCCGAGACCGGCATCCGTCTCAAGTTCGAATATTCCGGCACCCTGGACGGAGTTGAACGCTTGCAGGCGGGCGAAGCTTTCGATGCCGCTTGGTTCTCGCATGCCAAGTATCTGATGCTCGACCCGAGCACGCGCGCCAAGATCAAGGCTTCGGAAAAAATCATGCTCTCGCCGGTAGTGCTTGGCGTCAAAGAAAGCCGCTTCAAGGCGCTGGGCTGGGACAAGAAAGCCGAATTGACCTGGAAGGACATCGCGCAGGCTGCCGCTTCCGGCCAGTTCAGCTACGCGATGACCAACCCAACCTCCAGCAATACAGGCTTTTCCGCACTGATGGGCGTCGCCGCAGCCTTCGCTGGCAAGGCCGATGCATTGACTGAACAGGATGTCGCAAAGTTGAATCTCACTGGCCTGTTCAAGGGCCAGAAGCTCACTGCCGGCAGTTCCGGCTGGTTGGCG
The DNA here is from genome assembly GCA_038215555.1 of Burkholderiales bacterium. Lineage (GTDB taxonomy): Bacteria > Pseudomonadota > Gammaproteobacteria > Burkholderiales > Thiobacillaceae > PFJX01. The sequence goes on along the minus strand of JBBQQT010000054.1, from coordinate 14,471 downwards.
GAACGCTACGTCGCCGAAGCTGATCACCTTGATGGCATGATCAACTATGAATCAGTCTTGCTTGGCCTCAATGCCGGCTCCCCCAATGCCGCCCCTGTGAAAGACAAGTTGCATCTGGTCTATCCGCGCGATGGCATCGTCACGGCGGACTACCCACTGCTTCTGGTCAACGAAGCCAAGCGGGCCGCTTATGACAAGGTCGTCGCCTGGCTGAAAAGCGACGCGGTGCAACAGATGCTGGTGCGCGAGACGCGGCGACGGCCAGTCAATCCGGCGGTGATGGTCGGCAAGGGCGTGTTTCCCGATGCGCTGCTTTCCGAGTTGCCATTTCCAGGCAAGATCGAGGTGGTGAACAGCCTGCTGTTCTCGTATCTGAACGATCAGCGCCGGCCTGCCCACGCCTTTTTCGTGCTGGACATTTCCGGCTCAATGGAAGGCGAGCGGATGGAAGGGCTGCGTAAAGCCCTGATTAGCCTGTCCGGCGGCGACACCAGCCTGACCGGCCGTTTCGCCCGCTTCCAGAATCGCGAACGCATTACCTTGATTCCGTTCTCCAGCAGCGTCGAGCGCGACCAACTGTTGGCCGCCGACATGGGACAGACCCGCCAGAATAATGATCAAACCCTGACCCAGATCCGCAATTACGCCGGCCAGCTTGGCACCCGTGGCGGCACGGCGCTGTATGACGCGGTGGCCGAAGCCTATCGCCAGGCGGCGGTGGCGATGAAGGCCGATCCGCAGCGTTACTACACCATAGTCGCGATGACCGATGGCGAATCCAACGAGGGAATGGGGCTGGAAGAATTCAAGCGCTATTACGCCAGCCTGCCGCCAGACGTACGCGCGGCACGGGTATTCACTGTGCTGTTTGGCGATGGCAACGCCGGCGAATTGAAGGCCCTGGCCGAACTGACCGGCGGCCGCATGTTCGACAGTCGCAAGACCTCGTTGCCGATCATGTTCAAGGGCATCCGTGGTTATCAATAAACGCGGTTTGCCATGACGCAGATGCTGCCTTTTTCCACCCGCCTCTGGCTGTTCCTCTATGGCTACCCCAACATCGCCGGCGCCAGCCTTGGCCTGGTCGGCTTGGGCCTGTACTTCACAGGCATCATCGGTCCGGGTTGGCCCTTGATTGTCGCCGGCTTGTATGGCTTGGGCTGGCTGCTGACCAGACAACTCGCGGCGCGAGAAATGCACCTGGAAATCGCCCGCGAGATACGGGCCGAAGCCCTGCTCGACGAACTCGAAAGCCTCATCCGACGCGTCCACAAACGCCTGCCCGGAGAATCCCAAGTGCTGCTGGAAAGCTTGCGCCAGACACTGGCCGAACTGCTGCCGCGTCTGGCGGACGACACGGTTTTCTCCCAGGAGGGCCACAGTGTGGAAAAGACGGTGCGCAATTACCTGCCCGCCACCCTGGAAAACTACCTGCGCCTGCCGCCCGCCTTCGCCCATATGCATCCCTTGAAGGACGGAAAGACCGCGCAGGCCATGTTGCTGGAACAGCTCGTCCTGCTCGACGAACAGATGCGCCAGATGCTGGCCAATGCTTTGCAGGACGATGCCCGCGCCCTGGCCGAAAACGGTGCATTTCTGGAACAGAAATTCAGGCCATTCGATTTTTTTCGACTTGGTTGAACTTGGGTTTGACCGAGATTTTCCATTAACGTGAAACACACAGTCCCGTTCGACAAGCTCACGACTCAGGGCGAACGGTTTCATGATTTGGGGTGACGACTCACGTCATGAAAGTTAGACAGTTTGTCCACCCAGAAACCGTTCGTGGTGAGCTAGTCGAACTACAAACAGCCCTTCCTTCGACAAGCTCAGGACAATCGGAAAAACAAGCTCAGGGCGAACGATTTTTGGCTAGTGGAAAATCTCGGTTGAAAGGCAGCGGGAGAAGTTAATCACCCTGGGCTAATTTCGATTTTCGGTGCGCGCCAACCTGTTGCACGAGTTGATCGAGCAGATCGACGATAAGCCGCAACGTGCGCTGACTGCGGTCGTGTTCCGGGTTGTATTCGGCAATTTCCAGAGCCAACAGGCGTTGATCGGCCAATGCCGGCGCCAGCGCGGCTACCAACCGCTGGGCATCGAGTCCGGCCGGTTCTGGACTACCAACTCCCGGCGCTTGGATCGGATCAATGGCATCGAGATCAAGGCTGACGCCGAACCCCGCCGTGCCCGTGCCGATCCGCAACAACGCTTCCGCAAGGCAAGTGTCGAGGCCACGCCGCAGCACTTCCGCCTGGGAAATGACGCGCACCTCCAGACGGTTCAGCAGTTCCGCTTCTGCCTCCTCGTAACTGCGCACGGCGAGCAGACAGACATGTTCCGGACGCAAGATCGCCTCCCGGCCGGCCAGGGAAACCAGGGCGTGTTGGCCACGACCGAGCAGCGCCGCCAGGGGCATGCCATGGATGGCGTGGCTGGCCGAGGTTTCCGGGATATGGCTGTCCATGTGTGCGTCGATCCAGAGCAGCCCAAGCGGGCCTCGCCCGTTCAACGCCCGTGCAACCCCGCTCCAGGTGCCCAGCGCGCAGGAATGGTCGCCGCCGAGCACCACCGGGAAATTCCCTTCCTCCAGCGTTCGCACCACCTCATCGCCGACCCGCGTGGCCAGATCGGCCAGGCTGGCCCAGCGGTCGAGGCCGTCGCGCGGATAGATCAGATCGGACCACTCCGTCACCTCCGCGAGCCGGTGCATCCAATGGCTGTGCTTGATCGCCCATGCTCCCTTCTCGCAGCCCGGGTCCTGGGCGCCGATGCCGGAGGCCACGCCGATCAGGCGGACGCTGGCATGCTTCCTGTCGTGTTGCTTTCGTCTGTTCACGGTTGCGGTCTCTCGGTAGTCGCGAGGCGTTCACTCCTCAGTCGGATGGGGGCCATGCCGGTATGTGATGTGACTTGGCGCGCGGTCTGCAGCAGTGTGAAGCGGTTTTCCACCCCAACATTGGCGGTAAGCGCTGCGTTGACCCGAGTTGGCAAGAGGCGCGTTTGCCCCGGGCGAAGATGATGTGAGTTGTCACGGATAGGGTGTAAAAGCTGGATGAGTAATCAAACTAGGCTATATTTTTGATGGCTGGGTGACCGTTTCGTGAATCAGTGTGACTTCTTCCGCACCGCGTACGGCACGGAAATTGCGGCCATCCGGATTCGCCAGATATCGACCGCCGATCTTTGTAATTCAGGGTAACCATTCATAACGGGGTTGCCCGCGAAGGCTTGGCGGAAAACGACGCTTGTTGGCATATTATTGATTTATATATTTTTATTGGAGATATTCATGATGGAACACTTCCACAAAAGACTGAAACGGCTCCGTGAAGCGAAGGGATGGAGCCAGTCTTGTTTAAGCGAGAAGAGCCAGATTAGCCAGTTCAGAATCTCTATTCTCGAGTCAGATTCGCAACAGACTCCCTCCTGGCCTCAAATCAGAAAGCTGGCGCGTGCGTTAGATACGAATTCCTTTTACCTTGCCTCTGGCGAAGGCAATACTTCTTCGTTTTCTATTCTTTTTACCCAAGGTAAATATTTTCCAGAGTCGAGCGAACCTGGGAATTCATTGGGGGGGCGGCATTACCCCAATTGATGGTCAGCGACAAAGTCGCTGATCAACACCATGTGCCTGAACAAAGGCCGCTCGTTCCAGGCTTTGTTCCCTCATCTTAGGCGCTGAGCGCCGACTATCAGAGATAGATCGGCGCCATCTTCCGCCAGGCGTGGCCGCGATGCGCGCGCCCATTCCAGACTTGCAATTGATGCGGAATCCCTTTGCCTTCCAGTATCTGTCGCAACTGAAGATTGTTGGCAAAAAACGGGTCTTCACTGCCGATTACGATGGTGATGTCCATGCGGCGAAGGTGTTCCAAACGCCACGCACAGCTCAGGTTCGGCAGGAAATGTGTTGGGGTATGGAAATACACGTTGTCGTCGTAGTAGCCATTAAACAAATCGTGGAAATGTTCTACGTTCAGGGTCAGGTCGTAGCGGCCGGAAAAAGCCACCAGCTTCTGGAACAGGTTGGGATGCCGGAGGGCGATATTGGTGGCATGAAAGGCGCCCAGGCTGCAACCGTGCGCGATGGTGCAGGGGTGATTGTTCTTCTGCTGCATCAGGGGCATGACTTCGTTGAGGAGATAGTCCTCGAACAGCATATGGCGACGCACGCGATCCGCCGGATGGCACCAGAAGCAGTAGAACGATTCCCAGTCGATGCTATCCACGCACCAGAGTTGCAACTGTCCGGCATCTAACTTGTCTGCCAAGCTTTGCACCAGGCGCAGGTTTTCATATTCGTGGAAGCGACCGTCGCGGGTAGGAAAAACCAACACTTTGGCGCCGGCATGGCCGAACACCAGTAATTCCATGTCGCGCTGCAAGCGGGGGCTGAACCAGCGGTGGTATTCGCGATTCATGGCGGAAACAAGGAATAAAACTCCGATTCATGATGCATCCAGGAAGCGCACTACTTCCTCCTGCAGCGACTGTTCCCGGGCTGCCTTGCCCGAATAATCAAAATGACCCGCCGGCAGCAGGAACAATTTCCGCCAAGCTTCTGGAATAGCGTTGTAAATGGCGAACTGACCTGGCGGCGGCACCACCGGATCGAACTGGGCAGCCGCTACCAGAGTGGGAATTGCCAGATGGCGGGCGGCCGATGCTGCATCGTAGTAGGCCAAGGTTTCCATTGCGTTAAAGCGGTGCTGTCGCTGATAGTCGCGCACTGCTTCGCAACTGCCGACACTGGGCAAAGTCAGGCGTAAAGCCTGATGGCCGAAACTGGGTACTTCAATGTGCAGGCGGCCGATGCGGTTATCCCAGGGCGCGGCCAGGGCGCCGATGCCGCCGGCGAAACTAATGCCCATGACCGCCACTCGGCCGGTCACTTCGGGAAACAGCGCCAGAAGCGCGGACACCCCCAGCCAGAGATCGTCCACGCAACCGCCCAGGACATAGCGATCACGCTCTTGGATGCCGTATAGCACATGCAGCGATGGCTGATCGGAAAGCCCGGCCACCGGGCTCAAACCCATGCCGCGAAAACAGGGAAACAACAGGACGGCGTCATCCAGACCGGCCAGCGCATCGGGCGATTCCCGCCCGCCGTAGCCGTGACCGACCAGCACCCCCTTGACCGGAGGGACATCCATCGGCACCAGCAGCCAGCCGCCGATCTCGACGCCATCCATGGAGCGATAGCGCAAGTCGTACACCGTATGGCGTCCCAATTCCTGACCGGTGGCCTGAATTTGCGGCTGGGTGTCCAGCGCCAGCGCCACGGCGTAGCGGCTCCGCCAGAAGGCGGCGAAGTCCTGCGGCGGCTCGGGCGGAGAAATGGCCAGTAATTGCGCCAGGTCCATGCCGTAGGCGGGATCGAAACCAAAACTGTGAGACAAGGTTGGAGTGGTCATGGCGAGAAGGGAAAAGATGACCAAGGGCAGATTGACAGAAAACCGCAAGGGCGAGGAGGGCGGAGACAAGACTGCAAACACTTTCTTGCGAACGCCAATATACTATTTATACTGTTTATATTGTTAAGCAAACAAGGAACTCGAAATGACCAAACCTGCCGCCACTGCCCAGGAAATCCTCGCAACCGACGCCGCGCCGAGTAAGACGCGGAAACGCGCCCCATCCGCCCTTGCCCCATCCGCCCTTGCCACATCCGCCCCGAAAGCCACACCTAAAGCGGCTACGCATGCCGAAGTGAGCAAGCAAGCTGTTGCGAAGAAAGCGCCTCCGGCCGCTGAAACCATTGTCGTGGAGGCGCCCCAGGAAGCCAAACACGCCAAGCAGAAGAAAGCAAAATTGATCCGGGACAGCTTCACGATGCCGGAACCGGAATACCAACTCCTCGCGGCCATCAAGAAACGTTGCCTGGATGCGGGCGTCGCAGCCAAGAAGAGCGAGATTCTGCGTGCCGCGATCAAGAGCCTTGCCGGCCTGGGCGACGCGGACTTGGCCAGCGCGATCCAGGGCCTCGAAGCGATCAAGACCGGCCGGCCTACCAAGAGCGGCAAGTAGCCGCGGCGCCGGCAGCGGCTGCACAAACCTTTCGATTTCCGACGCTGCAAAAGCGAACAAGCCGCCCGTCCAGGTGGCTTGTTCGTATCCGCCTGAGCCAGGGACTCAGGCCGTTCCGATAGCAATCCTCTGTCACAACCCTAGAAACCTCATTGAGCGCTCCTCAGCCTTCGGGAGGCCGCATGGGTGCCAGCGCTAACTTTCATGCCGAGAGCCGTCACCCCAAATCATGAAACCGTTCGCCCTGAGCCGTGAGCTTGTCGAACGGTCGAAGAGCGAACGGGACTGTGTGTTTCACGTTAACGCTTTCGATGACGCTCACCATTTGGATGAGCCCGCTACGCGGCCGCCTCCAACTGCGGTTTCTAGGTTGAACCTTCGACTTTTAACCCTGAGTTTTCAACCCAAAAACAGCGGCACAGGATGAGCAACTGACCGACAGATCTTTCACCCAGTCTGGTGGCAGGCCGGCATAGCTCGAAAACTCCGGTTGTTCGCGGAACGGGCGGGCAAGCAGGCGAAGCGGAGAAAACTGGGCGCAACACGGCGTGCCCGTCGCCCTTGAGCTGGATTTCGTGGCTGTTTATTGCCTTGTCGACCCATTCGCCGAGCAGAATTGCGCGGCCATCGCCGTTTGGTCCGGCCCAGACGCCGAATGGGTGACCGGTGTAAACCGTGGTGATCGCTTGCGGCGTTTGGGGCATAAGCGCAATAACCGACAAAATCTGTCTGAGTTGTATCCGCCTGGCCGGGTGTCAACCAGATATCAAGCCGTGATAGGGTGCGCGGCACGGCAAATTTGTTCTAACGATAAGTCTTTGATTTGCCGTCATTCCGGCGGTTGTAAGCCGGAATCCAGTTCGTTCAACAAGCCGGGGGTTAACTGTTTGATTGGATTGGATTTACGCTTCTGGATTCCGGCTAAATGCACGCCGGAATGACGATATTTTGGTGAGAACAAATTAGCCGTGGGATGCGCGGCCCCACCTGGCAGTCAACACATACATCTGGAATTCGCATGACTACTGAAAGTTTTATCGCCGGCAAAGATGCCTCGCTGGAATCGTCCATCCAATCGATGCAGGACAAACTGGCCGATCTCGGCTTCAACATCGAGGAGCGCTCCTGGCTGAATCCGGTCGCCAACGCCTGGTCGGTGCATATCCGCGATCAGGATTGCCCGCTTCTGTTCACCAACGGCAAGGGCGCGACCGAGCTGGCGGCGCGGGCGAGCGCGCTGGGCGAGTTTTTCGAGCGTCTGGGCTGTAACTATTTCTGGTCGCATTACTACCTCGGCGAAACCATCGCGCAACGCGAATTCGTGCATTACCCGCAGGAAAAATGGTTTGCCTTGACGGACGACGAAACCTGGCCCGCTGGCTTGCTGGACGACGAATTGCGCGCCTTCTACAACCCGGATGACGCGGTGCCCGCCAGTGCGCTGGTCGACCGCAATTCCGGCAACGCTGCGCGCGGCATCTGTGCTTTGCCGTATCAACGTCAGCGTGACGGCGAAACCATCTGGTTTCCGGTCAACCTGATTGGCAACCTGTATGTCAGCAACGGCATGTCGGCCGGAAATACGGCGTCCGAAGCGCGTGTGCAGGCGCTGTCGGAAATTTTCGAGCGCTTCTTCAAATTCAAGATCATCGGCGAGGGCATCTGCCTGCCGGATGTGCCGGAGGACGTGATTGCGCGCTATCCGAAGATCGAAGCCGGCATCCGCGATCTGCGCGCCGCCGGTTTCGGCATTCTGGTCAAGGATGCCTCGCTCGGCGGCCAGTACCCGGTGATGAACGTGACCTTGCTCAACCCGAACGATCAAGGCTGTTTCTCCAGCTTCGGTGCGCATCCGCGCTTCGAGGTGGCGCTGGAACGTGCACTCACCGAGTTGCTGCAAGGCCGCGCGCTGGATGCGTTGGGCGACTTCCCGGAGCCGGGTTTCGACCTCGACGAAATCGCCGACTCGCCGAATCTGGAAATCCATTTTGTCGACTCCAGCGGCATCATCAGCTGGGAATTCCTGCGTGCGACGCCGGATTACGAGTTTGTCGACTGGGATTCTTCATGCGGGGTTGTCAAAACAACGGAGGAAGAATTCGGTTGGCTTTGCGAGTTGATTCACGCCGATGGCCGCGATATTTACATTGCCGATTTCCCGCATCTGGGCGTTTACGCCTGCCGTATTTTGGTGCCCAGCATGTCGGAGATTTACCCGATTGATGACCTGGAATGGAACAACAACAGCGTCGGTAACCCGTTGCATCAAAGCCTGCTGCACCTGCCGCAACAGGATGACGACGCGCTGCGTGAATTACTCGCTACGCTGGACGAACTCGGCCTCGATGATCAGCGCCCGGTACCGGCATTGATCGGCCTGGCGGAGGATGCCTGGTCACTCTGGCATGACTTGCGCGTCGGCGAACTCAAACTATTGCTGGCGCTGGCGATACAGGATCGCGAAGCGGTGGAAGAGGGTTGCCAGTGGGTGCGCCAGTTCGACCAGCTCGACCCGGATCGGCGTCAGGTCTATCGCTGTGTCGAAACCCTGCTGCAGATGGATGACCCGGAAGCCTATCAAGCCAGTCTGCTCAGTCTGTTCGGCAACTACACGCTGACCACGGCACAGGCCATGTTACGCGGCGAGGAGCGCTTCTTCGGCCTCGACGCGCCGGGGCAGGATCTGGCAGGTTGCGTCACCCATCAGCGTTTGCTGCGGGCGTATCGCAAGCTGGTGTTTTGACTTCAGCCGGCTGGAAACACGTACCCCGCCTGATACCAGAGGTGCAGCAGAGTGATCATTTCCGAGCTTTGTTCATGCGTGCAATCACCCGGTTCCAGGTAGCGTTTGTCGGCCAGATTGATAAGCATGCTGGTGATGCCCGGCGAGGCTTCCAGACGTTCGCCATTGATGAAAAAGGCATTGCCGCGGAACAGCATCTGGCTGCGTGCATCCAGCGCGACGCCATGCTTCTGGATGGTCTTGGCAAAAGCGGCGAGTGATTTTGGCCGTGCCGGCGGATCGAAATAAACATGCGACTTCGGTTCGCTCAGGTAGCGACCGAGAAAATCGGTGATGTCGGATTTGTCCCAGCGCACGGCGGCGCGGATGGTTTTATCGGCCCAATCGAGCATCGCGCTGGGGATTTCGGCGACATGTTTTTGTCGCTTCAGTGTCGGGTCTGAATACATGCCGGGCAATTCCAGCTTGTCTTGCAGATAGGTCAGAAACTGATTGACGATTTCTTCCGCCTTTGGTGCGCGGAAGCCGATCGACCAAGTCATGCAATCGGTCAGTGCGACGCCGTTGTGGGCGAGTTGCGGCGGCAGATACAGCATGTCGCCGGGTTCCAGTTCCCACGACTCGTCGACGCGGAATTGCTGCAGGATGCGCAGTGGCGCGCCTTCGACCACGGTCAGGTCGTCCTGCGCGCTGATTTCCCAGCGGCGGCGGCCCTGGCCCTGAATCAGGAATACGTCGTAGGAGTCGAAATGCGGTCCGACGCCGCCGCCGGGCGGGGCGAAGCTGACCATCAGGTCATCCAGGCGGGCAGCGGGAATGAAGTCGAACCGATGCAGCAGCCAATCGCCCTGCGGCAGCAGGTGATTGACGCCGGAAACCAGCAAGCTCCAGTTCTTTTTCGGCAAGGCATCCAACTCTTCCGCTTCGAAAGGGCCGTACTCAAGTTGGCATTGGCCGCGCTTGAATTGCACCAGGCGGCCTTCGGAATTGTCCTGGCAGGCCAGTTCGGACAAGCTGTTGCGATTCAGCCAGTCGCCGAAGTTGGGCAAAGCCTGACGCACCAGAAGAGGTTTCTTGTGCCAATGCTCGGCAAGAAATTTTTCTACCGACATGCCGCCAAGCAAGGTTTGCAGGGAATAATCCGCCTCCGTGAATGGCTTGCTGTCTTGCTTCGGGCTGGCAGGAGAAGATTTTTCCTTGGACTTGTTGGCAGGGTGATTCACGGGGTTATTCACGGGCTTATTCATATAATGCTTTCGATTTTTCGCGAGGAGTGGAACACATGCTGAACAACGGCGACCGAGCGCCAGATTTTGAATTGCCCGATGCGGACATGACAATCGCCAAACTGGCGGATTACCATGGCAAACCGCTCGTTCTGTTCTTTTATCTGCGCGATGATACGCCCGGCTGCACGACTGAAGCGATCGAGTTCAGTGATCTTGAGCATGACTTTTCGCGGCTGAATTGCATAGTGGTCGGCGTCTCGCGCGACGATTGCATCCGGCATGGCGCGTTTCGCGATAAACATGGCATCACGGTGCGTTTGCTGGCCGACAAAGACGGAATTGCGTGCCGTGACTATGGGGTTCTGGTGAACCGCGAAGTCGATGGCGTCATGCGTGAAGGCGTCAATCGCACTACTTTTATCATCAATGGCCAGGGCGAGATTGCGCATGTCCTGCCTGGCGTGACGCCGAAAGGCCACGCCGCAGAAGTTTTCAAACTTGTCAAGGAGCTTTAATTGCAAATCGGAAAAGACACTGTTGTCGCGCTGACCTATCGGCTCACCACCCTGGATGGCGAAATGCTGGAAGAAGCGCTTGCCGAGTCGCCGGCAGTCTATTTGCAGGGTGGTTACGATGGCATCTTCCCACGCGTCGAAGCGGCGCTGGAAGGTCAGGCTGCCGGGGCTGAACTTGATCTGGTGCTGGAGCCGGACGATGCGTTCGGTGAATACGATGCCGAGCTGGTTCGGATCGAACCGATCGACGCATTCCCGGAAGAAGTGAAGATCGGCATGCAATTGGAAGGCGCCAGCGAAGATGGTGAACACGTCATGCTTTACACCGTGACCGATGTCGCCGATGGCAAGGTGGTGGTGGATGGCAATCATCCGCTGGCGGGTCAGAGCCTGCGTCTGCAATGTACCGTGCAGTCGGTCCGCGCAGCTTCGGCGGAAGAGATCGAGCATGGCCATGTGCATGGCCCGCATGACCATCATCATTGATGTCGGTGCCGGGAGCGGGTTTCCCGCTCATGTAGAATGCGTACCCCTTCTGGTAACCCGTTAACGACATGAAGCTGACTTTTCTCGACTTCGAACAGCCGATCGCCGAACTGGAGGCGAAGATCGAGGAGTTGTCCGAAGTGCAGAATGACCCCGCACTCGACATCTCCGAAGAGATCGAGCGTCTGCGCAAGAAAAGCGCGGCGCTGACCAAGCAGATCTACGGCAAGCTCAACGCCTGGCAGATTTCTCAGGTCGCTCGCCATGCGCAACGACCTTACACGCTCGACTATGTGCAAGGTTTGTTCACCGAGTTTCAGGAGTTGCACGGCGACCGTGCGTTCGCCGACGATCCGGCAATCGTCGGCGGCCTGGCGCGGTTCCAGGGAGAACCGGTGATGGTGATCGGCCATCAGAAAGGCCGCGATACCAAGGAACGCCAGTACCGCAACTTCGGTATGCCGCGTCCAGAGGGCTACCGCAAGGCGCTGCGCCTGATGCGGTTGGCGGAAAAATTCCGCATTCCCGTTTTTACCTTCATCGACACACCGGGCGCCTACCCCGGAATCGACGCGGAAGAACGCGGTCAATCGGAAGCCATTGCGCGCAATTTGTATGTGATGGCGGAACTGAAGACGCCAATCATCTGTACGGTGATCGGCGAGGGTGGTTCCGGCGGCGCGCTGGCAATCGGTGTTGGGGATGCGTTGATCATGTTGCAATACGCTACTTATTCGGTGATTTCGCCGGAAGGTTGCGCCTCGATTCTTTGGAAAAGCGCCGACAAGGCCTCTTTGGCGGCGGAAGCGTTGAGCATTACCGCGCCCAAGTTGAAAACCCTGGGTCTGATCGACCAGATCGTCAACGAACCGCTTGGTGGCGCACATCGCGAACCGGAAGTGATGATGGAATCGCTGCGCAAGGTCTTGTCCGAGACGCTGGTCAATCTGCGTGAACGGCCGTTGAATGCCTTGCTGAATAGCCGCTATGCCCGTTTGATGGGTTACGGCAAGTTCAAGGAAACGCGCGTCTGACGCTCGGGGTAGCGATGACTTCCGGGGTTGCGTTGACACCCGGCCGGAACCCGGCTTGGGCATGCTTGATGCACCAACTGGATGCCTGCTTGAAACGTCATATCAAGGCAGGTAATACGGCGGCAGGTATTGGCGCATGCAGCCGGTTTTGTGTCGCTTACTCGGGTGGTCTGGATTCCAGCGTTTTGCTGCATCTGCTGGCCGAGGCCAGGCAATCGCTGGGTTTCAGTCTCACGGCGGTGCATGTGCATCATGGCCTTTCGAATCAGGCGGATGCCTGGGTGCAGCATTGCACGCGGGTTTGTCTTGCCCTCGATGTGCCGTTGGAAATTCATCACGTTGATGTTCAGCTTGCTGGAGTAGGCCTGGAAGCGGCTGCGCGCGCCGCACGCTACCGGGTTTTTTGCCAACTTGATGCCGATTTTCTGGTACTGGCGCATCACCGCGACGATCAGGCCGAGACGGTGTTGTTGCAACTGCTTCGGGGCGCCAGTTTGAAAGGCCTGGCGGCGATGCCGGAGGCGCGGCCACTGACGGAAAAACTCATGCTGCTGCGGCCGTTGCTGGCGGCGACGCGGGCTGAAATTGAGGCCGGCGCGGCGGAGATCGACCTAGCCTGGGTCGATGATGCCAGCAATGCCGATCTCCGACTGGCGCGCAACGCGTTGCGGCAGGATGTGTTTCCCCGCCTGATCCAGCATTTTCCGCATGCGCCGAAAGCCTTGGCGCAAGCCGCGGTTCAATTCACTGAAGCCGCCCAGTTGCTGGATGCGTTGGCTGATCAGGATGCTCGCGCGGCGATCAGCCAATACGGCTTGGCCATCTCGGCGTTGCAAGCTTTGCCGGAATCGCGTGCGCGCAATCTGTTGCGTCGCTTCCTCGAACGCGCCGGTGCGGAATTGCATCCCGACGCGGTGCGCGAGGCGCTGCGGCAATTGTGCGGCGCCCGCCCGGATGCGCAGATCCGCGTCGAGTTTGGCCAACACGTGCTGCGGCGCTATCGGGGTTGGGCGGTGGTCGAAGCGGTGTTGCCGAAGGTCAGTCAGGAGGCAACCTCGATACTGATCTGGCAGGGCGAACAGCACTTTGATCTCGGCGCGGCCGGGAGTTTGCAGTTTCAGCCTGTGCTGGGTGAGGGTGTACGTCTTGCTCCGGGGCCGGTCAGCATTCGCAGACGCCAGGGCGGGGAGTGGATCAAGCCGGGGCCGGGACGGCCGCGCCGCACCTTGAAGAACCTGCTGCGCGAAGCCGGAATTCCGGCCTGGCAGCGTGGCGCGATGCCGTTGATCTATCTTGACGATGCCCTGGTATGGGCAGCAGGAGTCGGAGCTGACAGTGAGTTTCTGGCCAAACCGGAAGAATCCGGCTGGCTCATTTCATGGCAGGCGAAACAGCGTTAGGTACGACGGAATAAGACAGCGTAAGCAGTGCGTTATAGCCCAGCTTGCGCATTTCGATCTGTGCCTTTTCTGCTTCTTGGCGATTCAGGAATGGACCCAATTGGACACGCGCTTCCATGTGCGCCCGAATACCTTGCTTGTTCAACTTGGTGACCAACTCACGCGCATTATCGGGATTGCTGAAAACACCCAGTTGCACGACGTAGCCTTTGCCTGATACCCCTGGCTGGGCTTGCGGTAGCGGGTCGGCAGCGGGTGGTGGGGCGGGCCGGGCTGGCGTCACGACGGCGGGGCGGGGCGCCATCTGTGAAGGAAAGGCGGGTTGCGGCGAAGGTTGCACGCGCGGCGGCGACAGGTTGTTGCTGACTTTGGGCGGCGGTGGCGGCGATTTCTCCGGCAAGCCTTCCGTCTTAGCTGCTTTTTCCATGCCGGCTTCGGCACCGACGGCGGGGGAATCTTCGGCCAGCGGCGCTTTGGGCTCGGTTTCCAGTGCTTCGGTTTGCGGCGCAGCGACTTCAGGCGGTGGCGCGGAAACGATGGGCGCCGGCGGTGCTTCCGCGACCGGGGGCTTTTTGCTGTCGGACTGGTCGAGCCACCAGAGCCCGCCCAACGCGGCGGCGGTCACGACGCCGGCAACAGCGAGACGCAGCAGCGCTTTCTTCCGGACATCTTCATTTTCCGGCATCCCATTTTCGGCTTGCATTCAGGTCTCCAGAGGGCGCGCGGGAACGGCGCATCGCCTTTATTTTAGGGGCGTTTCATGGTAACTTGCGCGCGCTTTTTCGCTTGTATTCAATCCTTTGCCATGCCTTTTCTGGCGCCGACTCGAGCTTGGTCGGCGGGCATTGCATTCTCCAAATCGTAATCACCATTACTAATTCCCATCATTTTTTCCTTCGGAGCATAAAAAATGGCTGTTGAACGCACCCTGTCCATCATCAAACCTGACGCTGTCGCCAAAAACGTGATTGGCAAGATCTATTCCCGTTTCGAATCGAACGGCTTGAAGATCATCGCCGCTCGCATGGCTC
>JBBQQT010000053.1:0-20252 GCA_038215555.1 Burkholderiales bacterium | reverse complement strand
CAGGTCGGTCAACACGTCATGCTGCAGATTCGACTGGTTGCCGATGCGCGTGATCAGCGCCTGCAAAGCCGGCGCAATACGGTGTTCAGGCGTGATTAGCGCGTCTCCGGAAAGATTCGATGCACTCAGTTGTTCGGCTAGAGCGGAGGCCGACTCTGCAGCCAACTCGCGGCTGCCAGGGCGTCCAATCAAGTCCAGCATGAACCGGTACATAGGTAAGCTCGAGGCAAAGCCGAGGCAAAAATCGGTAGATGTCGGGTTTATCTACAAGAAGCCTGCCACCTGCGCGAGAAACGTCGGTTGCCAGACTCATCGGCCCTGGCGCTGAAAAACTGGCCTGTCTGCAAGGGCGGATACGCGCTGTTCCGGCGTTTGCATCTCAGCAGGAAGAATACGTAGCGCAGCCAAGCGGCCGGCAGTTTGCCCAACATCGGTGCGTGAAATGTTTTGCATGCTGCGTTTTGCCCCAGTTTCGAGCCGCAACAGCGATGGCGGCACCTAAAGCGGGCGTGCAGTTTTTCCGCGCATTTATGGCGGAGGCTTGCGGCAAAATGTCGAATTCCGCCAACGCATCGCTCGCCATGACTCCCAACAGCCTCCGTATCCGCGCATCCTTTTCGTTCAAGGGCGAAGCCTACGAACTCGATACCGTCATCGATCTCGATCGCAGCCACAGCGAAGCTGGCGAGACGCCGAACTTCCATCTATTGCTGGCGCGGGCGTGCGACATCGATCCTTATTCCTATCTGTATGAAGCCCTCGAATCGCATGAACTCGAGTTTTTCGAAGCGACTGGTGCGGCGGCGGAAGCCTGCCGTGATGGTGTCTTCGATTGGGCGCAGTTCGAACAGGCGCGACGGAGTCAGGACGACTGGGAGTCAGTCAGAACCCTGGCGGAACAGACGTTGACGCAGCAAGAACTGGATGCACGACCGGAATTGATGCTGGCGTTGCTGGCGGCGTATCGGGCTGGTCGGGCGCGGGCGTTTTAGGTCGGCCTGCGATCCGCTTCATTTGTTTGCTTCGTTGCGGGAGGCGCGGATGCCGTTTCACTTCCTGTTGACGCTCATCCCAATTTTGTTCAGTGCGAGATTTGCCGCCGCAGTCCGGGTTTCAACGCCCAGCTTTTCGAACACATGTTCCAGGTGTTTGTTCACCGTGCGCGAACTGGTGTTGAGAATCTCGCCGATGTCCTTGTTGGTCTTGCCCTTGCAGACCCAGAACAGCACTTCCGCTTCGCGCTGGGTCAGGCGGAAGGTGGCGATCAGGCTGGAGATGGCGGCCTGGTGGTTTTCTTCGCGCAGCACCAGCAGCCATTCTTTCTCGTCTGCTTCGCCCTCCTGACCGGGTTTGCTCGGGTCGTGCAGGCTGGCCAACAGGCGTCGGTTTGGCAGGCTGGCGAGCAGCGGCGATTCGCGGTTTTCGCGTGCAGCTTGTTGAGCTTCGATCAGCCAGTCGATCAGGCGTGTCGGCGTCAGCCCGTCGGGTACGTTGAAATAGTCGCTCAACAGTCGCCGTGCCAGCGGGGTTTGCCAGAGCAGTTGGCTGTCTCCGGCGCGCATCGCGATGGTGGCCTGGCCGAAGGCGTCAAGCGCGCTGCGCGCCTGCTTCATCTGGCGCGCGTTCTGCATGTGGGCGGCGATGCGGGCCAGCACTTCCTGCGGCCGGAACGGCTTGGTGACGTAGTCGGCGCCGCCGGAGTCTTTTCCACCATGGTATGAGTCTGAACGATAGAGCGCATTTCCATCGAGGAATGAGTCCGAACGGCTTACGCCAATTTCTGGCGGGGACGACGGAGGTCGAATTTCAAGCATGCGGACAAGACGAAGAGCGTTACCGTCACATCGAAGGGATCCTGAAGCGATTTGGCTACCGCAAACTGGGGCGAGCCGACAAAGGGCTGGTGTTGCGCTACCTGGCGCGGACGACCGGCTACTCCCGCCAGCAACTGACCGGATGCGAAGGGAAAGACGAAGAAGCGGTATCCGTTGGCATGCGTCAAGACACCCTTCGAGAAGCTCGAAGCGGTGCCGGATGTCGCCCTGTTTCTGCGCCCTGGCGTCAGCCTCGATGGTTTGCGCGCAACCGCTACGGCGATGTCGGACAACGTAGCTGCCGAACAGATGAATCTGGCGCGGCAGCAACTTTTTATTTCCAACAATAAACGATCCCGCAAGGCCGCTTGAACTCAGCCGCCGGGAAATGCACCCCAACCCCGGCCTGTGTATCTTGTGGACAATTCGCTGGCAAACCCCGCCAGCGAACCGGGGCGCTTGCCGTGGATAAGTCGCAAAAATCCGCGACTTAACCACCGCGCACCCCTTTGCCCACAAGTCCCACAGGCGCCAGCCGTTTTGATTCGAAATTCCAAGGTCAAAACCAGAGGCTCAGACTCATACCTCTATTGGAATTGACTTAACCTGACATTTACCTGAATCCGTGACCACTTTCCCGCCAAGCCCATGCCATATCTGGCACGGGTTGCGAGCAGATAACCCCGCACCCAACGGGTGAAATCGGCACGGGGCTTGAGATAATCATGGCCTTGAATCCCCCGCCACCGCCATGAGCAACCGACTTCCAAATCAAACGCCTGCCCTACAACCTGGCGGCGCATGCGGGATTGAGCTTGGTCGGGCAATACCTCAAACGCTTCGCCCAGATTGACCAAGTCATCGAGCCACGCTTTCTGATTTCCGGCCAAGGCGGCATCCATACCAGCAGCCTGATCAAGGCCTATGTGGGTTTGTTGTACACAGGCAAATCCGACTTCGACGCCATCGAATTGCTGCGCCATGACGCCTTCTTCCGCGTTGCCTTGGGCCTGGTGATGGTTCCTTCCTCTCCCACCCTGCGTCAGCGCATGGATACCCTGGAGAAGACGAAAGAGACAGCGCGCTCACCGCCCTGGACGACGCCAACGAACGCCTGCTGCGCCGCGCCAAGCCGACCCTCACGCCGCTGTCCAGCGGCCATCTGGCCCTCGACTTCGATGTCATCATGCTCGACAACGAAGTTTGGCGAGAATTTGGAAAACAACCTCTACAAACTCTGGAACCGGCTGGCCTCCGGCAGCTATCAGCTCCCCGCCGGTCAAGCACGTGGAGATACGAATGAGACAGTCTGACCAGAGAGAATGACAATGTGCTCGATGACAGGATTATTTCTGTAACGACGCCACCCCCCTCCGTCATTGCGAGAAGGCGAAAGCCGACGCGGCAAACCAGCAGCCCCACTCTGAGCGCAGCGAACAAACAAAACACCGCTACCGCTCATGCGAACCGAACTCGCCCAGCACGGCCCACACAGCAAAAACAACGCCCCATAACCATGACCTCACCCGCAAATAAGCTGGCCCACTAACTATAAGCCGGTTGAGCTGAATTGCCGCGTCGGCTGGCGCCTCCTCGCTATGACGGGGGTGGGGGCAAATCGGATGTCTGTGCGTGCGCGTCAGCCTTTGTTCGCATCTTCGAGCATCGCTCGCCGCAAGATGGCATTAAGTCTAGTCTGATAGCCCCTGCCTTGCTGCTTAAGCCAGGCCAGCACATCAGCATCTAGCCGGACTGTTGTGTGCATCTTGATAGGGCGATAGAACGGGTTGCGCACAGCGTTTTTCCAGAATTCATCCGTAAGTGGCGGAATATCGCTGTAGTCGATATGTGTGTCTGGCTGCTGCGCGAGTTTTTTTAGTTCTTCCATCTGCAACTCTGACAGGTCCGGCAATTTGTCTTGCTTGTGTCTAGCCATGCTCATAGCGTTTCCTTTCCTTTCGATCCGAGCGCCTAACCGAAATGATGCGGATCACTTCGACATCTTCGATGCGAACTGTGTGAGCGACCAATAGCAACAAGAAACCGCCGATCATGCCTATCGTTTGCCAGGGGTGTTCATCGTTTTCGAATCGGTCTTGCAATGCAACGGCAAAGGGTCATCGAATACCAAAGCGGCTTCTTCAAAACGGATGCCATGTTTGCGATAGTTGCTTTCGGCCTTGGTGATGTCCCATTCAATAATTCTGCTCAGGGTTTTTTTTAGCACAGACTTGTGCATACAAGCATGTACGAATGAAGGAAAACCCTGTCGCCAGGCAAAGGCCATTTGAAGGTGGAACCTGGATCACCGCGTGGGGTGTAAGCGCAACGATCAATTTTGATCCGGTGTCATCATGCTGCGGCAGAAAGGCAGTTTGATGGTGGAAGCTGGATTGCCGCGTCGGCTATCGCCTCCTCGCAATGACGGGTTATCAAGCGTCCCGACATTCCGTTGCATACCAACGGCAGCGAAAACGACATCCGGGGTTACGTCAAATGGCGCAAGGTCAGCGGCGGTACTCGGAGCGATCTCGGCAGGCAATGCAGGGATACCTTCGCCAGCTTGAAGAAGACCTGCCGAAAACTGGGCATCTCATTCTGGTGCTTCCTCACTGATCGGATTGATCAGAATGGCGATATTCCATTCTTGCCCGACATCACCCGATTGCGGGCGATGGCGGTGCCGTGAGTTATTTAGCAGTTACTGCCCGCGCGCGTAACACTTTGATCTGGAACAACGTATTGCGCTCGTCCTCTTCCAGCGCGGCGCGGATGTGATGCACCGTAGCGGTATAGCGAGGAATGATGTTGTACTTCAGCGCGTTGACCCGTTTCTGTGTCTTTCGACTAGCCGCCAGTAAACGCCATAACGCGTTTTCCGCTTCCCCAAGACGCGCCAGGGTAACGGTAAGTTCCCGCAGGCGCAGACGCGCTTCGTCAAAACTGACATCGGTCCACATCAGGCCAACCGGCTGCAACGGCAGCGGTTCTGCGGTGACGCTGGGATATTCGACACCGACGCTGGAACGCGACACGATCCGGATCGATACCGCCTGTCTCAATCCGACCGAAGCCTGACGCAGCATCTGGCCGCCCATGCGCATCTGCACAATGCCGAGCCAGTGATACGCCTCGGCCAGTTCGGCAATGGTTTGCGCACGCAGTTCGCGGTATTGCGCCAGCCGCTCGTAAACCAGGCGGGTCAAAAGGTCGCGCTTCTTCTCCAGCATCTGGCGACCCTGCTCAAGGAACTTGACCTGGCGACTGACCTGCAGCAACGCGCTCTTGGTGGGCGGAACGGATAGGCGTTTTTTCATCGCAGACTCACGCGGCAGACACGGTCGCCTGCCCCTTGTGATACTTGGCCAATTCCTCTTCCGAAACCCGAATCAGCGCATCGGCCGGCAGCATCGACAACAAATCCCAGGCCAGGTTGAGGGTTTCAAACACGCTACGGTCTTCATCTTCGCCCTGGCCGATGAACTTGTGCTCGAACGCATTGGCAAATTCGAGGTAACGGCGGTCAGCGTCTGACAACTCTTCCGCACCGATGATCGCCGCCAGGCCGCGCACTTCCAGCGCCTTGGCATAGCTGGCGAACAACTGGCTGGCGACGTGCGGGTGATCTTCGCGGGTGAAATTCTTGCCGACGCCGTCTTTCATCAGACGCGACAACGAAGGCAGTACGGTGACCGGCGGATAGACGTTCTGGTTGGCTAGTTCGCGGCCGAGCACAATCTGGCCTTCGGTGATGTAGCCGGTCAAGTCAGGAATCGGGTGGGTAATGTCGTCGGATGGCATCGACAGAACCGGAATCATGGTGATGGAACCGCGCCGGTTCTTGATCCGCCCGGCCCGCTCGTAGATTTCCGCCAGATCGGAATAGAGATAGCCGGGATAGCCTTTGCGCGCTGGCACGTCGCCGCGCAGCACCGCCACTTCGCGCAGCGCCTCGGCGTAGGCAGTCATGTCGGTCATCACCACCAGCACGTGAAAGTCGAGATCGAACGCCAGATATTCGGCGGCGGTCAGCGCCGCGCGCGGCGTCAGCAGCCGTTCAATGACCGGCTCGTCGGCCAGGTTGAGGAACATCACGACTTTGTTCAGCACGCCGCTTTCTTCAAAACTCTCCTCGAAGAAACGCGCATCGGCGTGCGAAGCGCCGAAGGCGGCGAACACCACGACGAACTCGGAAGCGGCTTCGCCGAGCAACTTGGCTTGCCGCACGATCTGCGCCGCGACCCGGTTATGCGGCAGTCCGCCGCCGGAGAAAATGGGCAATTTCTGACCACGTGTCAACGAGTTCATGCCGTCGATGGCGGAAATGCCGGTCTGGATGAATTCACGCGGATAAGCGCGCGCCGCCGGATTCAGCGGCTCGCCGTTGACGTCGCGGCGATCGGCGGAAATGATCGGCGGCCGACCATCGCGCGGCAGTCCGGCGCCGTTGAAGATGCGGCCGAGAATGTCGCGCGACACTGGCAACTTGAACGGCTCATCGAGAAAACGCACCCAGGTCCGTTCCAGATCGAGCTCGTCGGTGCCCTCAAAGACTTCCACCAGCACGGCGTCATCTGCCGCGCGGATGACCAAACCGGAACGCAGACGTCCGGCATGGTCGCGCAACTGGACGCGGGAACCTGCCGCCACGCCGGGCACGCCGCCCATCACGATAAGGCCGCCCTGGGCGGAGGTTGCAGTGCGGAATTCAATGTTTTTCATGCTGTTGCCCGTGGTTTGGTCTGTCTCAAGCCGTCTGCTCGTATTCCAGCATCAGCTTTTCGAACTCGCCCGGAATCTGGGCGATCTTCGCTTTCAGCGCGGCGATATCTTCCGAGGTGTGCTGACTCTTCCAGCGTCGCGCCTGGGATAGCAGCGGCATCTGGATCAAGCGGCGCGCAGGTGCACCCAACTTCACCAGCTTCATGCCCTGGCGGAAAATTTCGAGAAGCCCGGAAAGCAACGCGTACTGTTTTTCCGGCGAGGAGAAACTGTCGATTTCATCGATCGCCGACTGTTGCAACAGGCCTTCCTTGATCAGTCCGGCGGCTTCCAGCGTCCAGCGTTGCTCGCTCGACAGCGCCTCGACACCGACCAGGTTGACGATACGCTGCAGTTCTTCCGACGCGGACAGCAGATCGAGTGCTTCGGCGCGTTCTTTTTCCCAGTTCGGATTGACGTTCTCCGCCCACCATTTAGCGGCTGAACCGATGTAACCGGAAAAGCTTTCCAGCCAATCGACCGAGGGATAGTGGCGAGCATCGGCGAGTTCTTTCGACAGCGCCCAGAAAGTCTGGATGATTTCCTTGGTGTGGCTGGTCACCGGCTCGGAGAAGTCGCCGCCGGGCGGGGAAACAGCGCCGATCAACGTCACCGAACCATGATGGCCGGCCATGGTTTCCACCCGGCCGGCGCGTTCATAGAACGCCGCCAAACGAGAACCGAGATAGGCGGGATAGCCTTCTTCCACCGGCATCTGACCGAGACGTCCAGCGACTTCGCGCAGGGCTTCCGCCCAACGGCTGGTGGAATCGGCGACCATCACCACGTCGAGCCCCTGATCGCGGAAATACTCCGCCAAGGTGATGCCGACATAGACCGAGGCTTCACGCGCGACCACCGGCATGTTGGAAGTATTGGCGACCAGCAGCGTGCGTTCCATCAGCGGCCGGCCGGTGTGCGGGTCTTTCAGTTCCGGCATGAATTCGAGCACGTCGGTCAGTTCGTTGCCGCGTTCGCCGCAACCCACATAAATCACGATCTCGGCATTGCACCAGCGCGCAATCTGCTGTTGCAACATGGTCTTGCCGGCGCCGAACGGGCCGGGAATCGCCGCCTTGCCGCCTTTCAGCAGCGGATAAAAGGTATCCAGAATGCGTTGCCCGGTGATCAAGGGCGCCACCGCATGGTCACGCCGCCGGAATGGACGCGGCGTGCGCACCGGCCAGCGATGGAACAAGTGCAGCTTCTCGATGTTGCCGTCGAACTTGCGCACCCGGCCCAGGATTTCTTCAATTGTGTAATCGCCTTCCGGCGCCAGTTCGAGCAACTCGCCATGAATCAATGGCGGCGTCAGGATCCGATGCAGAATCGATTCGGTTTCTTGCACCGTGCCCAGCACATCGCCGCCCGCCAGCGCGGTGCCTGCGCGTCGATGCGGATCGGGCACGAAATGCCAGCGTTTGTCGCGTGGCAGGGAAGGCACCGCGACACCGCGCGCCATACGGTCGCCGCTTTGTTGCCAGACCGCCTCCAGCGGGCGTTGCACGCCATCGAAAATCGCACCCAGAAGACCGGGGCCGAGTTCGACTGACAGCGGCCAACCGAGTCCGGTGGCTTCCTCGCCAGGGCGCAAGCCGGCGGTATCTTCATAGAGTTGCGCGAGAGCGGTATTGCCGTCGCGGCCAATGACTTCACCGACCAGACCCAGACGACCCACTCGCACCTGCTCGCCGAGTACCGTTTCCGGCAACTCCAGCTTGACCAGGGGGCCGTTGATTTCAAGAATTTTTCCCATCGCAGTTCCTAATTATTTTCCCGCTTGTTATCCGCGCACCAAGGTGCCCAGGTCGGGAGCGCTGGCGAACAGCCGTTCCATCGCGACGCGCGCCAGTTCATCGGCAAGACGCGATTGACGGGCTTCAAAAGTCTGGTCCATCTGGGCGCGGTTATCGGCCAGCAGAACCCGCATGCCACCTTCGCTCGGATGGTTGTGGCTGCGCAATGTCACCTTGCGGCCCGGTGCCGCGCGGGCGCTGAATTGGTCCCAGACGGCGGCAATTCGCTTGCCATCATCGCGCCGCACTTCCGCGATCAGATCACCCGCCGGCAGCGCTTGTGCCGCCGCCGCCAACCATTGCTCGAGCACTTCGAGATAAGCCGTTTCATCGTCAACCAACTCCTGGAACGCCAGCTTGACGCCGGACAACGTGGCTTCGGTCAAGGCCCAGCGCAAGCGGTCGAGTTCGGAAGCGAGACGGGTTTCCGCCGCTTGCGATTGCCGCCGCACCCGGCGCTCGGCCTCGGCCTTGGCCGCCAATACTTCACGATCTTCCGCCAGTTTCAGCTTGTCGGTTGACTCGGCCAGAATGCGCGCGCGCAACACATCGGCGTTATGGCGCTGTTCACGCGCCAAGGTCTCAGCCTGACGGATCAGCGCTGATTCCAGTTGAGTGACTTGCGAATCGTTATCCATTTTCGGGTATCCATATTCGTTACCTGTAAGCGACTACTTCAAAGCCTCTGGTCCCAGCACGGCGCGGACCACGTCATCGACGGCGGGCGCGTAATCGTAAGGGGCGGACAGAGGCGGCAATTCAGTGACGACGATGCGACCGCCTTCATTGCGCAACCGATCAAGCCAATGTCCGCCGGCGTGTGCGAGGTGCGATTCGAGCAGCACCAATGCTTCGTCGCCGCTTTTTACCAACTGTCCAAGTACTTCTTCGACCTTGGCGGCATCTGCATCGGCATACATCTCCGCGCCGATCAGGCTAAAGCCCTCGGCTAGGCCGGCACTGCCTAATACCACCAGGCGAGCCGTGCCAAGCGGCTTATCGGTTTCCTGCCGCACGCTTGGCTCCTTAAATCTTGCCCAGCAGCAGGATCGACATGACCAGACCGTAAATCGCGACACCCTCGGCCAGACCCATATAGATCAGCGTACGACCGAACATTTCCGGTTTTTCTGCGATAACCGCCAACGAGGCGGAACCGACCGGGCCCAGCGCGATGCCTGCGCCGATGGCCGCTAATGCGGTAGGCAGTCCGATGCCGATCAGGGCCAAGCCCTTGCCCATGGAAATTTCCATCAGCCCGACGCTGGCCGGTTCTGCTGCGAGAACATCCTGAACGCCCAGCAACATGGCGCCCGCCAGACCAGTCCCGAACAGAAGTACATTGGCGAGCATACCGCCCTTGAGGAATCGGGACGCGGGCAAACGGGCTGGCTTCATTTCCAGCCAGACGCCTGCCCCTATCGTCGCCACCACGGATAGCGCCATCATTGCGATCAACCAAGACATTTTTTTCTCCTTAACGTGAAATTACCTAAACCCATAACAACTCAAACCTAGCCTCACTCTCGCCATCAGACTTTGTTTCGCTCCAATTCCAGCCGCAGGGGGACAAATTCCCTCCCATCGCCACTGAAGAAGCGCGAGAAGCCTTCGTAATACATCAGACGCAAGGCCTGGATGGCGACGATGCCGCCTTCAAGTACGATGATGACAACGTTGCCGAGCGCGATGGTGAACCAATGCCCGGCCGTACTAAGGCCGTTTGCCAAAGTAAAGACCGCCAGTGCCAAAGCCACATGGTTAAGGCTGAAGGCGGCCACCCGCATGAAAGAGAGCGTGTTTGCGAACAGATTGATGCCGGTTTCCAGGGTTTCGATGGCCGTTACCAACGCTCGCTCCCCCCAGCCGGCTCGTGTTTCCACCCACTTGAATATCGCCACCGTGACGATACCCAACACCGCAAGGACCGCAGCAGGATTCGCCAGTTTGGCCGCGCTTTCGCTGGCGTTTGCCAGACTGACTACGCTGCCAACCGCGCCCAGATAGAAAACCAGGCCGGCAATGCCGGTGGAATCGAACAGCGCTTCGCTGACATGGCCAGCAGTGAACTTGTTACGCACGTTGACCAGCAGGGTGAGGATGATGAAACCGACGCCAAAAGAAACCGCCACGGTCAAGACATGGATCGGATTGTGCAAAGGCGACATCCAGACCGGTTCGATGACATCCTCGTAGCCGAAGATGCTGCCGTAGAACAGGCCAAACAACATCGACACAGCACCCGCGGCGATACCAATCCAGGCCATGCGGCCGAGACGTCGATACAGCGCCGCGGCCAGAACCAGAATCACCGCGCCATGGCCGATATCGCCAAACATGGCGCCAAACAGCAATAAATAGGTAAAAGCAAATGGCAGGGTAGGATCGAATTCGCCATAACGCGGCACGCCGTAACTCTTAACCAACGGAACAAAGGGCTGCAACCAGCCTGGATAGCGCACCAGCGACGGCACCTTGGCCGCCTCATGCGCCTCGGGTACGGCCACATCCAACAGATAGCGGCCGTGAAAACGTTCTTCCAGCAACGCGCGCAAGGCATCGACGCGGCGACGTGGAATCCAGCCGGCTACGCCCGCCAGCCCGCCCTTGCCACGCACGCCAACCAGCGCGGCTTCCGCCAGGGGACGCGCCAAGGCGACGCGCAAGCGCGCTTCATCCATACGCGGTCGGTATTGCCCGCGTAAATTGTCCATCACCTTGCACTGCACGCCGGCGCGTTCTTCCACCCGTTTCCGCTCTTCGATCAGCCAGGCGCGCGCGGCCTGCGGATGCGTGCGCAATTCCAGCGGCACCGGCAATTCACGCCAACCGGCCTGGGACAGCACGCCACGCACCTCGGCCTCGCGCTCGCGCGGGCCGGCGATCACGGCATAGACCTGCTCGTTATGTTGATCGAAAGTGGAGACCAGAAAACCAGTGATCGACAGCGCATCTGTCACACGCTTCAAACTGATTACCGGCAGACTGCCGATATTCACGGCCAACAGACCATCCTGGCGCAACAGTTGCGCGATATCGACATTCAGCCGTTCCAGCTTCTCCAGCGTTTCTTCCAGCGCTTCCAGATGGCGCTGATCGTCCTGGGTACGCATTTCGGCTTCATGCTCGCCAAGACAGGTCGTCCAGACCTCTTTCAGCCAGTCATTCAACTCCAACAGGTCAGCCAGGGAAGGTGCTGCTGCGTCAGCGGGAATAACTAACTCACCCAAGCCACCGCATTGTTCAACCACCTTGGAAAGTCGGGATTCGGCTTGCAGCCAAGCCTCACGATAGGCTTCTGCAGGAGATTCATCGAAAGCTTGGTCGTAGCCTGAGTGCGCATGTTCGGCCGGATTGAATAGCCCGAAGCGGGCCAGTTCCAAGGCCGCATCGGGCGCTTCCGTGGCCAGCATCAGCAGCCGGATTTTTAGCAGGGGTTCGGCGCGGAACATTACAAGGCTCCTTCCGGCATACGTTGCAATGCCTGCTTGATGTCACCCATGGGCAAGCCGAGATGGCGTCCGCGTAGCACAGCCCTTACCGACCGCAGGTCGCGTTCACGCAAGATCAGGAATGCGAAGGCGCGTGCAATCGCGCCCGCGCCGGAATGCAACACTTTACCGGCCACATCGGCGGCCATTCGGTCCATTCGCGCGAACACTTCGTGTATTTCGGTGACTCCGTTCATTTCACGACGCAAGCCATCGGGCAACGCGATCAGGATTTCATCCAGGCTACCCAATGCGGCTAGTTGGCGCAGCCGAGAAGACGACAGACCATAGTGGGAAGCAACGAGCAAGAAATAGACCTGGGCTGGTGGCAGGTTGTAGTTGAAGCGGTAACGCAGCAGCCAGACCAGATTGATGCAGTCGATCAACGACCCCATGAGCCGCCGGAATGCCGCGCCGACCGCGTTCTCCAGCGGTTGTGCGCGCCGGGCGAGACCTTCGTAGTAACCGCGATCAAGCGCGGCATCAAGGATGAACGGGTCATGGCTGTCTTCGAAGGCGCGCCGGGCTTGTCGCACGATGCCGGCATAGGGGCCGGCTTCCAGGCGACGCAGCAATTCGGTGACATCTTCGGCATGCACCAGATCCTGAACATCGAGACGACTGAACGCGCCCATCGGTGTCAGGCGGGCCAGCAACGCGGCGGGTTTTTCGCCAGTCATCTTGCCGCGCAGCAGGGTCTTCACGTTAGAGATTTCGAAGCGCTCGGTCCAATAGATCAGGAAGTTACGCGCATCGCCGGTCAGCGGACGGATCAAGACGCGGGTTTCATCCAGTATCTCGGCAATGATGCGTTGCTCCAGCGAGAGCGGATCCTGGTTGTTATAGCCGGCGGCCAATTGCGGCAGGCCACGGTCGGAAAGGGTGTCGGCGATATCTGCATCCGGCGAGCCGATCAGCGCGTCGAAATCCCCGTTCTGCCAGAGGCGGCCGGAAAACAGACTGACGCGAGTGTTCAGATAGGCTGACATGATCCGGGCCAGCTCGTATCAAACAGCCGGGTCAAGCAACAGATTCAAAGCGGCGTCTACCGCCTCCTGTTCATGGCGGGAAGCCATGTCGCGCAGATTGCGCTGTCGTTCCTCATACTTGCGACCCAGTTCAGCTACCGCCTGTTCGGCACGGGCCTGCGCTTCTTTCAGGAAGGGTGCGCGCAAATTGGCTCGATTGGCTTCAAACCGTGCTTCTGCTTCGTGCACCCCAGCCAGCGCATCATCCAACATCTTCTGGCGTTCCTGACTGGCCGACTCGATGATGCCTTGCGCACGGGCTTCAGCTTCTAACAGTCGCTTGAGTTGGTCTTCCATTTTTTCTTAACCCGTCAAAGGGCCCTTTTTCGCGCGGATAAAATACTTAGCCACTTCACCACTTAACAAAAAGTCACCCCGTCCTCTCGCGAGAGGACGGGGTGTACATCATTTCACTTTGACTTGCACCAATTCTTGGCCATCCGGATCGGTCACATGCACCGCACAAGCGATGCAGGGATCGAAGCTGTGGATGGTACGCAAAATCTCAAGCGGCTGTTTCGGATCATGCATGACGTGGTTGTTTTCCAACGCAGCCTCGTAAGCGCCCGGTTGTCCCAGCGTGTCACGCGGACCGGCATTCCAAGTACTTGGCACCACGGCCTGGTAGTTGCTGATCTTGCCATCGTCGATATTGATCCAGTGGCTCAAGCCGCCGCGTGGCGCTTCCAGCAGACCAACGCCGTGCATATGCTTCGGCCAGGTGGCGGGATCCCAGTACTGATCGTTGAAAGTACGAACCTCGCCGGCCTTGATGTTGGCCATCAAGCTGTCGAACCAGCCCTGCATGGCATCGGCCAGCACTTTCGATTCCAGTGTCCGAGCGGCGGTCCGCCCCAGGGTGGAGAACAGCGCGGTAACCGGCACATCCAGCGTCTTCAGTGTGTAGTCGACCAATTCCTTGGTCTGCTTGTGGCCGGTGGCATACATCATCAGCACGCGTGCGAGCGGACCGACTTCCATCGACTTGCCCTGCCAGCGCGGGGATTTGAGCCAGGAATACTTCTGCTCGACATCAAGATGCTCGTAAGGCGGTTTCGGGCCGGTGTAATTGAGTTCAGTCTCGCCCTTGAACGGATGCAGACCTTGATTGTCGCCCTGGCTATATTTGTACCAGGAGTGATTGATGAATTCCTGAATCTCGTTATCGGCATCCAGATCAATCGGATGGATCGTGGACAGATCCTTGTTCAGGATGACGCCACGTGGAATCATGTAGGAATCGGTGTCCCAGAAACTCTTCGAAGGCAGATCGCCGAAGGACAGGAAATTGCCGCCGGTATCGCCAATGCTGCCCCAGTCCTTGTAGAACGAGGCGATGGCAAGCGTGTCCGGGACATAGACTTGATCGACAAAATCGCGCATCTGTTTGATGACGTTTTGCACGATTTGCAAACCAACCATGTTGACTGCCGTGCCGGACTGGCCACCAACTTTACTTTCGGCTGCGGTATGCACGGAAATCGCGGAAGGCACCCCACCAACGACAAAGTTGGGATGCGGATTCTTGCCGCCAAAGACAGCATGCAACTTGACCACATCACGTTGCCAGGCCAGCGCTTCCAGATAATGCGCCACCGCCATCAGGTTGGCTTCCGGCGGCAGTTTGTAAGCGGGGTGGCCCCAATACGCATTCGAGAAGATACCCAACTGGCCTTGCTCGACGAAGGTCTGCACCTTTTTCTGCACATCGGAAAAGTAACCCGGTGATGACTTGGGATAACTGGAAATACTCTGCGCCAGTGCCGAGGTCGCCTTCGGATCAGCCTTCAGCGCGGAAACGACATCGACCCAGTCGAGCGCGTGCAGATGATAGAAGTGCATGACGTGGTCATGCACATACTGCGCGGCAATCATCAGGTTGCGGATCAATTCCGCGTTCTGCGGGATCGTGTAGCTGGGAATCGAGCGATGCAGTGCATCTTCCACCGAGCGCACCGAAGCCAGGCCATGCACCAGGGTACAGACACCGCAGATGCGTTGCGCGAAAGCCCAGGCGTCACGCGGATCACGGCCTTTCAGAATGATCTCGATACCGCGCACCATGGTGCCGGCGGAATAAGCGCTGGTGATTTTGCCGCTGGCATCGGTTTCAGCTTCGATGCGCAGGTGACCCTCGATACGCGTAATGGGATCAACGACGATGCGTTGTGCTGTGCTCATGGTCTTTGTCCTTGGCTCAACTGTTCAGGAAAGCTTCGAGGATGCGATATTGCTCCTCGGCTTCAGTGTTTTCGGTACCTTCACCGGTCGCAACGGTTTCACAAGTACGCGCCATGCGCGCTTGCATCGCCGCCTCCCAGGCCAGATTGTCAGCCGGCTCGGCGGCTTTGACGCACGCCACTGCGGCTTTGGCAACAAAGTGTCCGCCCTGGGCAGTCCAGTCGGTTTCCTTGCCACACTGGGTAAAGCTTTCCACCCGCGCGCTGTTGGCGGCTTGCGATACAACCGTCAAATCGGCATCGGTAATGTCGGCACGGGCGGCGAAATCCAGCGCCGCTTTCACACGCACATCACCGGAAAGCACAAACACGCGCTGCACGAAACGGGCCGCAACTTGTCGCTGCTGGCTGGCAGAAAGTCCGGCCAGGGCGCTCTTGAACTCTTTGTCATTACTGATGGCCATGGCTTCAAGCCCCTTTTTCGGAAGTTTGATCCGGGATATGTTCGGCGATCAATTCGGTCAGACCGAGCACGGGGATATCCATTTGGTAATGCTCCAGGCCTTCTTCCAGAACGATCCGGCAATTGGCGCAGGCGGTGACCAGACGATCCGGCTTGACCACATCCAATTGGGATTTTTTCTTCTTGAAAGCCTCCATCCGGAGTTCTTCACCTTCTTCGATCGCCGATGCACCGCCGCCGCCGCCGCAACACCAGTTCATGTATCCGGCATCCGGCATTTCGACGAAGTTCTTCGACACCATGTTCATCAAATTGCGTTGCTGCTTGATGACACCGCCACGTCTTGCCAACTGACACGGGTCGTGGAAGGTCAACTTGTCGGTCTCGAAACCCTCGGTCTTCAGCAACCCCTGTTCCTGGAATTCACCGAGCACTTCGATGATGTGCTGTACCTTGAAAGTGAACGGACGACCGATCAGATTGGCGCCTTCCCACCGCAACGCAGTGTAGGCGTGACCGCATTCCGGGCTGATCACGGTCTTGACCTTGAGCTTCTCGGCACCATCGACAATCCGCATGACCAACAGTTTAGCCAGGTCGGAGTTGCCAATCTGCATACCTGCATTGGTGGCTTCGAACGCAGTCGAACACAAGGTCCAGGTCTTGCCGGCCTGGTGCATGATCTTGGCGATGGCAGCCAGGTACTCGGGGAAGTTGATGATTTCCATCGAGGACAGCATGACCATGTACTCGGCACCTTCGGCATCGAGCGGAATCGGCAAGCCGTAATCTTCTTCGACGTGCTTCATCTGTGCCTTTACCGCCGGCAGTTTGACGCCCATCGGGCTGCCGATAGTGACCGTGCGATTGACCGCACCGATGATGCCTTCGGGTGCATGGCCGGAGGCTGACATGCCTTCGCGGAACTTGCGCACCATATAAACAATGTCGTTACCCACCGGGCAAACTGCCGAACATCGACCGCACAGCGTGCAGGAGTTGTAGACCAATTCCTTCCACTCTTCCAGTTCGTCATCGGTAACCGGCTTGGACAGACCGACCAGCTTGCCGAGACGTCCGAGCAGCGTGTATTCCTGCTCGTAAAGACGGCGCAACGGCTCCAACTTGTGGATCGGGGTGTATTTCGGATCGCCCGTTTCCGTATAGAACAGACATGCTTCGGCGCACAGGCCGCAGTGCACGCAGCTACTGAAATAGCTGGCGATGGGGGCGTCGATGACTTCCTTGAGGACACGGACGCCTTTTTCCAATGACGCGCTCATACCGCTACTCCTTTATGACCGTTGATCTTGCCGATGTACCAACGCGAACCAAAAACGGTGAAGGCATGGAACAACTTGGTGAACGGAAGGAATATCAACAGCAATTCGACCGTCAAAATATGCAGAGCAAGCATGGTGGTGTACGGCAGCACAAGATGCTGAACCGCCATCCAGCCAGTCAGCACGGGCAGGAAAGTCAACGTCCAGGCAAACCAGTCGCCAAACGTGCTGAGATAGCGCTTCACCGGCTTGTTGATGCGATCCACCAGCACTACCACCATCGCCGCCATGGTCACCACCGCGGCCAGATCAATGAACTGCGACGGCAGTCCCGGCCACGACAACCCGGTGAGGTTCTTGATCAGCAAGATATGCGGCGCGAACAGAAACACCACAATGGCCAGACCGATATGGAAGATATACCCGCCGATATAGCTCACTGGTGAACGTTTCAGCATGCCTTCAGGCGGCACCGAACGACGAAAGATCGTATGCCAGCCAGAAGCGCCGGAGACGCTGCGTGCTGCGGAAATATCTGCCTTGCGGCCGAGGGAATAAATCTCGAACAACCGCCAGAGCACACCGAGGACAAAGATACTCACTGCGATGTCGAGTCCGGTTCCCCGGACCCAGGTCAGAAATTGCATGTCATTCATGGTCATTTCTCCAGATCAGCCAAGGTGGTTGTCTCATGAGCCGACTTGGCCGCGCCCTTCTTGCCCCGGTTGGCAAAACTGACCGCCACGCCCGCCACCGCGCCAACTACTGCTGCGGTGGATACGAATTTGAGGGGGTCAGCCGGCATCGACAACGCTTTGTAGAAACCACCGGCGTCCCAGAAATCGGGTTCCGAGCAGCCCAGGCAGCCATGCCCGGACTCCACTGGCCAAGAGGTACCGCCATTCCACTTCACGGTGGCGCAGGCGTTGTAGGTCACCGGGCCCTTGCAGCCGAGTTCGAACAGACACCAGCCATTGCGCGCACCTTCATCGTCGAACGTCTTGGCAAACTTGCCTTGATCGTAGAACGGGCGGCGATAGCAACGGTCGTGAATAGTTTCGCCGTAGAACGCTTTCGGACGCCCCTTGTTGTCCATTTCCGGCAGGCTGCCAAAGGTCAGGAAGTGAGCCAGCACACCAGTCATGACTACCGGAATCGGCGGGCAGCCGGGAATGTTGATGATCGGCTTGTCCTTGATGATGTCCGACACCGAAACAGCGCCAGTGGGGTTGGGATTGGCTTTGGGGATGCCGCCGAAGGCTGCGCAGGAGCCCATCGCCACGATCGCAAAAGCGCCCTTGGCGACTTCCTTCAAGGTTTCCAGATTGGATTTGCCGGCGATGCAGGAGTAGGCGCCATCAAGTCCGAGCGGAATTGATCCGTCGACGATCAGCAGATACTTGCCGTCATTTTCCTTCATTGCCGCGTGCAGCGCCTCTTCGGCTTGGTGGCCGGCTGCGGCCATCAGCGTTTCCTGATAATCGAGCGAGATCGCATCGAAGATCAGCCCTTCCAACGTGGGTGAATGCGAGCGGGTAATGGATTCGGTACAGCCGGTGCATTCCTGGAACGGCAGCCAGATGACCGAAGGTCGTTTGGTTGCCGCCGGCGCTGCCGCCATGGCTTCCGCCATCGCCCGGCCTGCCGCGGGCGGCAGCGCCATCATGGACGCCAGCGTGGCGCAGTACTTCATGAATGTTCGGCGAGTAACGCCCTGCCGCGCGAGTGAGTCGATCAATGGACCTTGCATGATGCTTTGCCTCCTGGCTCGGAACACAACTTCGTTGAAACAAACAAATTCAGCTTAGATCAGAAATCAGTAATTCAAGATGTTCTAATCCAATTTTTACGTCATCCGGATGCGCTTTCAACAGTTCTGGCACATAAGTCACTTCAATAAATTCAGACGCAACCGCACCCTGTTCATTGTGGTGCGTCACCCACCAGACGCCGGGGCAAACTGTCTCGCTCAGGGTTGACTCACCTTCCGCATCCAGTGTCGCCACAACCTGCCCTTGACCCAGCGTTTCCCGCAACCAATCGAGATCAGCGGGTGTCAGCGGCAGCGCCCTGAGGTCGATTGCCGACGACTCGTCCGAAGCAAGCAAGCGCTGCGCGAGTGCGGCAATTTCACGTAATAAAACCGGTGCGTTGCCCGTCAAACCACTATCGGCAGCAAGAGAATTCTCTGAAGTGTTGATGACAACAACAGGGATGGCATCAAGCGGCATGATTCCAGGCTTTCAGCAATTCATGAATGGCCGCGCATACCGGAGGAATCGCGGCAGCAACCGCCGGCGTAGCCTGTTCGCCCCAATCGACGATATCCGGCTGGATGGCGAGCATGGCGCGTTTTTCTGGCCAATGACCGGCCAGGATGGCAATTGCACGCAAATCGGCGAGGCCGACTTCATGCACGGTGGATTTGCGATTACCCATCAGGAAAGCATCCATTTCCTCTCCCAGGAACAGCTTCCAATCGCCGGGCACGCCTCTGATGTTGGCGGCATCAACCACGATCAGCGACTCAGCTTCCTCGATCGGCCCCGCCAAAGTGAAGGACAAAGTCCCACCGTCGAGCAGAGTCACATCGGGAAAGTCAGCCAGGCTGGACTCCAAGGCTTGCAGCACATGGATACCGACACCTTCGTCGGTCAGCAGGGTATTTCCAATGCCCAGGATCAAGGTTTTCATGATGCGGCGGATGTTAATTTGCAGCTGCAGCAAAAACAACCGAGTAAAAAACTCAAGTTACTGATTTAGCTTAATTTTTCGGAAAAATTGAAGACTATCTTGTCTTCTATCAACCACTTATACTGCCCCATCACTTCTATTTATCGACTTCGTCATGTGCCTCGCCATCCCCATGTGCATTACTTCGGTCGACGGCTTGAATGCGCGCTGTGAAGCGCGCGGCGTGTTCCGCGACATTTCACTCTTCATGCTGCAGGATGACCCGCCTGAAATCGGCGAATTCGTCATGGTCAGCGTGGGTCAGGCGGTGCGCAAGATCAGCCCGGAGGACGCCCGTTTATCCTGGGAACTGTATGACCTGATCTTGGCTGAAACACCGAATATGTAGGCGTTTCAGCAGCCTCGGCAAGGCAAAGCTGCCGTTGCTGCAAGATTTGTAAGTCAGTTGGCGCGCGGGCGCGCGGCCTCGGTTTCCGGATCGAATTCAGCGCGTACCGAATCCAGCGCATCTTTCAGCGTTTCCTCGCTGAGGGCATTCAGGCTCTCCGCCAATACTTCGGCGGCATCGATGGTGTCCTGATCATCAGGCAGGTTATCGGAATCCAGATTCGCCACCAGAACAGCGGCAGAGCCAGTCACCTGCAACAATTTCTGGCGTTCAGTCATCAATAGCTCGACTTCCTCGCGCAGCAGGCGGACTTCCTGGTCATTCAAAGCATGTACGGTCATGTCGGGGACTCCC
>JBBQQT010000052.1:0-20621 GCA_038215555.1 Burkholderiales bacterium | reverse complement strand
CCTGGGTGGATTTCATCTGGCTTGTGACGCGCGCAATGCCGACGCGGTGAAACGTTTGCGCAGCCGCAAGCAGCGCGATGAAAAGCCGTTCGCGATCATGGCCGCGAATCCCTTGTCAATCCGGCCTTGGGCGCTGATCAGCGCGCCGGAGGCTGAGTTGCTGCTATCACCCGAGCGGCCCATTGTCCTGCTGCGCAAGCAGTCTGACGCCGATGCGGAATTTTCCGATATTGCCCCTGGCCTGGCCTGGCTCGGCGTCATGCTGCCCTACACGCCGCTGCACTGGTTGCTGTTCCATGCTGCGGCCGGTGAACCGGTCGGCAGCGCCTGGATGCAAGAAAAACAGGATTTGCTGCTGCTAATGACCAGCGCCAATCCCGGCGGCGAACCGTTGGTCATCGACAACGCCGAAGCCGTTGAACGCCTGGCCGGCATTGCCGATGTAGTGCTGATGCACGACCGCGACATCGTCGTGCGCTGCGACGACAGCGTGCTGCGCATTACCGCAGCCGGCGCACCGCAATTCATCCGCCGCGCGCGCGGATATACCCCGCGCGCGATTCGTTTGCCAGTGCACTTGCCTGCCAGCGGACCTTCGGTGCTGGCACTGGGCGGTTATCTGAAGAACACGATCTGCGTCACGCGCGGCGATGAAGCCTTTGTTTCGCAGCACATCGGCGGTCTCGACAACCCGGCCACTATCAGCATGCTGATTGAAGTCAGCCAGCATCTGCTCGACATCCTGCAAGTTCGACCGGACATCATCGCGCACGATCTGCATCCGGATTTCTTCAGCAGCCGCCACGCGCTGGAACTCGCCGCAGCGTGGAATGTGCCGGCAATTGCGGTGCAACACCATCATGCCCATGTCGCCGCCGTGGCAGCTGAGCATGGTCTGAACGAACCGATACTGGGTCTGGCGCTGGACGGAATCGGCCTCGGTAGCGATGGCGCCGCCTGGGGCGGTGAGTTGTTGCGGCTTGAAGGCGCAAGTTTTACCCGGCTGGGTCGCCTCGCTCCCATTGATTTGCCGGGCGGCGACAAGGCCGCAAAGGAGCCCTGGCGGATGGCGGCGGCGGCGCTGTTTCAAATGGCGCGCGGTGACCAGATCGCGACGCGCTTTGCCGCCCAACCGGCCGCCGCACAGTTGCAGCAGGTGCTGGCGCGCAAATTGAATTGCCCGCCGACCAGCAGTCTCGGTCGCTGGTTCGATGCCGCCGCCGGTTTGCTCGGCGCGCGCACGGTGATGGCCTACGAAGGTCAGGCAGCGATGTTGCTGGAAGGCTTGGCGGAACGTTATGGCGATGTCGCACCGATCCGCGATGGCTATTGCCTGCATGCTTATTGTCTAAACGCTGATCGTCAGCACACCGGCGACCCATTCAGCGAACTCGATTTGCTGCCCCTGCTGGCTGCCATCGCCGATCAGCCCGACGCGGCATTGGGCGCGGCGATTTTTCATGCCACCTTGGCGCAGGCGCTGGCTGACTGGGTCGGCCAGGCCGCCGTTGCACAGGGTTTGCGGGCGATCGCATTGAGCGGCGGCTGTTTCCTGAACCATCTGCTTTCACGCCAGTTGACGCACTTGCTGAGCGACATGGGTCTCGACGTGCTGGTGGCTCGGCAAGTGCCGCCGAATGACGGTGGCTTGAGCCTGGGCCAAGCCTGGGTTGCCATGCAGCACGCGCATTCAACCGGATATGTATCCATCTAATTTTCATGCCGGCATGCGCCCGGCACCCCTGATCCGTTACACCTCGTGCAGGCTTGCGTTTCGCCAGGTGCCGCCCCGGTGTTGGGGTGGGTTCTTTCACGTTAAAGTGAGTTTATTCAAACTCTACTTCGACAAACCGAGATCAAGTGAGAGGTCGCGTGCCGGGTAGTGGAAGCTGACCGGGCCGTCTTCTTCGCCGTGCACGAATTGATGGACGAAGGGATGGCTGGATTGCCGCATTTCCGCTGCCGGGCCTTCGGCGACAACGATGCCGTTGTCGATGAAATAGGCGTAATCGACGATTTTCAGTGATTCGGCGATGTCGTAGGTCACGAGGATGGAAGTCAGTCCGAGTGCGTCGCTCAGTCGGCGGATGATGTTGGCGATGATGCCTAGCGAGAT
Organism: Burkholderiales bacterium; assembly: GCA_038215555.1. Classification (GTDB taxonomy): domain Bacteria; phylum Pseudomonadota; class Gammaproteobacteria; order Burkholderiales; family Thiobacillaceae; genus PFJX01. The sequence continues at coordinate 18,505 of JBBQQT010000052.1, read as the reverse complement.
GGGATCGAGGCCGGCAAAGGGCTCGTCATACATGGTCAGCATCGGATCGAGCGCGACCGCACGCGCCAGCGCAACGCGCCGCTGCATGCCGCCGGAGAGTTCGCCGGTCATCATTTTTTGTGCGCCGCGCAGACCGACCGCGTCGAGTTTCATCAGCACCAGATCGCGGATCATCGCTTCCGGCAGGTCGGTGTGTTCGCGCATCGGGAAAGCGACGTTTTCATAAACCGACAGATCGCTGAACAAACCGCCGGCCTGAAACATCATGCCCATCTTGCGGCGCAGTTGGTAAAGCGCTTTGTTGTCGAGTTGATGGACGACTTCTCCGGCTACCTTGACGAAGCCGCTGGCCGGTAGCAGTTGGCCGCCGATCAGACGCATCAACGTGGTTTTGCCGCAGCCGCTGGAACCCAGGATGGCGACCACTTTGCCGCACGGAATGCTCAGGTTGATACCTTTCAGCACTTCACGCTCACCGTAGGAAAAGTGCAAGTCCCTGATTTCAATTAAAGGTTCGGCAGCCAACGGGATATCTCCAGAGTGTTCCAGAACGCGCTTCATCGCAGCGCGAGGGGGCGACGATGGGCCGGATTATCGCGGAATCATGGTTGCAACGCAGACAAGCCGAATCAGCCACTTGAATTGGCTGGCATCGTCCCCAGAACCAGTCGGGTTTTTTAGAAATGGACGCACTATGTCAGATCAGATCAACACCGAAAATATCGAACCGACCGAACCGGAAGCACAGAACGTGGATTTCATGCCCAGCCTGGAAGAACAACTACGCCAGGCCGAGCTGAATGCCCAGGAACATCACGACGCCTGGTTGCGCGCCAAGGCGGATGCAGAAAACGCACGCCGCCGCGCATTGGATGAAATCGACAAGGCGCGCAAGTTTGCGCTGGACAAGTTCGCCGCCGAACTGCTGCCGGTGAAAGACAGCCTGGAAGCGGCGCTGGCCACCGGCGACAACGCCAGCATCGAAAGCCTGAAAAGTGGCGTCGACCTGACACTGAAGCAACTGTCAGGCGTTTTTGAAAAAAACAACATCCAGGAAATCAACCCTTTGGGTGATAAGTTTGATCCAAATTATCACCAGGCAATTGCCACTGTTGAAGCCGAAGGTGAACCTAACAGCGTCGCCAGCGTGCTGCAGAAAGGCTATGCGCTGAATGATCGCGTGGTGCGGCCGGCGCTGGTCACTGTGGTGAAGGCGAATTGAGACGATCCGACATTCCCGTGCAGGTGGGAATGTCGAAAAAACAACTTGAAATCACACATCTCAATCCCACTTGGCTACTACGTTTAATCAAAACCTTTAATACATTCTGAGGAACATAAAATGGGCAAAATTATTGGTATCGACCTGGGCACCACCAACTCCTGCGTGGCCATCATGGAAAGTGGCAAGCCCAAGGTGATCGAAAACTCCGAGGGCGCCCGCACGACGCCGTCCATCATCGCTTATGCCGAAGACGGCGAGATCTTGGCGGGTGCGCCGGCCAAGCGCCAGTCGGTCACCAACCCGAGAAACACGCTGTACGCCATCAAACGACTGATCGGCCGTCGCTTCGAAGAGAAGGAAGTCCAGAAGGACATCTCCCTGATGCCCTACAAAATCATCAAGGCCGACAACGGCGACGCTTGGGTGGAGGTGCGCGACAAGAAAACCGCACCGCCGCAGATTTCCGCCGAAGTGCTGCGCAAGATGAAGAAGACCGCCGAGGATTACCTGGGCGAGGAAGTCACCGAAGCCGTGATCACTGTACCGGCCTATTTCAATGACTCGCAGCGCCAAGCCACCAAGGACGCCGGCCGCATCGCCGGTCTGGAAGTCAAGCGCATCATCAACGAGCCGACCGCGGCCGCGCTGGCGTTCGGCATGGACAAGCAGGAAGGCGACCGCAAGATTGCGGTGTATGACCTGGGTGGCGGCACGTTCGACATCTCGATCATCGAAATTGCCGAAATCGACGGCGAGCACCAGTTTGAGGTGCTGTCCACCAACGGCGACACTTTCCTCGGCGGCGAAGACTTCGACCAGCGCCTGATCGACTACATCATCGAAGAGTTCAAGAAGGACCAGGGCGTCGATCTGAAGAAGGACGTGCTGTCGCTGCAGCGTCTGAAGGAAGCTGCGGAAAAGGCCAAGATCGAGCTGTCCTCGAACACCCAGACCGAAATCAATCTGCCCTACATCACGGCGGATGCCTCCGGCCCGAAACACCTGGTGATGAAGATCACCCGCGCCAAGTTCGAAAGCCTGGTGGAAGAACTGGTCAAGCGCACCATCGAGCCGTGCAAGATGGCGATCAAGGATGCCGGCGTCAAAGTGTCCGATATCGGCGACGTGATTCTGGTCGGTGGCATGACGCGCATGCCCAAGGTTCAGGAACTGGTGAAGGAGTTCTTCGGCAAGGACCCGCGTAAGGACGTCAACCCGGATGAAGCCGTCGCCGTCGGCGCCGCGATTCAGGGCGGCGTGCTGCAAGGCGAAGTCAAAGATGTGCTGTTGCTCGACGTCACCCCGCTGAGCCTGGGCATCGAAACCCTGGGCAGCGTGATGACCAAGTTGATTCCGAAGAACACCACCATCCCGACCCGCGCCAATCAGGTGTTCTCCACCGCCGACGACAACCAGACTGCAGTCACCATCCACGTGCTGCAGGGCGAGCGTGAAATCGCGTCCGGCAACAAGAGCCTGGGCTAGTTCAACCTGACCGACATTCCGCCGGCTTCACGCGGCATGCCGCAGATCGAAGTCACCTTCGACATCGATGCCAACGGCATCCTGCACGTGTCCGCCAAGGACAAGGGCACCGGCAAGGAAGCCAAGATCACGATCAAGGCCAACTCCGGCTTGAGCGAGGCAGAAATCCAGAAAATGGTGCAGGACGCCGAAGCCAATGCCGCCGAAGACCACAAGGCTTTCGAGCTGGCCACCGCGCGCAACCAGGCTGACAGCATGGTGCATTCGGTGAAGAAAGCGCTGAAAGACTTCGGCGACAAGGTCGGCGAAGACGAAAAGGCCAAGATCGAAGCTGCCATCACCGAATGCGAAGCGGCGATCAAGTCCGGCGACAAGGCTGATATCGAAGCCAAGACGCAAGTCCTGGCCGAAGCCAGCCACAAACTGTCCGAGCAGATGTATGCCAAGGATCAGGCTGCGAGTGGAGGTAACCCCGGTGGCGATGCCGGTGGTGATGCGGGCGGCAAGAAAGACGACGACGTGGTGGATGCCGAGTTCGAGGAAGTCAAAGAGAAGTGAGCGGTGAACGGTAAGCGGTAAGCGGTGAAAACCGCTTGCCGCTTTTTGCATTTTCCGCTTCCTGCTCACCGTTTACTGATCACCGACCATGTCAAAACGCGACTATTACGAAGTACTCGGCGTCGCCAAAGGCGCCTCCGACGAAGAAATCAAGAAGGCCTTCAAGAAACTGGCCATGAAGCATCACCCTGACCGAAATCAGGGCGACAAGGCTTCGGAAGAGAAATTCAAGGAAGCGAAAGAGGCCTACGAAATACTCTCCGACGGCAACAAGCGCGCGGCCTACGACCAACACGGTCATGCCGGGGTCGATCCGTCGATGGGGGGAGGTGCGGGTGGTTCCGGCAACTTCCGCGATTTTTCGGATGCGTTTTCCGACATCTTTGGCGATGTTTTCGGCGGTGGCCGGGGTGGCCGTTCGCATGTCTATCGCGGCGCCGACCTGCGTTACAACCTGGAAATCACGCTGGAAGAAGCTGCGCGTGGCACCGAAACCAAGATTCGGGTGCCGGTGCTGAGCGAATGCGAACACTGTCACGGCACCGGCGCCAAGCCTGGCACCGAACCGACCACCTGCCCGACCTGTGGTGGTCATGGTCAGGTGCGTATGCAGCAAGGCTTTTTCTCGGTACAGCAGGCGTGTCCGCGTTGCCACGGCAGCGGCAAAGTGATTGTCGACCCGTGTACGCATTGTCACGGCGAAGGCCGCATCAAGAAACACAAGACCCTGTCGGTGCGGATTCCGTCCGGCGTCGACGAGGGTGATCGCATTCGTCTTTCCGGCGAAGGCGAAGCTGGCATCAATGGCGGCCCGCCGGGCGATCTGTATGTCCAGATTCATCTCAAATCGCATCAGGTATTCCAGCGTGATCACGACGATCTGCATTGCGAAATGCCGATTTCCTTCGCCACCGCATCGCTTGGTGGCGAGATCGAGATTCCGACGCTGGAAGGTCACGCCACCATCAAGATTCCTGCCGAAACCCAGTCCGGCAAGGTGTTCCGTCTGCGCGGCAAGGGCATCAAGGGCGTGCGCAGCCAGCACCCTGGCGACTTGATGGCGCATGTGGTGGTTGAGACGCCGATCAATCTGACCGATCGGCAGAAGGAACTGCTGCGCGAGTTCGATACCTGCTGCAGCGATCATGAAGGCAAGCACAATCCGCGCGCCAAGGGCTTCATGGACAAGGTCAAGGCGTTCTTCGCGCAATAATTCGCGCAGTAATTTCCTGCCGCACCCGCTCCCGGGTGCGGCATCTTGTAACACTCGCTTAGATCTTCACCGGTGCTGGAAATGGACCGGATACATCCCCCTTCAGAATGACTTCCATGCCGTATCCATTCCGGGACGGCGGTTCAAACAACGTCTCTGAAGGAGATCGCCATGAAGATGGTCCAAGGTTCTTTTACCAAGCGTGCGCTGATGGTTGCCCTGATTGCTGGTAGCGGCATTCTGGCGGCCTCATCCTTTGCGATGAATGGCGGCGGACCTGGCAAGCAAGGCTGTGAATTCAACCAAAGCAAAGTCGACCAAGCCCAGTCATTGCAGGCCAAGCGCGGTGAACATCGCGCCAGGCCTCTGGCAGCGCTGAAGGAAAGTCTGAAGCTGACCCCTGCGCAAGAAGCTGCCTGGAACGCCTTCAGCCAGGCTCGCCAGCCGGGCATGCAGCAGAAAGGCATCGACAGACAAAGCGCGGCAGACCAAGCGCGACGAATTTGCCAAGCTGACGACACCGCAACGTCTCGACAAGATGCTGGCGATGTCGGAACAGTGTCGCGCCAGGATGGTCGAGCAGGCTGAGGCGGTAAAGAGTTTCTACGTGCAACTGACACCCGAGCAGCAATCGGTGTTCGATGCCAAGGCGAAGCAGCCGCGCCAGCACGGCCGGCACGGCCACCAAGGCCAGCATCGTCAATCCTGACCGCTCTTGGCGGTAGTCTGGTTTGCGAGGGCGGTGATTTCACCGCCCTCGCTCCATTTCAGGCTTGCGCCGACTGATTCATCCGCATCAGCCGTGTCGCCAACGAGTCGATGATGCGGCGCGAGAACGGCGCCGAGTAGTGCATCAGTTCTTCCAGCATCTCCGGCGGCAGCACCAGCGCGGTGAGTTCGGTTTCAGCGCGCACGCTGGCGGTTCTGGGTTCGTTCAGCAGATAAGCCATTTCACCGAGCAGGTTGCCTTCGTCGATCTGCATCAGGCGTTTTTCGGTTTCGCCAAATTGCTTGAACACGGCGGCTTTGCCGGCATAGATGAAGAAGGCTTCGCGTGTCGTGTCACCTTCGTTGATCAAGGTTTCGCCGCTCGCATAAATTCGGCCATAGCGGGCCAGCAAGCGGTTGGAACGCTTGAACACGATCGCCTCCAGCTTGTTGGCACCGCTGCCGCTGCCGAGAAACAGTTTTTCCATCGCAGCGACATCAATCTTGGTCAGCGCATAAAGGAATTGCGCCCAGAAATAGAACGCCATGCAGGCGAAATAGGCGCCGATCAGGATGAATACAACACCCCCCAGCGCACCGTAAACCGCCTGATACTTTTCAATCTGGAAGAACAGGCCAAAGCCCTGAAACAGTCCGGCCAAGGTCAGTGTGGCCAGCGCGCTGACCAGCAGCGTCTGGCGTGGCGGCGGTCGATGCAACGGCAATCGGCGAAGTGCGGCATAGAACAGCGACCACACCAGCAACAGCACGATCACGCTGTTGAGACCTTTCAGCAAAGCGGTGCGCGACTCGCCGAGGATGTCGACACTGGCGAGAAAGGTCAGGCTCGCCTGGATCGTCACCGAAACCGCAACCAGTGCAAACATCACAGGAATGATCACCAGCGGCAGCATCCAGTTGAGGACGAAAGGGCGTTTCGATTCATCCGGAAAAATCACCCTGAATGCGCTTTGTACGGCATTGAACAGCCCGCGTGACGACAGCACCAGGGTCAACAAACCGACGCCGCTGGCGGCCACCTGGGTTTTTTGCGGAATGATGCCCAGATTGGAAAGTTGATCGAGATTGAATTGTGCGTACAAGGCAGCGAGCAGGATCACCGCCGGCGTCGAGTTTTCCGCCAGCACCGCCAGATATTGCGCGGCGTAGGTCAATAACAGAATCAGCGGCGCGGCAGAGAGCAGGAAATAGAACGCAGTAGCGGCAGCGTGATTCTGCAATTCGTTCTTGATGAACAGCCGCAGCGTGGTGACCACGGCTTGCAGAACACCATCCAACCCATTGCGTCGGCGCTCACTCAGGTGAGGCAGTCTCGGTTTAAGTCGGGTTGGGTGCAGGGTCGGGGGCATGGCGGATGCAGTGGACGATTTCGAAACATCGTAACGGAACCATCTTAAGCTGGATCGGGGTGCGATCACGGCATGACGAAGCCAATCAGCTATTCAGCGTGGCCAGGCTCCATCGGTTGCCTCCCGGGTTAAGTTGCTTACAAATTACTTTTCGGCGGTTAGTGCGCGAACGCGACGATAAATCCGCAGGATAGAATTCGCGCTGTCCCGATTCCTGAAAGCTTTTCATGTCCCTGATTCGTCCTTTCCCCGCCCTGCGTCCCGCGCCCGGTCGCGCCCCGGAAGTCATCGCGCCGCCCTACGATGTACTGAATACCGCTGAAGCGCGGCTGATGGCGGAAGGCCGGCCGTGGAGTTTTCTGCATATTTCGAAACCCGAAATCGACCTGCTGCCGGATACTGATCCGTATGCGCCCGAGGTGTATGCCAAGGCGGCGGAAAACCTGCACAAAATGATTGCCGCCGGCGTGCTGCAGCAGGATGCGCAGGCTGGCTATTACGCCTATCGCCTGATCATGGGTGAGCATGTCCAGGTCGGCCTGGTTGCCGCCGCCAGCGTGGCGGATTACGACACCAACCGGATTCGCAAACATGAATTCACCCGCCCCGACAAGGAAGACGACCGGGTACGCCAGATCGAGGCACTGAACGCGCAGACCGGACCGGTTTTGCTGGCTTATCCGCAGCAGGCCGAGGTGGATGCGATCCTCGCCGCCGCGACTCAGGCCGAGCCGGATTCGGATGGCGTGGCCGAGGGCGTAAACAGCGGCGGCGTGCGCCATACGTTGTGGGCGATTAGCGATACCGCGACACTGGCACGCCTGACCGAACTGTTCGATGCCATGCCGGCGCTGTATATCGCCGATGGCCATCACCGTTCCGCCTCTGCCAGCCGCATCTGCGCATCGCGCTGTGCTACCGCTTCGGCCAACAACGCTGCGCATACCGGTGACGAGGCCTACAACTATTTCTTGTCGGTGATCTTCCCGCATCACCAGATGCGCATCCTTGATTACAACCGTGTGATCAAGGACTTGAACGGTCTTTCGGAACCTGAGTTCATGGCGCGCGTGGCGGAAAGTTTCATGATCGAGATGAGCGATTTGGCGGTGAAGCCAGCGCGGACCGGCGAATTCGGTCTTTATATGAATGGCCGTTGGACCACCTTGACTATCCGCCCCGACCTGATTCCGAAAGATCCGGTTGGCCGACTCGATGTCAGCCTGCTGCAGAACAATCTGATCGCGCCGATTCTGGGTATCGAGGATCCGCGCCGCGACAAGCGCATCGATTTCGTTGGCGGCATCCGCGGCCTGGCTGAACTGGAAAAACGGGTTGATTCGGGCGAGATGGCGCTGGCGCTGGCTTTGCATCCCACCAGCATGGAAGACTTGATGGCGGTAGCGGATGCCAACGAAGTCATGCCGCCGAAATCGACCTGGTTCGAACCCAAGCTGGCAGACGGCCTGGCCTCCCATATGCTGGACTGAACCAGAATCCGCTAGTTGGTCAGGTCGTAGCAGCGTCCGCTTGCGGCGCGAGTTGTGGCATCGGCCCGCAAGCGGCACCTCCTACAGCTTTGCCGCCTCAACCATGCAGATGCGAATGAATTCGCATCTGCAGTGAGTATCAGGCGTGCAAACTAAGCGGTGAGCCGACGCGCTGCCAGGCCAGGGTGGTGCTGATGCTTTGCTGTGCTGCAACCAGGGTTTGCGGGCCAGGCGGAAAACTCGCTTGGGCAAAGCCGCTCAGGCTCAGGCAAGCCAGCAAGGCAAGGCGGCCAAGGATGGATTTGAGGCGGGTTGTCATGTGCGCTCCCCTCAATTCAACGTAGATGAACTGAGCTGCGCGGTGCGCAGCGCTTCATAGGCGTCGTCGGACTGAATCTTGCGGCGGACGGCGTTTTCGCCGAGCAACTGATTCAATTCGCCAAGTAGGTCGTATTGCGTTGCCGCCGGCAGCGGCGTTCGGCAGGCGACTTCGAGTGCGTTCCATTTGTAGGCGGCCTGGTGATCGCGTTGATACAGACGTTCGCAGGCGGCAAGCAGATGACGGCCTTTCTCCTGGCGTTCCGGGCCGGGCGCTTGGGTCATCAGGTCTTCGAACTGGCTGCCGAGAATTTCGTTCTCCACCGCTGCGGCGAGTGGGGTCTTGGTCTTGCCGAGCGCTTTCAGCGCGGCGTTCTGATACTCGCGTGCTTTGCTGGAGGCGGGATCGGCGATGCTGTGCGCCAGACCGGCCCAATGCAGCAGGCGCGGGCGTTCCGGATCCTGTTCTGGCATGCTGCCGACCAGGTATTCGGCCAGTCCTTGCGCGCTGCTGTCCTTGTTCGAACCGAGCAGGTCATAAAGCGCGCGCAGGAACGGCGGACAGGGTTCAAGCAGCGTGACGTGCGATTTGATCCATAAATCTCGTTCGATGTCGCGCAGGCGATCCTGGTTGTGCGGCGCGATGCTCTTGTGGCTTTGTGGGTTTTCCCAGTTCTGCACGGTAGTGACCGAGACATTGGCGAGCACCGCCAGGGCTTCCTGTGACAGGCTGTAACGCCGCCGCAGTGCGCCGATCCAGTCGGCTTCGAATTCGCGCTGGCTGCTGTAGCGACGCAGCGGGCTGAGCTGGCGACCGTGGCTATTCCATTGTTCCTGCAGATACGGCATGGCGTGTCCTCCGTGGCGAGTGTGAGTTCAGCATAGATGACCGAAGCATAGCGCGACAACCAACCTGGTTGGCCTGCCGGTTTAAACCCGGTTGGCCGTCCGGGTTGCAACCCGGTTGCTAACGCCGCAGCGGGCCGAGCTCTAGCCTTCACAACATCCGGTGTGTGCCGGTCAACACGATGGAGGCTGAAAATGTTCTCGGAACAACTTGCAGTACTTTTATTCATTGCGGCAACCCAGGTGGCGGGGCAGGGCGTCAGCAGCCAGCCGATGGCGCAAATGCCACGCGGCGGTACGGAAAAGATCAGTTTGCAGGCCAAGGCGGATCGGCGTTTGGTGCCGGTGGCAAAAACACGTCTGAAGATCAAGCGCGAGCGTGAAGCGACGATGTTGGCCGAGTTTCGCTAGGCGGTCTGTGAAATGCCGGGCTGTTTCAAGGTTCAAGATGATGCACAACGGCTGCGGCCAGGTTCACCAAAGCCGCCGCCGCCCGGTGTTTGCAAGACAAAGACATCGCCGACTTCTAGCTGGAATCGAGCGATGCCGGGCAGCTGTTCCACATTGCCCGCAGCGCGTTCGATCCATTGCCGGCCGGTCTTGCCATCCGCCCCGCCAGCCATGCCGAACGGTGCGACTTGCCGCCGTACGGCGAGCAGATTGGCCTGCATCGGGGCGAGAAAACGAATGTGCCGCGCTACACCATCGCCGCCGGCAAACTGCCCCGCGCCGCCCGAACCTTGGCGGATGCCGAAGCGTTCTAGCCGCACCGGGAAGTTGAGTTCCATCACTTCCGGGTCGGTCAGCCGCGAATTGGTCATGTGGCTATGCACCGCGCTTGCGCCGTTGAAACTCGGGCCGGCGCCGGCTCCGCCGCACACTGTTTCGTAGTATTGATAATGACCGTCGCCGAAGCTGAAGTTGTTCATGCTGCCCTGGCTGGCGGCCAACGCGCCCAGCGCTCCATACAGTGCATCGACGATGTTCTGGGAGGTTTCCACGTTACCGGCGACCACTGCCGCCGGCCAAGCCGGATTCAACATCGATCCGGCTGGCAGGATGATGTCGAGCGGCCGAAGTACGCCGGCATTGAGCGGAATATCGCTGTCGATCAAGGTACGGAATACATACAAAACTGCGGAATGCACGATGCTGGCCGGTGCGTTCAGGTTGCCCGGCTGTTGCGGACTGCTGCCGGTGAAGTCGATGCGGGCGCGCTTGGCATTGCCGTCGATTTCGACGCGCAATGCTATCCGGCTGCCATCGTCCAGCGGCAAGTTGAAACTGCCGCCATGCAACTTGCCCAGCAAACGCTTGACTGCCGCCTCGGCGTTGTCCTGCACGAAGCCCATGTAGGCAGTGACCGCGTCGGCGCCGACTTCGCTTTCCAGTTGGCGCAATTGCCGCTCGCCCAGCGTGTTGGCGGCAACCTGCGCGGTGAGGTCGGCCAGGTTCTGATCCGGGTTGCGCGCCGGCTGAGCGTTGCTCGCCAGCCAGTCGCGTACTCCGCTTTCCAGCAGGGCGCCTTCACGCACGATCAGCAGACCATCGGAACGACAGCCTTCCTGATCAATATGGCGGCTGTTGGCCGGCATCGAGCCGGGGCTGATGCCGCCGACATCGGCGTGATGCGCGCGGCTGGCGGTGAAGTAGCGCAACGTGCCACCATCTTCGGAGAAGATCGGTGAAATCACGGTGATGTCCGGCAGATGCGTGCCGCCGGCGTAAGGCGAGTTGATCAGCCAGGCATCGCCGGGGCGCAGTTGCGCGCCGAAGGTCTTCAAAATGGCGCGCACTGAATCGCCCATGCTGCCCAGATGTACCGGGATATGCGGCGCGTTGGCGATCAGATTGCCGGCAGCGTCGAACAGCGCGCAGGAGAAATCCAGCCGTTCCCGGATGTTCACCGAGCGGGCGCTGTTTTGCAGCGCGTGGCCCATGTCTTCCGCAATGCTCATGAAGCGCCGGTTGAACAGGCTCAGCCAGGTTGGATCCGGACGGTCGGGGTCGGGGCGGCGATTGCTGGCGCTTTCGGAGGTCAACAGCAAGTCGCCGCGTTGGGTCAGGCAGACCCGCCAACCCGGTTCCAGCACCAGCGTCGAGCCGGCTTCTACAACCAGCGCCGGACCGCTGACGTTCTGGCCAATGGCGAGTTGATCGCGCTGAAACACCGGGGCATCGAGCCAGACGCCGTCCAAAAATACTGTGCGCAGTGCAATCGGCGCAGCCGGCGTGGTTGGCAGATCAAGCAAGGCTTCCGCCTGGCCGCCACCGCTGACGGTTTCCGTTTCAAGTGCGACGCAAACCAGTTCGCGCGCCAGGTCGGCAAAACCGAAGCGAGCGCGATGTTCGGCGTGAAAATTGGCGCGCATCTCGCCCAGCCCGCCAAGCGGAACCGCCAGCACAGTGTCGGCGCCTGCGTAGCGCAGCAGAACGCGGCGTTTTTCTCCCTCCCCCATCGGTGGAGGGCTGGGCAGGGCGGCGAGCGGTTGTTCAATAGCGGACAGGCGCACCTCGCGCTGCTCCGCCAAACCAATGCCATACGCCGACAACACCGACGCAAAGGGCGAGATCAGAACTTGCCGAATCCCCAGTCGCGACGCCACGGCGCAGGCATGCTGGCCACCGGCACCGCCGAAACCGACCAGCGTGAAGTCGGCCGGATTGACGCCGCGCGCCAGCGTGATGTGGCGAATCGCGTCGGCCATGTGTTCAACCGCGATGTCGAGGTAGCCCGCCGCCAGGCGTTCCGGGCTGTAGTCCAGATTCAGTCCCGCGTTGAGGCTTGCGGCCTGGCGCGCGAAGGCGGTTTGAGCGACCTCGATATCCAGCATTTGATCGGCATGCGGACCGAACACAGCGGGGAAGAAATCGGCTTGCAGGCGACCCAGCAGCAGGTTGGCATCGGTCACCGTCAGCGGGCCGCCGCGTCGGTAACAGGCCGGGCCGGGCAGGCTGCCGGCGGATTCCGGGCCGGCATGCAAACGTTCGCCATCAAAATGCAGGATCGAGCCGCCGCCAGCCGCGACGGTATGCACGCCAAGCATCGGCACGCGAATGCGATGGCCGGCAATTTTGCTGTCCAGGCTGCGTTCGAATTCACCAGTGACTAACGAAACATCGAGCGACACATCGGTCGAGGTGCCGCCCATGTCGAACCCGATCAATTTGTCGAACCCCGCTGCCTGGCCGACCTTGGCCATGCCGATCAGACCGCCGGCCGGGCCGGACAATACGCTGTCCTTGCCCTGGAAAAGCGCGGCTGCAACCAGGCCGCCATTCGACTGCATGAATTCCAGTTTGACGCCGCAGGGCAGGGCATTGCCGACTTGATCGGCATAGCGCCGCACCGGTGGCGACAGCGTGGCATCGAGCACGGCGGTTTCGGCGCGCGGCACGAATTTGATCAACGGGCTGGCTTGATGCGACAGGCTGATCTGACCAAAACCGGCTGCGCGGGCGAGTTCTCCGGCGGCCAGTTCATGCGCCGGATTTTTCCAGCTATGCAGAAAAGCGATGGCGCAGGCATTGAAACCAGCGGCACGGGCAGCGGTGAGCGCCTGCATCAGACCGGTTTCGTCGAGGGTTTGCAGGATCGCACCATCTATCGTGATGCGTTCCGTTGCTTCGATGACACACGCATGCAGCGGTGCAGGTTTGCGGATATCCAACGCAAAGATGTCCGGCCGTGCCTGGTCGCCAATTTCCAGCGCATCGCCAAAGCCGGCGGTGGTGATCAGGACGACAGGCTCGCCGCTATGGGTGAGGAGGGCATTTGTGCCGACCGTGGTGCCCATCTTGACTGACTCGATGAGGTCATCCGGTAGCGGAATTTCTACATTCAACCCCAGCAACGCGCGAATACCGGCAATCGCTGCGTCTGCATAACGCTGCGGGTTTTCCGACAGCAATTTGGTCTGGATCAGTCGGCCATCCGGCGCACGCGCGACGATATCGGTGAACGTGCCGCCCCGATCGATCCAGAATTGCCAGCCAGAAATCAACGGTTCCCCATCTCCAGATGCGTTTGTACCGAGTCACAGAAATCATGCAGTTCGGCTTCACCCATCATCAGTTGGTGCAGGCAGGATTCGCCGAACGCTTCCCAGGTGCATTCATGCAAGTGCCGCGAAGTCATTTCCTGGACGTGTTCGGCGACATGCCCAACTGCGATCAAGGCGCGAACTTCATTGCTGACGGTTACGGTATCAAATGCACTAAGGTCATGATGCCAGTGGATGGCTTCCCGGATATTTTCCGGCAAGCCCCAACTGCGGGCAAGCAGTCCGCCCACCGCCACATGGTTGGTGTTGTGGCGCTGGTCTTCCATGTCGGTGATCTGTATCCACGGGGTATTCGGAATGCTCTTCATGGTATCCAGGTAATCCGGAAAACGCTTCAGCAACAACGGCATCGCGCTGTCGTGAAACAGCATATACAACTGGACTTCATCGATGTTGCGCAGACCCAGTTGGCGCGCCAGTGCAACGGCAAATTCAGACGTCAGTTGCGTGGTTTCCCAATATTCGTCCATTCCCGCCAACGGCACGCTGTTGCGCAGCGCCAGCCCCATCACCAGTGCGCCGATGTTTTTCATGCCCAGCGCAGAAACGGCCTGCTGTACGGAAGTCAGCTTTCTGTTCAGTCCGTAAAACGGCGAGTTGACGGTTTTCAGCACGGCAGCGGCAATGCCGGCGTCGTTGCTGATCAGGTTGGAGATTTTCTGAATATCCGGATCGTCACTGTTGCGCTCGGTCATCAACGCCATGACGATTTGCGGTTGCGGCGGTATCTGGATGCTGCCGAGCAGTTTGCGTGTTTCCTGCTGATCCAGTTGATGCCCGGCTAAGCGGGGCGGGTTTGTTTCAAGTATTGCGTTGCCTGGGGTCAGCATGGATTACTCGAAAAATTATGAACATCAGAATTCTATTATATTCATAAAACTTCACGGCATCTGATCAAGCATCGGCATGGAACACGCTTTGATCTGTCTTGCGGAAGCTGCAGGTTTGACAGTTGGCCGGCAAGCTGTGAAACCGCTATCAAATTTTTTATCGTACCGTCATCGGATGCACTGAACAGTACACAGGCCAGACTGTTGGCAAGGGTCACCACCCGTGACAGGCCAAGTAACCCCACAGCCTGCTGAACCGAACGCACGTTTTGCTTGAGTCCGAACATCAGAGAGTTGGCCATTTTCAGCAAGGCGGCCGAGATGCCTACATCGCGTGCAATGGTCTCGGTGATCAGGCCGATATCCGGCTCGTCGCGCGCCTTCTCGTCCACGATTGCCAGTACGATGGCCGGTCTCGGCGGGATGCCGATGGATTCAACCAGTTTCTCGGCGACCTACCGTGAGAGTTCGACCACGGTCCGGTCTCTCCGCTCAGATGCCTCGCAGCAACTCGTTGATACCGACCTTGCTCAACGTCTTCGCATCCACCTGTTTCACGATCACTGCGCAATACAGGCTGTATTTGCCGTCGGCGGAGGGTAGGTTGCCGCTGACCACGACTGAGCCACTGGGAATGCGGCCGTAGGTGATTTCGCCGGTTTCGCGGTTGTAGATGCGGGTGGACATGCCGATGTAGACGCCCATCGAAATCACGCTGTTGTCTTCCACGATGACACCTTCGACCACTTCGGAACGCGCGCCGACGAAGCAGTTGTCGCCGATGATGGTCGGGCCGGCCTGCACCGGCTCCAGCACGCCGCCGATGCCGACGCCGCCGGACAGGTGCACGTTCTTGCCGATCTGGGCGCAGGAACCGACGGTGGCCCAGGTATCCACCATGGTGCCTTCATCGACATAAGCGCCGATGTTGACGTAGGAGGGCATCAGCACGACGTTTTTGGCGATGTAGGAACCCTTGCGCACCGATGCCGGCGGCACCACGCGGAAACCGCCTTCACGGAAATCGCGGCTGTTGAAGTCGGCAAACTTGCTCGGCACCTTGTCGTAGTAATTGGTGAAGCCGCCCTTGATGAAGGCGTTGTCTTCCAGACGGAACGACAGCAACACGGCTTTCTTGATCCACTGGTGCGTAACCCAATTTTGTCCCTCGGTGCGCTCGGCGACGCGCAACTGGCCGCAGTCGAGCAGGTCGATCACCGCCATCACGGCATCCTTGACCTTGGGTTCGACATTGCGCGGGGTGATATCGGCGCGGCGCTCGAAGGCTTCTTCGATGATTTGTTGCAGTTCTTGCATGTCAATTTCCTTTAGTTTGTTTTTAAAACTTGTTGATAAATAACGATTACTTTTGGATGAGATCCACAATCCGCCGCGCCGCTTCAACACAGGCCTCCAGCCCGTCAACCAGTGCAATCCGGATGAAACCCCGGCCTGGATTGATGCCTTTCGTATCCCGTGCCAGGTAGGAGCCGGGCAGCACGGTGACGTGCTTGTCGCGGTACAGATCGCGGGCGAAGGCGGTATCGTCACCGCCAGGCACTTTCGCCCAGAGGTAAAAGGCGGCATCGGGGGCATCGAATTCGAGCACGTTTTGCAGCAGCGGCATCACGGCGGCGAATTTCTCGCGGTACAGGCGGCGGTTTTCATGCACATGGCCTTCGTCTTTCCAGGCGGCGGCGGACGCGGCTTGCACCGCCGGGTTCATCGCGCTGCCGTGATAGGTGCGGTAGAGCAGGAATTGCTTGATCGCGTCGCTGTCGCCAGCGACAAAGCCGGAGCGAAGGCCGGGCACGTTGGAACGTTTCGACAGGCTGTTGAAAATCACCAGCCGTTCCTGGCCGCGGCCGAGTTGCTTGGCGGCGGTGAGTGCGCCGAGCGGCGGCTGGCCTTCTTTGAAATAGATTTCGGAATAGCACTCGTCGGCGGCGACGATGAACTGATGCCGGTCGGCAAGTTCAAAAATCTCGCGCCAGTCTTCCAGGCCAAGGACTTTGCCGGTGGGATTGCCGGGCGAACAGACGTAGAACAGTTGCACGGTTTCCCACAAATCCTCCGGAATCGCTGCCAGATCCATCTGATAGCCATTTTCCGGCAAGGTATTCAGGAAATAAGGCTTGGCGCCGGCGAGCAGCGCAGCGCCTTCATATATCTGGTAGAACGGGTTCGGCGAAAGCACCCGTTTGACGTGTTTGGTCGGATCGATAATAGCTTGGGCGAAGGAAAACAGCGCTTCACGGCTGCCGTTCACCGGCAAAATCTGCGTCGCCGAGTCCAGGTCAACCTCATAGCGCATCAAGCACCAGTCGGCGATGGCCTCGCGCAGCGCTTCGGAACCCTGGGTCACCGGATAATTCGACAAGCCGTGCAGATTGTCGGTCAGTGCGTCTTTGATGAAGCTTGGCGTCGCGTGCTTGGGTTCGCCAATCGACAGGTTGATCGCGGAAAATGCCGGATTCGGCGTCACGCCCGCGAACAATTCGCGCAGTTTCTGGAAGGGATAAGGTTGGAGTTGATTGAGGCGGGGATTCATCGATGAGTCCTTGCGCATCCTGAATTTTTTGAGCCGCGAATTATATGCTTTCGTCATCAATACTGGCCCCACTCAGCTTGATCCTTGCCGCCACGGTCTGGGGCCTGGTCTGGTATCCCTATCGTTTGCTGGAAGAAGCGGGGATTTCCGGCAGCGTGGCCTCGCTGCTGACCTATCTGGTCGGTTTGCCGCTGCTGCTGCTGTTGGTCGATCGACGCCGCCAGTTCGAGCGATCCGAACGCGGCTTGCTGCTGGCATTGGCGCTCGCCGCCGGCTGGACCAATCTGGCCTATGTACTGGCGGTAATCCACGGCGAAGTGATGCGGGTCTTGCTGTTGTTTTATCTGGCACCGTTGTGGACGGTGTTTTTCGCGCGTCTGCTGCTGGCCGAAAAAGCCGGTCGCATGGCGTACGCGGTGATTGGCCTATCGTTCGTCGGCGCCTTCGTCATGTTGTCCAAATCAGGCGGCTTGCCGCTGCCTACCAATGCCGCCGAATGGCTCGGGCTGTCGGCCGGTATCAGTTTCGCGTTGACCAATGTGCTGACCCGCAAAATCAGCTCGGCGCCGATTGCGTTGCGTTCCCTCGCGGTATTTGCCGGCGTCGTGGTCTTGTCGGCGCTCTATGCGTTGCATGAAGGCAGATCACCGCAGATCGTGTTCGCGCTCGACGTCCAGGACTGGTGGATGGTGGTCGGCATTGCACTCGCGCTGCTGCTCGCCACGTTCACCGTGCAATACGGCCTGGCGCGCACGCCGGCCAACCGGGCCATCGTCATCTTGTTGAGTGAACTGGTGGTCGCCGCCGTCGCGAGCCGTTACCTGGCCAATGAAATGATGAGCCTGCAGGAATGGATCGGCGGCGCAATGATCGTCGCCGCGACCCTGTTTTCCGGACAACTCGAGCAAAAAACGGAGAAACCCCATGTTTGAAATTGTCAGCCTGCTGCACGCCTCGCTCCTGGTCGCCGACCTGGCGCAGTCACGCCGGTTTTATGAAGACGTTCTCGGCTTGCAGCCCAATCCGGCGCGACCGGAAATGTCATTCAGCGGCATCTGGTACGACATCGGCGCAGCGCAGATACACCTGATCTGCTTGCCGAACCCGGATCCAGTCAGCCAACGACCGGCACATGGCGGCCGCGATCGCCATACCGCATTGGGCGTCAACCATTTCGATGCACTGAAGTCACGCCTCAATGCCGCCGGCTTGACCTACACCCTCAGCCAGTCCGGCCGCCGCGCGTTATTTGTGCGTGATCCGGATGGCAATGCATTGGAATTGATGGCGGTGGAATAGAAGGGATGTCGTGTTTTGTTTGCTGAACATATTGGCGGCGGCGTAATTTGCTGCCGATCTGCACTTTCCATCCGACTCAGAGATTCGATTGGGGCTTCGCGCCAAACAGGAATTTCTCCACGTATTGCCATTGCACCTGAACGCGCTGCTCCACCTTCAGATATTTCGCCTTGGCCACTCTCAGGGGCTTGAACCCAGATTTTCCATTAGCCCCTATTTCCAATGGAAAGCATTAGCGTAACTGGTTGATTGTTATTGTTTTCAGGATATCTTTCGGGCTGGAAGAGGTATCGCGATTTCAGTGCAGGGGAAATGATGGAATTTGACCTCAGTTATACCGACAAAGAGATCACTGCCCCACGGCTTTGCCCGCGCCCGCTGCGGCGAATGCGGCCACGATTACCTGTTCGCTCGGCCCGGGCGGCAGCGTCGGTGTGCTGCTGACGCCGATGCAACTGCTCGATCCGATCACCCTGAGCGCGGTCGGCCGAAGAGAGGGCGCCATCGCTGGCCGAACCTGCACCGCTGACCGATTCGCAGCCCACCGA
>JBBQQT010000051.1:0-20639 GCA_038215555.1 Burkholderiales bacterium | reverse complement strand
GCACAAAATCCCCCGGCTGCTTGCGCCAATCCAGCAATGATCCGCTTTGTACCGACTCTGAAAGCTCTGGGGCCTTGACATCGACCAGCATGGATCACCTGTTTTGTGCATTGCAATAGCATCGATTATATGAAGGAAGGTTGGCGCGCGCTCGGCTGAAATTCGCGGAAAATGCGGCCTTTCGTCCGAACCGAAGTTGCAATGAACGATTTACCCACTTTCCCTCCCGCCGGCCAACGCCGCCGCATTGCAATGCCGCCGGGATCCGCCGATAGCCTGATCCTCGCCAGCCTTGCAAAACAATCACGCCGACTGCTGGTGCTGACGCAGAGCGCGCAGGATGCCTCTCGTCTGGTGGAGGAAATGGCCTGGTTCGCCCCCCATCTGACGATTCGGCTTTTACCGGACTGGGAAACGCTGCCATACGACCCGCTGTCGCCGCATCCCGACCTGGTTTCGGATCGACTTTCCGCGCTCTGGTTGGCCGCCACCGGCAAGATCGATGTGCTGGTGACGCCAGCCGCAACTGCGATGCAGCGCCTCTGCCCGCCGAGCTATCTGAATGCGCACGCCTTTCTGCTGAAAGAAAGGGACAAGCTGGATGCCGACAAGCTTCGCTCCCGCCTGGCTCAGGCTGGCTACCACGCGGTGAATCAAGTGTTGTCGCCGGGTGAATTCGCGGTGCGCGGCGGCATCATCGACCTGTTCCCGATGCGAGGTGAACAAAAGTCGGCACTGCCCTACCGTATCGATTTGTTTGACGACGAGATCGAGTCGATCCGCACCTTCGACCCGGATACCCAGCGCACGCTGTACAAGGTCGCGGAAATCCATTTGCTGCCGGCGCGCGAAGTACCGCTCGACGAAGCCGGCGTCACTCATTTCCGGCAAAGCTTCCGCGACCATTTCGAGGGCGATCCGAGCAAAAGCCAGCTTTACAAGGACGTTTCCAACAAACTGGCACCGGGTGGTGTCGAGTATTATCTGCCGCTGTTTTTCGAAGAGACCGCGACGCTGTTCGATTACTTGGCCGACAACACCGTGCTGGCCTTGCACGGTGAAACGCAAACCGCCGTGGAAGGTTTCTGGAACGACACCCAGAGCCGGTATCGCCTGATGCAGGGCGACAAGCACCGACCTTTGCTGGCGCCGGATGCGTTGTTCCTGCCGCCGGATCAGTTCTTCGGTTTGCTGCGGCCGTATTCCAGAATCGAATTCGGCGGCCGCGCTGAAGCCGATGTCACTTTCCCCTATCAAGCCGCGCCCGCCGTGGAAGTCGAACGCAAGGCGGAAAATCCTTACTACCGCCTGCAAGCGCATCTCGACGGCTTCGCAGGCCGCACCCTTCTGGTCGCCGAAAGCCTGGGGCGGCGCGAAACCTTGGCCAATGCACTGGCGGAATACGGCTCAAAGCCGGTGGTACTGGAGGGCTGGCCCAGTACCGGAGTGCGGATGGCAGTGAGCGGGGAGAAGGAAGAACAGCCCCCCTCGCCGTTCCCCGCTCCCCGCTTTCAGCTCACCACCGGCCCGCTCGCCACCGGCTTCATCGACCTTGACGGCAAGCTCGCCGTCATTACCGAAACCGAACTCTACGCACGCAGTCCAGTTACCCGTCGCGCTCGCGAGGGCAAGCGCACCAGCACCGCAGAAGGTCTGCTGAAAGATCTGTCCGAACTCAAGATCGGCGATCCAGTGGTGCATATCCAGCACGGCATCGGCCGCTATCAAGGCCTGTCCGGCATGGCGATGGGAGACGAAGTGGGCGACGGTTCCGAGGAGTTCCTGACACTGGAATTCGCCGGCGGCGACAAGTTGTATGTGCCGGTGGCGCATCTGCACCTGATCTCGCGCTATCTCGGCGGCGATCCGGACACTGCGCCGCTGCATCGTCTCGGCAGCGGCCAATGGGAAAAAGCCAAGCGGCGGGCGATGGAAAAAGCCCGCGACACGGCGGCCGAACTGCTCAACCTGTATGCCCAACGCGCTGCGCGCCAGGGCCACGCATTCGAGACCAGCCAGCACGATATGGATGCCTTCGCCGATGGTTTCGGTTTCGAGGAAACCCCGGACCAGATGGCCGCCATCGAAGCGGTGGTCAGCGACATGACTTCCGGCAAGCCGATGGACCACCTGGTCTGCGGCGATGTCGGTTTCGGCAAGACCGAGGTCGCCTTGCGTGCCGCCTTCGTCGCGGCGGCCGGCGGCCGGCAGGTCGCCGTGCTGTGCCCGACCACGCTGCTCGCCGAGCAGCATTTCCAGACCTTCTCCGACCGTTTTGCCGACATGCCGGTGCGTCTCGCCGAGTTGTCCCGCTTTCGCTCCCCGAAAGAGGTGGCCACCGCGCTGGAGGGCATCAAGAGCGGCAAGATCGACATCGTCATCGGCACCCACAAACTGCTGTCGAAAGACATCAAGTTCAAGAATCTGGGCCTGACCATCATCGACGAAGAACACCGCTTCGGCGTGCGCCAAAAAGAACGCATGAAGGAACTGCGCGCCGAGGTCGATGTGCTGACGCTGACTGCAACACCGATTCCACGCACCTTGGCGATGTCGCTGGAAGGCATCCGCGATTTTTCGGTGATCGCCACCGCGCCGCAAAAACGCCTGTCGATCAAAACCTTCGTGCAGCCGTTTTCCGAAGGCCTGATCCGCGAAGCCTGTTTGCGCGAACTGAAGCGCGGCGGCCAGATCTACTTCCTGCACAACGAGGTCGAAACTATCCGCACGATGTACGAGCAACTGGTCAAGTTATTGCCGGAAGCGCGTATCGAAATCGCGCATGGACAGTTGCCGGAACGCGAGCTGGAACACGTGATGCGCGACTTCACGCACCAGCGCTTCAACCTGCTGCTATGTACGACGATCATCGAAACCGGCATCGACGTACCCACCGCCAACACCATCATCATGAATCGCGCTGACAAGTTCGGTCTGGCGCAGCTGCACCAGTTGCGCGGCCGCGTCGGTCGCTCGCACCATCAGGCCTATGCTTATCTGCTGACGCCGCCGGGCGAGGTCAAGGTGACGCCGGCCGCAATCAAACGGCTGGAAGCCATCCAGAGCATGGAAGACCTCGGCTCAGGCTTCTACCTGGCCATGCACGACCTGGAAATTCGCGGTGCCGGCGAGGTGCTGGGCGAAAACCAGAGCGGCGAAATGCAGGAAGTCGGTTTCAATCTGTTCAACGACATGCTGGCCAGTGCGGTGAAATCACTTAAAGCCGGCAAAGAGCCGAACGTGGATGCACCGATGGCGGTGACCACCGAAATCAACCTGCATCTGCCGGCGCTGCTGCCGGAAGATTATTGCGGCGACATCCACGAACGTCTGGTGCTCTACAAGCGACTGGCCAACTGTGATTCGACCGCGCAACTGGACGACCTGAAGGAAGAACTGATCGACCGTTTCGGCCTGCTGCCGGAGCCGGCGCACACTTTGCTGGCATTGCATCGCTTGCGTCTGGAAACCAAACCCTTCGGCATCGCGCGCCTCAGCGTCGGGCCGGACGGCGCCAATATCCAGTTCGAGCCGAATCCGCCCATAGACCCGTTGAAACTGATCAAACTGATTCAGACCAAGCGGGAATACAAGCTGGCCGGGCAAGATCGGCTGAAGATCACAAAAGATTGCCCGACGCTGGAAAAGCGGGTGGAACTGGTGAAAAACCTGCTGCGCGAGATCGCCTGAGGTCAGGTCGCACGGAGCTGCCGTACCCGCTCGAACAAACAAACTGCCGCCGCCGTCGCGACATTCAGCGATTCGACCCGGCCCGGCATCGGGATGATGAATGGCCATGCCGCCGCGCACAGTTGCGCCGACAAACCTGCGCCCTCGTTGCCGAAGGCGAAGCCGACGCGGCCACGCAGATCGAGATCGAACAACGCCTCGCTCGCGCCCAGGCTGGCGGCATACACCGGTGCGCCGAAGTCCTTCACCAGCACGGGCAATTCGGCGTTTTCATGAATCGCCAACTGGAAATGCGCGCCCTGCCCGCCGCGCAGGCATTTCGGCGACCAGGCTTCGGCACAACCTTGCGACAGATGCATCGCGTCCGCGCCGGCAGCGGCGGCAACACGCAGGATCGCGCCCAGGTTGCCGGGATCTTGAATGTTTTCCAACAACACGATGCAAGTGTCCTGTTCGGTGATTGATGCCTGCGGAATGTCGATCACGGCCAGCACACCGGTCGGCGTTTCAACCGGCGTCAAGCCATTGAACAAGGCATCCGGCAACACGCAGGCGGGCGCTTGCGGCAATCGCTGGCACCAGTCCGCCAGTTCTCCGGCGGCACCGGTCTCGGAAAATACCAGACGCTGGAACACCACGCCCGCGTCCAGCCCGGCTTGCAACAAATGCGGGCCATCGAGCAACGTGCGTTGGCTTTGACGACGCGCCCGGCGGTCGCTCGCCAGGCCGAGCAATTCCTTGAACAGCGGGTTGTCGCGCGAGGTAATGACTTTCATCGACATGGGTTTTATTGTCATGGTTCTTATCGACACACGTCGGTGGATCCAGCCGCGCAGACGCGGCCATCGACCCAGGTGGCTTTGTCGAGCAGCGTGGCAGCGAAGCGGACGCCGGTGAGATTGGCCTTGGTCAGCACGGCATAACGCAGATCGGCACCACTGAGATCGGCGCCGCTGAGATCGGCATGGGTGAGATCAGCGCCGGTCAGATTGACGCCGACCAATTCGGCATTGCGCAAACTGGCTGATTGCAACGACGCATAGGCCAGGTCCGCTCCTTTCAGACGCGCATCATCCAGCCTGACTTTGTTCATCACTGCATTCCGCGCTTTTGCGTTCGGCTGGGCATAGCCGGGTTTGCCGCAGCCGCTCCAATTCACGCCATCACGCAAGGGTTCGGCGCAGTTGACGGTCTGGCTGATGCCGGCCTGAATCGGTTTAGCGCCCTGCCCCAACCAGATGGTGAAACCCACGCCGGCAATCAGCGCCAGCGCCAACATACCGATCCAGGGCGAACGTCGTTCGTTCTTCGCTTCATTCACCAAGGCTTGGGTGCGAATGTGATTGCGTTCGACCGAACTCCGGTCGGCGGCATCCTGCAACGGATCACGTGCCACTTCGGTCACGCTTGCCCCCTCTTGCAGCCAACGTTTGCGCGCCTGGCGACGTTGGTCATGCCAGGAAACCGAATCATCCGACACAGCGATGATGTCGGGATTGACCGCGATGTCGAATTGCCCGCTATCGGCAATGCTGAGCCAATCGACAGCGTTCAGGCTGACTTCCGATTCCGGTCTGATCTCCCCGGTTTTCAATGCCTCTTCAATCTGCTGTGGGGGAAACGGGCCAAAGACCTGGCCTTCATGCCTGACATACCAAATTGACTGCACCATATCAGCCCCTGCATCGAAGATTGATGCGAAATTAGACTGTCGGATTGTCGCAGTGCGCAGACAAAAAAAAAGCCCGGTCCAAGGACCGGGCTAAATCCACCTGTGAAGGAGGATGGAGGAGACAACACTGAAAACGCTCAGAACAAGTGCTTTCACTGTTATGAGCATTTTCTAATATAAGAATTCAATGAACAACAGAAAAATTTGTGCAAGACAAATTCGATCGCTGTTTTACTCGACAATGTTGTTTACCAACCACAAAGGCTTGGCTACTCTCCGGTTAATCCAACGGAACATCGCCATGAAGAATGATTTGATTGCCGCGTTCAACCAATTTTCCAAATCGGTACATACGCATACCGCGCATCAACTGAAAAAGCCTTGCTCATCTCGCTTGAAGTCGAGCGACCAGCGTGCGAATTTGTTTAAGAGCTTGCGTACGCTCTGGTTTGGACTTCGCGCGGTCTTTGATCAGACGACTCATCAATGCGCGTTATTGCATCCGGCACACTGATCACCGCCTCCTGGCCAAGTTTCCCGTTTCATTCCTAATTACCACCAAAGCAGAAAGTTATCCGCATGAACCCCTCAAATATTCGTACTCTGGCTCTGGTCGGCCATGGTGGTGCTGGTAAAACCACGCTGATCGAAAACCTGCTCGCCGCCACGGGCGCCATTCCTGCCGCCGGTTCAGTTGAACGTGGCACCACGGTCTGTGATTACGATCCGCTGGAAAAAGCGCATCTGAACTCGATCAAGGTCGCAGCGACCCATCTGCAACATCAAGACACCCTGATTCATCTGCTGGACACGCCTGGCTACCCGGATTTCATGGGCCAGGCGCTGTGCGCGCTGGATGCGGTGGAAACTGTGGTGGTAGTGATCGACGCCCACAAAGGCATCGAACTCACCACGCATCGGATGATGCATTGGGCGCAAACCCGCAAGCTGTGCCGGATGATCACGATCAACAAGATCGATGCGCCGGATATCGACCTGCCGGCCCTGCTGGAAGAGATTCAAACCGCCTTTGGCCGCGAATGCCTGCCGATCAACCTGCCGGCTGAAGCCGGCACAAAGGTCACCGACTGCTTCTTCACGCCGAGCGGCAAAGCCGATTTCTCCTCCGTCGAAGCGGCGCACCGCGCGCTGGTCGATCAGGTGGTCGAGGTCGATGAAGACTTGATGAATATTTATCTGGAACAAGGCGAAGTCGCCCCTGAGCAACTGCATGCGCCGTTTGAAAAGGCGTTGCGTGAAAACCATCTGGTGCCGGTCTGCTTCGTCTCCGCCCAAACCGGCGCCGGCGTGCCGGAATTGCTCGATATCATGGTTCGCCTGCTGCCCAACCCGACCGAAGGCAACCCGCCGCTGTTCGTCCAGGGTGAAGGCGAAGCGGCACAACCGCTGATCTGCGAACCGAATCCGGACAAACACGTTCTCGCCCACGTCTTCAAACTGGAAGTCGACCCGTACATTGGCCGCATTGCCACCTTCCGCGTGCACCAGGGCACGATCAGCAACGATTCCTCACTATTCATCGGCGATCTGCGCAAACCGTTCAAGGCCAGCCACTTGTTCCGCGTCCAGGGAAAGCAGCTTTTGCCGGTTGAATCGTGCAGCCCGGGCGACATCTGCGCGGTCACCAAGGTCGACGACCTCAACTTTGACTCCGTGCTGCACGACGCGCCGGAAGATGACCACATCCACATGCAGCCGCTCGACTTCCCGCATGCCGTATTCGGCCTCGCCGTGCGGCCGAAGAAGCAGTCTGACACCGACAAACTGGCGGAAGTACTGCACCGCCTGGTCGCGGAAGATCCGGGTCTGCATGTCGAACACGACCCGACGACGCATGAAGCGGTGATCCGTGGCCTCGGCGAAACCCACCTCGCCCGAGTGCTGGAAAAAATGCGCGAACAGTTCCGCCTCGATCTGGAAACCCATCCGCCCACCATCGCCTACCGCGAAACCCTCACCCAACCGGCGGAAGGCCATCACCGTCACAAGAAGCAGACTGGCGGCTCCGGCCAGTTCGGCGAGGTCTATCTGCGCGTCGAACCACTGCCGCGCGGCGGCGGCTTCGAATTCGTCGATGCGGTGAAAGGCGGCGTCATTCCCAACACCTTCATCCCGGCGGTGGAAAAAGGCGTGCGCCAGGCCATGCAAACCGGCAGCGTCGCCGGCTTCCCGCTGCAGGACGTGCGGGTCACGGTTTATGACGGCAAGAACCACCCGGTCGACGGCAAGGAAATCGCATTTGTCACCGCCGGCAAGAAGGCTTTTCTTGACGCAGCATCGAAAGCCAAGCCGATCGTGCTGGAACCCATCGTCAATGTCGAACTGACCGCGCCGGACAGCGCCATCGGCGACGTCAGCGGCGACCTTTCCGCGCGGCGCGGCCAGATCACTGGTCATGTCAGCGGTCGCGGCGGCATGATCACCGTGGTTGGCCACGCTCCGCTGGCGGAACTCGACAGCCTGCAATCGCGGATCAAGTCGCTCACCGGCGGCCAGGGTTCCTACACGCTGGAATTCAGTCATTACGAACCGGTGCCGCCGCAAATCCAGCAGAAAATGGCCGCCGAACATCACCCTGAGCAGGATGAGCAGTAAGCAATTACTCAACACTGTCACCCCACCCCGGATTACCCCCCATTCAGGGGTGACGACCAGGCCGGGGTGCAGGAAATTGACTCTTCTGGATTCCGACCTGCGCCGGATAAGCAGAGGCTTGGCGAGCGTCGTTTGCTCGCCAAGCCGGTTGCTTAGTGGTTTCATCAATGACGATTAACCCTGGCAAGGATCGCCCATGGAACGCTTCACCATCTCGCTTGATGAAACTCTCGCTCAGGAATTCGACGCGCTGCTGCGCGAGCGCGGCTATGCCAACCGTTCCGAAGCCGTGCGCGACATGTTGCGGCGCGAACTCGAAGCCAATCGGCTGGAGCACCAGGACGCGCCCTACTGCATCGCCAGCCTGTCCTACATTTACAACCATCACGAACGCCGGCTATCCGAACGGCTGACCGATCTGCAACACCACGCGCATGACCTGGTCGTGTCCAGCATGCACGTTCACCTCGATCACGATAACTGCTTGGAAACCCTGTTCCTGCGCGGCGCAACCGGCGACGTCCGCACCTTGGCGGAAAAGATTTCTGCCGAACGCGGTGTGCGCCACGGCAAGATGAATCTGGTACCGGTCGAAGTCGAAGGCGACCACCAACATGTGCATCACCACGTCCACAGTCGGCCGCACACCTGAACCATGAATCTCTACCAACTGCTTCGCCCCCTGCTGTTCAAGCTTGATCCCGAAACCGCCCACAACCTAACCCTCGACAACCTCCCGCTATTGCATCGCCTGGGCCTGCTGAAAGCCTTTCTGCCCCGGGTGCCAGCACTGCCGAAGAGGGTCATGGGACTCGATTTCCCGAATCCGGTCGGCCTCGCCGCTGGCCTCGACAAGAATGGCGAAGCCATCGACGCACTGGCCGACTTCGGCTTCGGCTTCATCGAAGTCGGCGCCGTCACGCCAAGGCCGCAACCCGGCAACCCGAAGCCTCGCCTGTTTCGGCTGCCCGCCGCCGAAGCCATCATCAATCGCATGGGGTTCAACAACCTCGGCGTCGACAACCTGCTGAACAACCTGCAAAACACCGAATGCGTGGGCAAACCAGGCTGCATCCTCGGCGTCAACCTTGGCAAGAACTTCGACACCCCAATCGAAAAAGCCGCTGACGATTACCTGATCTGCCTGGAAAAGCTGTACCGCAAGGTCGATTTCGTCACCCTCAATATCTCCTCGCCCAACACCAAGAACCTGCGCGCGCTGCAAGGCGGCGATGAACTGGATGCGCTGCTGGCGGCGATCAAAACCAGGCAAGCCGAACTCAGTCAGCAGCACGGCAAATACATGCCGGTGGCGATCAAGATCGCGCCGGACCTGGATGATGTCCAGATCGCCAACATGGCCGCGCTATTCAGGAAACACCAGATCGACGCGCTGATCGCCACCAACACCACACTGGCGCGTGATGGCGTCGAACACCTGGCGCATGGCAGCGAAACCGGCGGTTTATCGGGCTTGCCGGTACGCGAAAGAGCCACCCGCGTGATCAGCGTCTTCCATGCCGCGCTGGCCGGTGAAGTACCGATCATCGGCGCCGGCGGCATCATGCAAGGCGCTGACGCAAAGGAAAAAATTGCCGCCGGCGCCGATCTGGTGCAGTTCTATACCGGCCTGATCTATCGCGGACCGGCATTGATCAAGGAATGTGTCGAAGCGCTCGGAAAATCCAAACCGCACTAGCCGTAGCCTGGGCAAATCAAACCCGTCAAGAAGGCAATCCCCATGCACATCGGCATCGGCGCAGAGGTGACGCTCGACCACTACGCTGACTTTGGCCGAGGCCACCCTGCCTCACTTGCAGAGACTGGCGGCCGATTTAGAAATGATTTTGCTTCTGCTTCGGTGACTGGCGCAACGGCGCTCAAAAGCTAAAATCGCGCCCTTCCGTACAAAACCGATCACCATGCAGACCGATTGCGTCCAACCCTTCCTGTTTGAACATCTGGACATACGCGGCGCGCTGGTTTCGCTCGATCAGACCTGGCGCGAACTCGCCGCCGGGCGCGATTACCCGGCCGATGTAACGCGCATCCTGGGCGAGATGAGCGCGGTGACCGCGTTGATTTCAGCCAATTTGAAGCAGCCGGGCCGGATGACTTTCCAGCTGCGCGGCGATGGCGCAATCAACCTGCTGGTGCTGGATTGCGATGAACAATTGCGCATGCGCGGCATGGCGCGCTGGAACGCGGAAACCCTGCAGCCGGGCAAAACATTGCCGGAACTGCTGGGCGACGGTCAGTTGCTGCTTTCGCTCGATGCGGCGGCGATGCGGCAGCCGTATCAAAGCTTCGTGCCGATGCAGGGCGACAGCGTGGCGGCGATCTTCGAGCACTATCTGACCTTGTCCGAACAACAGCCGACGCGCCTGCTGCTGGCCGCCAACGATCAGCGCGCCGTCGGTTTGCTGCTGCAGAAATTGCCCGAGTCAGATCTGAAAGACGCCGATGGCTGGAACCGCATCAGCCACCTGATCGCCACACTGAAAGCCGACGAGCAACTGGCTCATTCGCCGCTCGACCTGCTGCACCGCCTGTTTCCGCATGAAGAAGTTCGGATTTTTGCGCCCCGCGCGGTCAGTCATCACTGTCCGCAAGACTGGGAAAAAATCCACGCCATGTTGCGCAGCCTGGGCCACGAAGAGTGCGAAGCGATCCTGCACGACAACGGCGAAATCCACGTCCGCGACGACATCTGCAACCGCGATTACCGCATTGTTGCAGCCGATCTGGATGCAATGTTCGACGCACCGGCGCATCGGCTGCACTGATCCGGATGTCGCTCACCTCGCTGCAACCTGCCCGCCTGGCTTATGCGCCGGACGGCACGCCGATATCCGAAACCTTCAACGATATTTACCACTCCGCCGATGGCGGCCCCGGCCAGGCGCAACATGTTTTTCTGGGTGGCAACGGACTGCCGGAAAGATGGGCGGACAAGCGGCAGTTCGTGATTCTGGAAAACGGTTTCGGCACTGGCCTTAATTTCCTCACCACCTGGGCGGCCTGGCGCGCCGACCCGCAGCGGCCGGAAAAGCTGCACTACTTTGCCACCGAGCTGCATCCGTTTCGGGTCGAAGACCTGGCCAGCCTGCAGCGCAAATGGAAAGAACTGGACTTCCTCGCCGACGCCCTGCGCACCAACTGGCCGCCGCTGATGCCGGGTTTTCATCGACTTGAATTTTCCGCTGGCCGCGTCGTGTTGACGCTGATGCTGGGCGAGGCGGAAACCCACTTGCGCAAACTGCGCGCCAGCGTCGATGCGTTCTATCTGGATGGCTTCGATCCGCAAAAAAACCCGCAAATGTGGTCGCCCGCGCTGCTGAAACGTTGCAGCCAATTAGCCGCGCCGAATGCGACATTTTCGACCTGGACGGTGGCCGGGCATGTGCGGCGGGCGATCGTCGAAGCGGGCTTTATCGCGGAGAAAAAACCCGGTTTTGGCAGCAAACGCCAGATGCTGGCCGGACGCATCGCCGAGCGTCCAAAACTGGCGCAAAACCCGCTCAACCAATGGCGGCGAGAGGCCATCATCATCGGCGCCGGCCTTGCCGGTTGCGCGCTGGCCGAACGGCTGGCCGTGCGCGGTTGGCGAGTGAACCTGCTGGATCGGCATCCGCAACCCGCCGGCGAAGCCTCCGGCAACCTGGCCGGCATCCTGCGGCCGATGCTGTCGCGCGATGACAATCTGGCATCGCGACTGAATCGTGCCTGCTTCCTCTATCTCGAACAAAACTGGCGGCATCTGGATCAAATCGGCCAGCCGCCACGCCGCAATCTGAAAGGCATTCTGCACATGGCGCGCGACGACGCACATGCAGAAATCCAGCGCGAATGGCTGGCCGGTAACGACTACCCGAAATCGTTCATCCAGTTTCTCGAAGCCGATCCGGCCAGCCAGCGCCTGGGAGCGACAGTCGCGCGCGGCGGCTGGTGGTTTCCACACGGCGGCTGGGCCAGCCCGGCCAGCCTGTGCCGCGCCTGGCTCAGCGCCGGCGGTGGCAATATTCACTTTACCGGTGGCGTCGAGATTGCCTCGTTGCAACCTGCCGATGCCGAATGGCAAGTGTGCGACGCCGGCGGAAAAATTCTGGCGCAAGCGCCGGTGGTGATTTTTGCCACCGGCGCCGGAAAGCTGGCACACACGGCCGGCCTGCCGATCACCCCGGTTCGCGGCCAGGTCAGTCATCTGGATGCCGGCATATTGCCGAAACTGAAACACGCGGTCTGCTCCGAGGGTTACCTGACGCCGGCGCTGAACGGCGTGCATTGCCTCGGCGCGTCGTATCTGAAAGACCGCTTCGATCAACAACCCAGCCAGCAGGAACACGCCGACAACCTGTTGCGGCTGGGGCGCATGTTGCCCGGCTTGGAACATGCGTTTGATGTTGCCGAACTCGACGGCCGGGTCGGCTTCCGCGCCACCACGCCGGATCATCTGCCACTGGTCGGCGCGCTGCCCGATTTCGAGCAGACGCTGAAGCCCGGCGTGCGCCTCAACACCTTTCCCCGCCATGCCGGCTTGTTCAGCCTGCTCGGCCTGGGTTCCCGCGGCCTGGTCTGGAGCGCATTGCTGGCCGAGCACTTGGCCTGCGTGATCAACCAGGAACCGTTGCCGCTGCCCGGTGATCAGGTTGATGCCATCGACCCGGCGCGATTTGCCTTGCGCGCCTACCGGCATGCGAATTGACCCGCATCCCAAGCTCACGCGCAGAGAAAGCCGTAATTACAGGAAATTGCAGGATAATGCCCGGCTTTCCGAATCCCGCAGAGACCCATCATGGAAGCAGAACGCCTCAATCTGATCGACACCACCCTGGCCGACCTGACGCGGCGGACCGACGAACTTCGGGGGTATCTTTGACTACCCTGGCAAGCATGATCGCCTGGCCGAAGTCGCCGGTCTGCTGGAAGACCCGAAAATCTGGGACGACGCCAAACGCGCCCAGGAACTCGGCCGCGAGCGCAAGGAGCTGGAAGGGGTCGTGATCAATCTCGACCAGATCAGCAGTGGTCTGGCCGACGCCAGCGAACTGTTCGAACTGGCACGCGCGGAAGACGACGAAGAAACCCTGGAAGCCGTTGAAGCCGACGTCGCCACGCTGGAAAAGAAAGTCGGCGATCTCGAATTCCGCCGCATGTTCAACGGCCAGATGGACGCCGCCAACTGCTTCATCGACATCCAGTCCGGCTCCGGCGGCACCGAGGCGCAGGACTGGGCCGGCATGCTGGCGCGGATGTATGTGCGCTACGGCGAGCGGCGCGGCTACAAGGTGGAAGTGTTGGAGGAATCCGAAGGCGAAGTCGCCGGCCTCAAATCCGCCGCACTGAAATTCAGCGGCGACTATGCCTACGGTTACATGCGCACCGAAACCGGCGTGCACCGCCTGGTGCGCAAATCGCCTTACGACTCCAACGCGCGCCGGCATACCTCGTTCGCCAGCGTGTTCGTCTACCCGGAAGTCGACGATTCGATCGAAATCGAAATCAACCCGGCCGACTTGCGCATCGACACCTACCGCGCCTCCGGCGCCGGCGGACAGCACATCAACAAGACCGACTCGGCGGTACGCATCACGCACGTCCCCACCAACATCGTCGTGCAATGCCAGAACGACCGCTCGCAACACAAAAACCGCGCCGAAGCCATGTCGATGCTGAAAGCGCGTCTGTACGAAGCCGAACTGCGCAAACGCCAGGCCGAACAGCAGAAACTGGAAGACACCAAGAGCGACATCGGCTGGGGCCACCAGATCCGCAGCTACGTGCTGGACCAGTCACGCATCAAAGACCTGCGCACCAACTACGAGGTCGGCAACACCCAGGGGGTGCTGGATGGCGACCTGGACGGCTTCATCGAAGCGAGTTTGAAGCAGGGGGTTTGAGAGTTTTGTTGCGGTTTTTCAGTTCGCCATTTCCAGGTTTACGATGACTTGATGCCCCGGCTGCCTTGGATTTTGAGTATTTTGGCAGCCGCCAGTAGACCTTCATCCAAGGAGTAAACAACCTTGGCACCTTGGTTACTGGCGATGGCCAAGTGCAAGGCATCTCCAGCCCGCAACTTGGTGGCGAATTGCTGCACAAAGCGCTTCGCCAACTCAAAATCGCTCACCCCAGGTATCAGCACCTGACAAGAATCGGCCACCAGTCCATCAAATTGGCCGATGGCAGCTAAAGCATCGATTTCCGCAAGCCCGCCCATCCTGACCTCGCGAGAAATCAGGCTGGCAAACTCGACGCGCGTCCAGTGGCTGATATAAATCTCACCAACTGGAAGTTTTGCAACGAAACTTTCGACTTGCTCACTCGTGGCTTCTTTGAGGATGAGCGGCGCCAGGATGCTCGTGTCGAAGTACAGCATTAAAGTTCTTCTTCTCGCATTTCCTGAACCAGTTCGGCACTGGACTTGCGCCAGCCGGGCATGCTGCCGCGGAATTCTGCGAGCGACTTCATGGGTTGCTTGGGTTTTTCAATAGAAGTGATGCGGGCAATCGGGTGACCACGCCGAGTGATGACAACTTCTTCCCCGGCTTCAACTTGGTCTAGCAGGTGGCTTAGATGTGTCTTGGCGTCTGCAAGTGTGACCGTGTTCATGCCCGCTCCTGTTGGTCATTAAATTGGTCATATGGTAACGCGTGTTTCGCCGTCACGGCATATTCAAACAGGGAAAACAGAGCGGATTAACCGTGGTATCCCCTGTTTCGCTGAGCGCCAACCCGCGCGCATGCTGGGGTCTGGCCGGAAAAATCGGTTTTTGCATGACTATTGCCTTGCATCCCGCTTAGGGGCTGTCCGTGAATAATCTGGATAGTTATCCTTGATTCCTCTGTTGACGGATTAAATCGTTACGTATCAAAGCATTGCGCGTGACCTAGGTGCGAATTCATTCGCACATAAAGCATTGATTATGCGAATAAATTCGCACCTACATGGGATCCAACTGAGCTTTCTAGGGTTATGGGTGTACTGGTGGGATGCGATGCAAGGCGCCGGCCGCGCAGCACGGCATTCCCCGCAAGCGGCCGGCAACGTGGCAGCGCGCCCACCAGTGCAGTCCAGAATGTCCAGGTTATTCAGGGACAGCCCCTTGGTAGGCCACCCCTCTACACTGAAACAGGCATCGGCGAATCCCAGCAACACAGTTTGCGAATACAGCTTGGCTAAATAGCTTGGTTCGTCGCTATTTGTTCCGATAAATGCCTCTTATGTGAAAAGAATGGCATCAATTGCTGTTTTCAGACGCTGCTCCGACAGAATTTGTTGTGCCGGGCAGTTCCACAGTCACCGCCAGACCACGTCCATCCAGCCCCGGCCCGAATGCCACGCTACCGCGATATTGTTCGGCGATGCGCAAAACAATGGAAAGCCCCAGTCCAACGCCGGAGCCATCCGGCTGATCCATCCGGCTGATCCAGCCGGTTGATCCAGCCGGTTGAAGCGCTGGCCCAGCGTCGCACACTGCGCGGCAGGTATGCCTGGCATCGCGGACCCAGTCCGGGGAGAAACCGAGCGATTTCAGGCCGCTAAAAAGGCCATCCCCCAGTTGCGGGTCGTCTTCAATGATCAGGATTCGCATGACGCCAGTATCTTAAGACGTTCTTAAGCTTGCCTTAAGACCTTGTTAAGGTAAGGGACGCAACATCGCCGCAACATGGAAGCGTTCCATGCCCGTTTGTAACCACTGATTAATTCGTCACCCGGCGAAATCCAGGGTCCAGGTCGTTGATTTCACTGGATTCCGGCTTTCGCCGGAATGACGAAAACTGAATTGATCAGCACTTCCCATACTCAACCAAGGAGGTTGTCATGCCAAGTACGTTCAATATCCGGTGGCTGCTCTTGCCACTGTTTCTATTGATCGGCGCGGTTCTGGCCGATGAAGCCAAGAAAACCCTGTCCGTCACCCCCACCACCTTGAGCGTCCAGGCCGGCAAGCAAGTCACCGCCAAGGTATCCAACGCCAGCGGCAGCATCAAGGTCAGCACCGCCAACGAAAAAATCGCCACGGCCAAGATGGACAATGGGCTGCTGAAAATCAGCGGCAAGGCGGTCGGCAGTACAAAAATCACTGTCAAGGACAAAAAGAAAAGCGTTCAGGTCACGGTTCAGGTTACCGCGGCGAGTGGCAATCCGCCGCCAACCCCAGGTACCGGCCTGACCGTCTCGCCCGGCAATCTGCTGTTGATCCCCAGCCAGACCGGCGTATTCAACCTCAGCAACGCAGTCGGAAGCGTTTCCATCACCAGTCCCAACACCAATATCGCCAGCGCCAGCCTGAGCGACAACACCATCCAGGTGAAAGCCAAGGCAGTCGGCAACACGCTGATGACGGTGCGCGACAGTCGCCAGTCCATCGTCCTGCAGATCACCGTGCAAGCCGCCACCACGCCCCCCGGCGGCGGCGCCACACTGAGCGGCTATACGCTGCTTGCCTGGAACGATCTGGGCATGCACTGCATGGATGGCGACTACTCGGTGTTTGCCATTCTGCCGCCGTATAACAACCTGCGCGCGCAATTGGTCAACAACACCTCCACCCAGGTGGTCACGCAGGGCGTATCGCTGTCCTATGAAGCGATGGCCGATCCGGATGGCTCGATCAACAGCAGTTCCGGCAACAAGAGCAATTTCTGGCAATACGCGAAGGCCCTGTTTGGTGTTGAACCAGCACCGGAAACCGGCCTCACCGGCAACATGACGGCCTCAACCGTGCCGCAGCCGATGGGCTTCAATGCCACCGACAAGATGTTCCTGGCCGAAGGCATTCCCATCACGCCTTACGACGACGCCGGCAAGTTCAATCCGTATCCGCTGGTCAAGGTGGTGGCGCGCGACACTACCGGCAAGGTGCTGGCTCAGGCGCGCGTGGTGCTGCCGGTATCCGACGAGATGAGCTGCGCCAGTTGCCATGCCTCCGGTTCTCCCGCTGACGCCATGCCGAAAGCCGGCTGGGTCAACCAGCTCGACCCGGAACGAGACTTCAAGATGAACGTGCTGCGCCTGCATGACGAAAAGCAGTTGGGCAAAGCCGCCTATGCCAGCGCATTGCTGGCCAAGGGCTACTCGCCGTCCGGATTACTGGCCACGGTGAATCAGGGTAAACCCATTCTGTGCGCAACCTGCCACGCATCGAACGCCCTGCCCGGCACCGGCGTTGCCGGTCTGAAGCCACTGACCGAGGTCATCCACGGCCACCACGCCAAGGTCAAGGATGCCAAGACCGGCGTCCTGCTCGACAGCATCACCAACCGCAGCGCCTGCTACCAGTGCCACCCCGGCTCCGAGACCAAGTGTTTGCGTGGTGCCATGGGTGACGCGGTCGATGCCAACGGCAAAGCCACGATGGATTGCCAGGCCTGTCACGGCACCATGTCCAATGTCGGCCGCGCCGGCCGGGTCGGCTGGCTGGATCAGCCCAATTGCCAGGCCTGTCACCACGACGGCAAGCGTGAACTCGCCGCCGTATCAGCCACCGGCATCCTGAAGAAGTGGGTCGATACCCGTTATGCCAGCAACCCGAACACGCCGGCTGCGGGCTTCTCGCTGTTCCGGATGAGCAAGGGCCACGGTGGTTTGCAATGCGAAGCCTGTCACGGCGCAACCCATGCCGAGTACCCGAGTTCGCACCGCAATGACAACCTGCTGTCCCTAGACGTCCAGGGTCGCCCTGGCACCATCTCTGAATGTACGGCCTGCCACAAGTCGGTGCCCACCACCGCCACCGGCGGCCCACACGGCATGCATACCGTCGGCAGCGCCTGGGTAAGCAAGCACGAGGACTACGCCAAGAAGGACGCCACTGCCTGCGCCTACTGTCATGGTGCGGATTACCGGGGCGGCGTCCTGTCCACGGTCAAAACCGCACGCAGCTTCAACGCCGACGGCAAGACGGTGAATTACACAGCAGGCCAGAAGGTGGGTTGCTACGACTGCCATAACGGCCCACGTGGTGACTGACCCGAGCATGTAACAGGGAGTCGGCAAGTCTTTCAGGCCCGCAGTGCAGCACTGCGGGCCTTTTTTTGTGCCGTCAACGCCGCCCCTACGGCAGATCGACGGCATCCGGCATACTCCCGCGTCCCGGGGAGAACACTGCATGACCGACGCCGTTGAAACCTTCATCGCCCGCTGGCAGGCTGCCGGCGGTTCCGAGCGCGCCAATTACCAGCTCTTCATCAGCGAGCTTTGCGTGTTGCTCGACCTGCCCACGCCCGACCCGGCGCGCGACGATGCGCGCGACAACGGCTATGTGTTTGAACGTCGCGTCATCTTCCGGCATGGCGATGGCAGCAGTTCCAACGGCTTCATCGACTGCTACCGGCGCATCTGTTTCATCCTTGAAGCCAAACAGACCCGGCTCAACGCCGCCATCGGCAAGGTTTTCGACGACGCCCTGCTGCGCGCCCGCGCCCAGGCCGAGAACTACGCCCGCGCGTTGCCGACGGAAGAGAGCAGGCCGCCGTTCCTGCTCGTCGTCGATGTCGGCAACGTCATCGAGCTGTATGCCGAATTCAGCCGCACCGGCGCCACCTACACCCCGTTTCCCGACCCGCGGTCGCACCGCATCCGCCTGGCCGATCTGCGCGACGAAAAAATCCGCGCCCGGCTGCGCGCCGTCTGGCTCGACCCGCTCTCGCTCGACCCGGCCACCGCCTCCGCCCGCGTCACCCGCGACATCGCCGATCAACTCGCCATCATCGCCAAGTCGCTGGAAACCCGGCATGCGCCGGAAGTCGTCGCCGGTTTCCTCACCCGCTGCCTGTTCTCGATGTTCGCCGAAGATGTCGGCCTCATACCCCGGCGCGCCTTCACCGGCCTGCTCGACAGTCTGGCCGCCGCGCCGGAACAGTTTCAGCCCCTCGTCGCCACGCTCTGGGGCGAGATGGATCGCGGCGGCTTCTCGGTCATCCTGCGCGAGACGCTGCCGCGCATCAACGGCAAGCTGTTCAAGGACACCACCGCGCTGGCGCTGGACCGCGACCAGATCGGCCTGCTGCGTATCGCCGCCAAGGCCGACTGGACACAGGTCGAACCGGCCATCTTCGGCACCCTGCTGACGCGCTCGCTCGACCCCGCCGAACGCCACAGTCTGGGCGCCGAATACACCCCGCGCCCCTACGTCGAGCGCCTCGTGCTGCCCACCGTCATCGAACCGCTGCGCACCGAATGGCGCAACGTCCAGGCCGCCGCGCTGCTGCTCGCGCACGAAGACAAGCCGGCCGACGCGCGCGACCTGCTGCACGCCTTCCAGCATCAGCTTTGCCGGCTACGCATCCTTGATCCCGCCTGCGGCACGGCCAATTTTCTCTATGTCACGCTGGAACATCTGAAGCGCCTGGAAGGCGAAGTGCTCGACCTGCTCGACCAGTTGGGCGACACCCAGGGCCGGCTGGAAACCGAGGGGCTGACGGTGGACCCGCACCAGTTCCTTGGCCTTGAACTCAACCCGCGCGCCGCCGCCATCGCCGAACTGGTGCTTTGGATCGGCTACCTGCAATGGCACTACCGCACACGCGGCAACGTCCGCCCGCCGGAGCCGGTGCTGCGCGACTTCAAGAACATCGAATGCCGCGACGCCGTGCTCGCCGATGGGCAGCCGGCGGCATGGCCGGAAGCCGATTACGTCGTCGGCAACCCGCCGTTCATCGGCGCCGGCAGCATGCGCGCCGCGCTGGGCGACGCCTATGCCGAAGCCTTGCGCGCCGCCTACCCCGAAGTGCCCGATTCCGCCGACCTGGTCATGTTCTGGTGGCACAAGGCAGCCGCCTTGGTGGCCGCCGGCAAGTTGCGCCGCTTCGGCTTCATCACCACCAACAGCCTGCGCCAGACCTTCAACCGCCGCGTGCTGGAACGGCATCTCGGCAAGCTGCATCTCGCCTTCGCCATCCCCGATCACCCATGGGTCGATGGCGGTGACGGCGCAGCGGTGCGCATC
Source organism: Burkholderiales bacterium (assembly GCA_038215555.1). GTDB lineage: Bacteria > Pseudomonadota > Gammaproteobacteria > Burkholderiales > Thiobacillaceae > PFJX01. Next base: position 711 of record JBBQQT010000051.1, on the reverse strand, counting down.
GCGATGACCGTCGGCGCGCCGGGGCCAGGCGAAGGCCGGCTGCTGACGGTCACTGACGAACGGGCTGCTGGTGGCGAAGGGCTGGAAGTGACTTTGAAGGAAAAAACTGGCGCAATTCATGCCGATCTGACGATCGGCGCGAATATCGCGGCAACCAGAGGATTGCGTGCCAATGCCGCTGTCAGTTCGCCCGGCTTCAAGCTGCACGGCTCCGGCTTCATCGTCACGTCGACGGAACGTGCCACGCTTGAAGCCGACGCGCCGATCAAACCCTATCGCAACGGCAAGGATTTGACCGACCGGCCACGCGGCGTGCTGTTGATCGACTTTTTTGGGCATGAAGCCGATGAAGTTCGCCGACGCTGGCCAGCCACCTATCAGCGGGTGCTGGAAACGGTAAAACCCGAGCGTGACAAGAACTACCGTGCGAGTTACCGCGATAACTGGTGGATATTTGGTGAGCCACGCAAAGTCATGCGTGCAACGCTAACTGGCCTGCCGCGCTACATCGCTACCGTCGAAACCGCCAAGCATCGCGTTTTCCAGTTCCTCGACATCGGCATTGCGCCTGACAACATGCTGATCTGCATCGCCCTCGACGACGCCTATTACCTTGGTGTGCTTTCCAGTCGCGTCCACGTCGTCTGGGCATTGGCCCAGGGTGGCACGCTGGAAGATCGTCCGCGCTACAACAAATCCCGCTGCTTCGAA
>JBBQQT010000050.1:0-20918 GCA_038215555.1 Burkholderiales bacterium | reverse complement strand
ATCTGCCGGCGCCAGATTACACATGGCTGACCTATCTGCTGCGGCAACTGCCATGATGCCAAGCGTCAATCAGGTCTGGCTGGTCGTCGAAGCCATCGACATGCGTGCTGGCAAACGAACTGCCGAGTAAAAAATTCACGCTGGTTTCTCCTGCGCGCAATAAATCGTCCTTAAGATAGCCGGATATCTTACCGACGGCTGAACTACCATGAAAGCTGCTTGGAAACGAAGCTTGGGTGGTCCTGAGCACTATGTAATCAACGAAGACGGCAAAATAATGAGCAGCAAGACATCTCACTTAATTGAGCACAGCTTTGGCGTGAGGAGCCTTCTATGAGCCGCGTTGTCAGCCAGAATATTGAAGAGGAATGCCGCCTAAATCCCCAGCAGGAGCTAGGACGTTGCATATATTGTGAGGAGCGATGTGATGAGGCAGCTAACTATCATGGCTACTGCCATGAACAACACCAAGATGAAATCAAATCAACACAGCGTTCAACCCTCATCTGGCATCAACATAAGGTCGAATGATGATGGTCAGTAATGACGATGCTACGGAAATCGATGTTCCGCATTGGTTTGAGATCGCAGCCGAGATCAAGCAGATCTACACCCCTAAGTCCGCCAATGTGGAAAATGGGCTGGGAGACAGCGAAGACAAGAAAAAGTACGTAGTCTTGCTGACTTCGGGTAATGAGGATGGCGGCAAGCGCGCCACTCTGGCTTTTTCAGCGGCCTGTACGGCAATCTCCATGGATTTTGACACTGTGGTGTTTCTAATGGGCGAGGGGAGTCATTGGGCATACGAGGGCGCTTGTAATTCGGTTGTACAACTCGGATTTCCACCTCTTGCCGAGTTGCTTGACTCCTTTCTGAGCTTAGGCGGCAGGATCTACTCCTGTGCAGCGTGCGATGAAGCCGCCAATGGTCTGAAGAGAATGCACGGCGAAAGGAAACGTCGCCACAATATTCAGACTTTGGGCTTAGCGCCTGTGCTGACACATTTGGTCGATAGCACCTCTGTGACCTTTTGAACGGTCTCATGGGGTATTAACGTGAAACACACCGCCAACAAACGTAGGTCGGGTTTCATCATCAGGGACGGCTCGTCGAACCATGAAAGTTAGCTCATCGATTAGCTGGCGAGCGGAAGCGAATTGGTTTGAAACTTTCGGAAACCAGGTTTGAAACATACCGGGTGATCGCAGAATATTGGAAATTTTCGGCGTCAAAGCTTGCCAATGATTGACGCGGTAGGTGTGGCGCTGCGGTGCAGCTTCCGGTTAGAAGCTGAGGCACTGTATGTAGTCGGCACGCTGAACGAACAAAAACTCGGCAAGGGGCATCGCATTGGGGAAGGCAGGGGAATACCGCGGATTATTCTGGATTCGCGGCATTCCCAAGCAAGACTATCGGCTTGTCGACAAGCGACTACTCAGCCTCTCCCCAGCCGGTGATCATCGCCTTGGTGTGGGCAGTGATCGTGTGGCCGGTGGTGATCAGATACACGTGCACGATGAAGAAGGCCAAGATCATGAAGGCGCCCACGGTGTGGAAGAAAGCGACCCATTCCAGCGACAGGTATTTATCGACGCCCCAGGCTGCCCAGTCGGCATAGAACAGGTAGAACCAGCCGGAGAACCAGATCAGCGGTGACATGACCACCCAGAAATTCAGATAGGCCAGGCGTTGCAGCGGGTTGTGTTTCTTCAGGACGGTGAGACGCACCGGGTGCGGCGCGTTGGTGAAGATGCCGATGAGGTAGTACTTGATCATGGCATCCACCTTGTCCATGGTGGGGATGTATTGCTTCCACTCGCCGGTGGTGAAATGCCAGAAGATGGCAAAAATCCAGAGCACGACCAGGGACCAGGCAGCGGTGGTGTGGATGCCGACTGCCTCCCCGAATCCGAACAGGCTGTAGGTGCCATGTACCTCAAAGCCAGTCAACATCAGGGTGATGATCAGCGCGGCCTGGGCCCAGTGCCAGAAGCGTTCAAAGCGCTTGAAGATGTAGATTTTTTCACTCATTTCATTTCTCCAATCCAGTGCAGTCGCGCAGCGACTCTCGAAGCTCCCCTCTCCCGCAGGTGGCAGAGGGGTTGGGGGTGAGGGGAAACCGGGATGGTCATGGCAGAGGTCATCCCCGTTTGCGGGCCATCAGGATACGCACGCTACCGTGGCCTAGAACGCCAAGCAGGGTCAGCAGGGCAATGCCCCAGCCGATCTTGTCGAGCCAGGGGTTGGCGTCGCGACCAGGCATGTAAAGGCCGGGCACCTTGTCGAGACGGCCGTTGACGCCGTGGCATTGTTGACAGGTCAGGGCATCCCCTTTCGGTGCCACCATGTGGGTGATCGGCCAGGACATCTCGGTTGAGACGAAGCCATACTGGCCGCTGAACTCGCCGCCCGCCGCCTTTTGGCCCGCTTCCAGCGCCTTGTTCCAGTCGAAATTGGACCAGTAAGAACTGTCGTCGTTGCCGAAGGTATGCGGAATCAACAGGGTGTTGCTGACCTTGTCGAAGGGCTGCTTGCCGCGGAATATCTTGATCGGCCAGACCTTGGACTTGCCATCGTTGGCGCTGCCCTCGAAGCTGTTGATGCGGATGATCTTGCTCGGGTCCAGCTTGGTCTCGCGCAGGGTGTAGTTGACCTTGCCGTTGAACCAGATGTACTCGGGGATGACGTTGGCTTCGTACTTGAAGTCGCCCTTCTTGCTGTCATAGGCGTCGCGGCCGGCCGAGTCCTTGATCTTGATCGGCTTGCCATCCGGACCCAGCTTGCCGGCGGTAGACCAGTCCCAGCTCATTTTGGTGGCAATGCCGCCACGCGCGAATTCCGGGATATGGCAGGTCTGGCAGGCGAGCTTGTCGGTATGGTCGTTCAACTTGGTCATCGCAGCCGGGTGAGGACGGGTGCCGTGGCATGCCTGGCAGGTGGCGGCATTGACGTCCTTCTTGCCGCGCATGTGAGCGCCCGCTTTTTCGTCTGTGGCAGTAGGCGCGTAACGGCTACCCGGTACATCGTGACCGGATGTGGCATGGCAGGTGCCACAGGTGAAGTTGAGTCCTTCCTTGGCCATGTGCACGTCCAGGTACTTGCCTGGATTCTTCAGCGAACTGTCGATATCTCCGTGTTTCACCGCATCGCCGCCGCCGCCGAAGAAGTGACAGGCACCGCAGGTGGCGCGGCTGCTCTTGCCGATGTTGCGGGCGACTTCACCCAGGTCCGGCGCCTTCACGATCTTGCCGGAATGCGGCGGAAACTCGGTGTCCTTGTAGGGCGGATGGCCGGCCAGTCCGGGTAGCTTGCGGTAGGTGCCGGTGGTGTCGTGGCAAACCAGACAGTCGACGTTTTCCTGCGCGGCAAAGTCGAACTTTTCGTCCTTCCAGCCGTAGCCGACATGGCAGGCCGTGCAAAACTCGTAGTTGGACGGCACAGCGGTGCAAAAATTGTTGATGACGTGCTTCTTGCCCAGTCGCTGCTTGGTGTCCGGGTTCATGAATTCCCAGGTCCAGTGCTTGGTTTTCTGCACCTGCTTGGCCGCCTCGGTGTGGCAGGTGAGACAGGCCTTGGTGACTTCCGGGCCGCTGGCGAAGGATTTCTTGAGGGCCTCGAATTTCGAATGGTCGGCCGTGGAATTGGTGCCGGCTTTGGTTGCCAACACCGGTGCGGACTGAACCGGGGCCATTGCCGGCGCAGCAGTCGCGGCTGCAGGGGCCGGCGCCGGTGTGGCGCGGCCCGCACAGGGCGCCAGGGCCAGCGCCATCAGCGCCAGGGTGCGGAGAATGTTGCCTAGGGACATGGTGAAGTCTCCGGGTGAAAAGTGGGATCGGTGCGAAACGGGTATTGCCTGGCGCTGAAGCGCGTCAGGCCGGGCTCAGCAGCCGCCGCCGCTGCCACCACTGGCGCCCGCTGCTGCAGGTGCTGCGGGCAGGATCATCTTGGGCGCCGGGGTGTTGGGATCGAACTGGAGAAATTTCTTCTGATCTTCAGCCACGTGTCCCATGGTTTCGCCCACCATCGGCCCGAACATCTTGCCGATCAGGCCAGCATTCATGGTGCCGATGTAGACCTTGCCGTCGTTCTTCTTGTAAATGGAAATCTTGCAGGGCATCAGGATGGAAAGGAAACGCAGGGTGTCGTCCTTGAGGATAGGCTTTGAATACTTGGTGCTGCAGGCCTCGATCATCATCACTGGCAATACGTTGCCGCCATCTGTTTGCACGGCCTTGGCCGGGTTACGCAGGCCGGACAATGCCCATCCGTTGCCGGTGTTCTGAATGTTGTGCTGGATGCGCGCGACCGTTTCATCCATGCCGAAGGGGCTGACCCGCTCCGTGAACATCAGGCTGGGCGCCATCTGCCAGATGCTCAGGGCGATCACTGCCACCCCGACGACGAAACCAATCAGAACCTTGATCATTGATATCTCCTAAGTTGTCGTAACACGCAGAATCTGGACGGCAGGCCAGCGGTCATGCCATCCAGACTTTACGTGGGGCTGTCAATAGTTGTTGATGTTGCCCGGGGTGAATTTCTTCAGCGTATGGGTGGGGGTGCCGTCAGCTTTGACCCGACGATAGGCGCCATCGGTATGGGGTACCACAAAGGTGCAGACTTCCTGTTCGGTGGGGAACAGGGAGCAGAAATGTCCATCGTCAGCGATCCGCCAGGAACCTGTTCTCTTGCCCTTTGCGGTTGCCAGTACGATCTTGCCATCTGGGTTGAAATACACCGTGTAGTCAACGCCTTTGACTTCGTTGAAACCGGCAATGGTCGCGCCGACCATCAAGGATTTGACTTGTTGGGCGGACAGATTGTCGGCAGCAAAGGCCGCTCCGGCCAACATCAGCACACAGGCTATCGCAAAGCGTTTCATAGGTTTCTCCAGGAGTTCATGAGTTGGTTGATGAATCGAAATGACGCATCCCGGCGCATTGATCGGGTCGAAATGAGGATTCCGACGCGATCAATGCGCCGGGATGCGTCATCAGTACTTGTCAGTACTTGTAGGTGTTGCCCTTGGTGAATTTTTTCCAGGTATTGGTGACCATGCCATCATCCTTGACCCGTTGATATTCGCCATTCTCGCCCGCAACCACTTTGGTGCAGCGTTCCGGCTCGGACGGGAACTTGGTACAGAATTCGTTTTTGTCAGTGACTTTCCAGGTACCCACCCGCTTCGGCTTGCCTTCCAGCAACTGGATCAGCTTGCCATCGGGGGTGTAGTAGGCGGTGTAGTTCTTGCCCAGGGCTTCGGCGAAACCGGAGGCCGAGTTGCCGCCGATCAGCGTCTTGATCTGATCGGCAGTCAGCGGGGTGGCCGCCCAGGCTGCACCCGAAAGAATGAGTAAACCCAACATGGCAAAGCGTTTCATTGCAGTCTCCTAAAATTGATGCCGACATGAAGCGGGCGTGCCGGCACGCCCATGAGTGAAATGAATCAGGCCGCCTGCATGTTGGGCGAGTGGACCGGCGCTGGGTCGGGCGTGAATTGCAGACGACGCACCAAGATGAACAAGGTCCGCAAGGTGATCAACTGAATCAGCAGGAAAGGCAGCAGGAACAGATAGTGGGCTGGCGTCCACATTTGAATCAGGCCATTGCCGAGCAGGCCGAACTTGACCACGAACAGGCCAAACACCGGGAAGGCGACACCCGGGCAAACCAGGGCGAAAGTCGTGGCCTGGCACTTGTCGCCATGGATGTAATCCTTGAAGTAGTTGATCTTCTTCAACACCGCATAGCCGAGCAGGCCAAACATGATCTGGATGGAGAACAGGGCCATCAGGACGACGAAATGGTCGGCCGGACCGACGTGAGATTCGAAGGATTCATGCAAGCCATGCGTGGTGCGCATGAAGGTGATGCCCAACAGCGTGGTGATCGGGATCATCAGCCACAAACTCGGAGCGGCGGCCGGCCGGATGCCGTGGGTCAGCATGGTGCTGAAGCCGATCACCAGCATCACGAGCATCAGCAAGGCGGCCGAGGTGGCGAAGAAGGACGACAGCGCGAAACCGATGGCGACGACTTCCCGCGTGTGACTCATGGCAACCGGGGCGGCAAGGCCGACCGCGATCATGGACAGGGCGAAGATCGAAATCATCGGCGCCAGACTGTTGTTCTGCTCGAAGTCGTAGCCTTTGTGCAGCAGCATGCGGGTGAAGTAGTTGCCCATGATGTGCATGGCATAGAAACCGATGACGAGGAAGGCGGCCATCGCAAACGGGAACAGATACTCGATGTAATCCCACAGCCCGGGGATCAGCAGCGAGCCGGAGACGAAGAAGGCGTTGACCGTCATCGCCATGGTCAGCGGCACCACCATCAGGCTGATCTCGGCGCTGGAATTCTTCAGCAAGGCGTAGGCCTCGGTCTTCTTGTACAGGCTGAATTCACGCGTGTTCCAGACCATCAAGACGAAGTGTGTGGCGAGGAGTATCAGCACGATGGCGAGACAGAGTCCCACCCACAGCATGCGCAGGCTCGGCTCGCCGGAGAGGATCGGCCAGAGTTGATCGAACGAAATGATGCCGCTCTCATGCGGCAGCAGAAAGTTCAGATAAAGAAAGAACGAGATCGCCAAGCCACCTGACCCGAGTGCGCCCAGGTGGTACATGGGGCTGTATTTTTCCTGCAAGTTTTTACAGATCATTTTGTGTCTCCTACCATCCAGTGAAGCTAATTACCCCGGGGCTGTTCTCCCGGCCCTTGTCGCCTCGGCATCCAGTTCAACCAAGGAAATTCAAATTTCTAGCCACGCACCCGTTCGCGCAAATCGCCCTCACGCTGGACGAGCTCTGCCGGCAGTTTGTAGAACCACAGCTGGTACATCGAGGTCAGCCACATGATCGCGAAAGAGAGCCCCATGATGGCGCCGCTGCCGATCACGACCCAGGCAAACTGTGCCCAGAACTTGGTCAGATACCAGGAGCCCACGTCGGTGAACACGACAACGAAGGGGGCGGCGATCACCGTGCATTTGAACCACACCGGCCGTACCCAGGCGTGTGAATAGATCTGGCCGACGATGTAGAAGATGAAGGCGATGCCGAACAAGTGAATGTGGGACACCCGCACCAGGGTGGCTAGGCTCATGCCTTCGTCCTTGGCGGCGACTTTCGCCACACCCTCGTAGCTGCGCAGATCGGTCAGGTGGGGATTCGCCTCGGGGTTATGACAGGCGATGCAATGTTCTTGAATGATCGGGTTGATCTTGGCTTCGAACTCGTCCTGTTTGGCGCCCGCATGCAGCCAGTCGAAGATCACCTGGCGTTTCTCGGCCGGCAGCATGTCCTGCATGGGGCCACGCAGTGAGGTTTCCAGCTTGGTGCCTTCTGGATTGCCACCATAGGTGATCATCAGATCCTTTTCGGACAGCGCGGGATCGCCGTCCTTGCCGGCGTCAGAAACGTAGATGTTGATCATGGCGAACAGGTAACCGACGCCGAACACCAGCAACACCATGGTGTACAAAACCCTGAGCGACATGGGCAGATATTGGAAGTGCTTGGTCATGACAACTCCGGCTGAAAATCAAAGGTGCAACGACCGATAAAGCAAGTTGCCTCAGTCGCGATAATTCGGATCAACTTTTGATACCGGGCTACCGCACGTTTGCACGTTAGCCCGGGGACGCTTAGCTGAGCGTGTCAGCCCAGATGTTTTCCGCCCAGGACTTCATGTACTCGAAGTTGAGTTCGTCGCTTTCCGGGGCGGCGCCGCCGCCGGGTTGGCGGATATAGGCCTCTTTGTCCGGGTCGTAACGCATGACCACGGCGATCGGACCCGAGGTATGGTCGGAGGTCGCGGAATAGCTGGTGCCGCCGATGACCGGGTAGGGGTCCGGCTCACGGCCATTCAATATCTCGACTAAGGCGCCGGCGCAAATCTTGCCCTGATTGTTGGCCACATGCGCCGACTTCGGCATGTTGGTCGCCACGGCATCGCCCAAGACATGCACGAATTTGGTTTTTGGCGATTCGTAGGTCACGCCGTTGACCGGACACCAGATACCAGCCGTATCTGCACGCACGCCGGCCATGGCGCAGATTTCGCCAGCCCGACCACGCGGGATGACGTTCAGCACATCGCCCTTGAAGTCCTCGAATTCGGTCGAGATGGTCATGGTCGTGTGGTCGACCTTGACGGCCCGACTGTTGGGAATGTGCTCGATCATGCCGGGGTACATCTTTTTCCAGGCGTGGCGATACATCGGCCCCTTGGAAATGATGTCGACGTCGGCATCCAGCAGGATGATTTTGGACTTGGGCTTGGCCTGCTTGAAATAGTGGGCGGCCAGGCTGGCGCGCTCATAGGGGCCTGATACGCACTTCTGTGGCCGCGCCGGGCTGGAGATGATGAACACCCCACCATCGGGCATGGCTTCCAATTGTTTGCGCAGGAGTTCGGTTTGCGGCCCCGCCTTCCAGGCATGGACGATTTTTCCGGCGGCTTCGCCTTCCGCGTAGCCCTCGATCAGATCCGTCATGAAATCGACGCCGGGGGCGAGTACCAGATGGTCGTAGGGAATCTTGCTGCCACTCTGGGTGCTGACCGTACGCTTGTCGGTGTCGATTCCGACGACCCGGTCATGCACCATCTTGACACCACGTTTGCGTAGGCCATCGTAACTCTTGATCAGGTCCTTCATGGGCAGCATGCCGCCGACAACCCAATTCGACAGGGGGCAGGAATAGAACTTGTCGTTTGCCTCGATCAGGGTCACTTCGATGTTGCGATCCCATAGGCGCAGATATTTGGCGCAGGTGGCGCCGCCGAAGCCAGCACCGACGATGACGACCTTGGCTTTGCCGCCTTTCGCTTTGGCGAAAGCAGACTGGGGAACTGCCAGTCCTGTCAGAGTGGTGGCGAAGCCGGCACCAGCGAATTTCAGAAAATTACGACGATCAATTGCCATTTTTTAATCTCCTCGGTCTTTTATTGGGTTACTTGACCTTGGCGAAGAACTCGGCCATGGCTTCATATTCGTCGTCGGTATAGCCCAAGGCATATTTCTGCATCACGGTAATTCCTTCGCGCTTGCCATCCCTGAAATCCTTCATGGCCGTGACGAAATATGCTTTTTCCTGGCCCGCCAGGCTGGGGATCGCGCTGTTGCTCTTGCCGTTGGAACCATGGCAGTTGAAACAGGTGGCGGAGATAACCTTGGTATGCGCGGCGCAGACACTGGCCGGATTCTCCCAGCCTGCAATCAGACAGGTCTTGGCTGGTTTGGCTTTGGTGGCGCCGGCTGCGCTGACCGGGCCGGAACACATCAGTACGGCGGATACCGCGAGGGCAAGCGTGTGTTTCACTTTCATAGTCTCCTCCAGGATAGGTCTTTGTTCATACGTGGGTTGACACCAGGTGGACGAATCTGCCTGGAGCTAAGGGCACAGGCAGTGAACCTGAACCCCCACCTCAACCACTCAGGGGGCGCAGATTAATGAGACTGATTGGCTAGTACGGAATTACCTGAATTTCTCTTGATACTCGTCAAAAACCCAGCTATCGACAGGGTTCCTGCATTTCCCGCATGGAGGTGATCTGGCTCAGTTTATGGCCATCCTCGACACTGATTTGCCCGCCTTTCATCTGAATCAGGCCTTGCTTGACGAGAAAGCCGAGCACGCGGGAAAAAGTCTCCTGGGTCAAGCCCAGTTTCGCCGCGACATCCTGCTTGCGAGCCGGTAGAAGAAATTTGAAAGTCTGTGTATCGGCGGTCGGTTGATGCAACATCAGGAAGCTGGCAACGCGAAGCACGCTGGAGGGTTGGGCGCAAATTTCCGCGTCACGCAAAGTCTCCATCAAGCGGCGGGAAACCAGTTCCAGCGTCTGGCTGGTCAATCTTGGATGGCGACTCAACTCCTGCCGATAAACCATGCCATCGATCGCCAGCAGGTGGCTGTCTTTGCTGGCGACCACGTGATACGGACAGGCTTCGTTGAGGATCAGACATGACTCTCCCAGGCTGTCGCCCTGGCTGACCAGGGCAAGTACGCGTTCCATGTCGTTGGGCAGGGGAATGTAAAGTCGCAGCAAACCGCTGACGACCACGTACAGATTGCTCAGCGGTTCTCCCTTGCGCGCCAGCCAGCCATTCTTGGGCAAGGTCAGCAGTTTTGCCCCACCCGCCAAGCGCTCCAGCACCTCGTCAGGCCAAGCTTGGAAGTAAGCCAGTCGGCGCATGGTTTCGAAAACTCGGGAAGCAGGCAAAGGCAGTCTTTTCATCGACATAACCCGTTACACGTCAGTGCACATTGAAGGTGCGAATTCGAGATAAGTACTCATGGTTATCAATTGTCGGCGTTACCTGAAAAGCGGACACCATTTTGATGCGAATCAAGTTTTTTCGCCAATCGTGGCCGATTGCTCAAATGCAAACTGATAATCCGCTCCCTCTAAAATCTGAAAAGGGCTAGCGTCATGAATATCCGTACTTTCGAACTCACCCTGGTGCTTCTGTTGGCGAGTGGTTCCGTGGTCGCCAGCGAGGCTCTGGTCAAGAAAAACAATTGCATCGGCTGCCATCACATGACCGACAAGAAAGTAGGCCCGACCTGGAAAACGATTGCCGAGAAGAACAAGGGCGTGCCCGATGCGGAAAAAATGCTTGCCGAAGGCTCCGTCAAGGGCACCAAGAACAAATACGGCAAGGTCCCCATGCCACCGCAGCCAAAAGCCAAGGCGGATGCAGCCAAGATCGCCAAATGGATCATGACCCTTTAGCCTGCAAGACACGTTGATTTTTACTTCTGCCGCAAACAGGTGACAGCTACATCTGTTTGCGGCCGCACACTTGGCGTTGGTCGTCAGCACTGAAAACCTGCACATGTTGAACTTTACGTTGTCTTTGTTGTTGCTCGGCCTGGGGATTGGCGGGTTTTTCTTCATCACCACACGGGCTTCTCTGATGCTGTTCGGGTATCGCAAACCGCGTCTCGATAGCCACGTGTACTGGATATATCGCAGTCCGTGGCTGATCTGGCTGCTGGATCGCCAGTTCATTTCCTCAGTCATTCTGCTGTTCCAATACCACCGCTTGGTCAAATTGGTGCTGGCGCCTGCATGTGCACGACGCGAAGGCAAACGCATCTTGCAGGTTTCCTGCGTGTTCGGAAATTTCACCCAGAAACTGGCTGCCTCTTACCACAAGCTGGGTGAGGTGTTCATTTTTGACATCATGCACAGCGAGGTCCGCCACACCAACCGCAAGCTGGCCGCCAACAAGGAACATGCCGGTTGTTGCTTCTTTCAGGGCGATGCCGGCACCATGCCTTTCCAAGAGGGTATTTTCGATTACGTGGTCAGCTTCTTTTTGTTTCACGAATTGCCGCCGGCTATGAAGCAAAAGGTGTTCGCCGAGTCGCTTCGGGTACTGAAACCAGGTGGCATCTTCGTCTACGGCGAATTTCACAAGCCGGATTCGTCGTTGGTCAGCACGCTGAGCGGGCTTTATTTCTGGATCTTCGAGCCGTATGCGCGCGCGATGTGGTCCTGGAACCCATCTGCCGAATTGGACCCGCGCGAATGGCGGATCAAGCGGGAAAAGGTGATGGGCGGCTACTTTCAGGTGGTCAGCCTGGAGCGTTTGCCCGCACTGGCGTCTGAATCCGTAGCGGCTATTTGCCCCCTCGCCGCATAGGCGTCGGACTGTTTCAAGCTGTGACTTGCTGCATTTGCAGGGAGTCAGGGCATAACAAACGAGGAGCCACAAAGCCATGCCGAACACGATCAGTGTCGAAATTCGCCCCATCCTGCCGGAGTCGCTGAAGCGATTGGAAGAGCTTGCCGGGGATCTCTATTACACCTTTGAAAATGAAGTGCAGCGGCTGTTCGGTTTTCTCGACGCGGAGTGCTGGGCAGCGTGCGGCCACAATCCAAAGATGTTTCTGCGCCGCATCCCGCAAAGGAAGCTGGATGCGGCTGCGCATGACCCGGTTTTGCTGACGGAGTACCGGCAGGTCCTGTCTTCCTACGATACCTACCTGGAGCAGACTCCATCGGAGGAGGTCTGCAAGTACCTCCATCCGGAGTGCGACCTGGTGGCGTATTTTTCGGCCGAGTATGGCTTTCACGTCAGCATCCCGATCTACGCCGGGGGGCTTGGCATCCTCAGCGGCGACTACCTGAAGTCGATGAGCAACCTGCATGTGCCCTTTGTCGGTGTGGGCATGCTCTATCACCAGGGTTATTTCACGCAGCGCATCCTGCCCGGCGGCGAACAACGGGCGGACTATCCGATCAGCGACGCCGCCGATCTGCCCGTGGCGCTGGCACTGGACGCCGATGGCGAAGAGGTCCGCGTCCAGGTGGAACTGCCCGGGCGCACGGTCTGGCTGCGGGTTTGGCAAGCGCATGCCGGACACGTCAAGCTCTACCTGCTCGACAGCGATCTGCCTGAGAACAGTACGGCGGATCGCAGTATCACCTACCACCTCTACGACAGCGACACTGATATCCGTATCCAGCAGGAGATCGTGTTCGGCATCGGCGGCACGCGAGCCTTGCGTGCGCTTGGCCATGCGCCAACGGTGTGGCATCTCAACGAGGGCCATGCGGCCTTCTTGATCCTCGAACGCTGCATTGAATATGTGGCGCAGGGGATGGACCCGGAGACGGCACTGGAACGGGTCGCGGCCAACACGGTCTTCACCACCCACACGCCGGTGGCCGCTGGTCACGATGTTTTCCATCATGCTCACATGCGCAGCTATTTTCAGAAACTGCTTGGGAAGCTTGGCATGACCGAGGAGCGCTTTCTGGCGCTGGGCGCCAGCCCCCGCAATCCGGACGGCTTCAACATGACCTGCCTGGCGTTGCGCGGATCGCGCTTTCACAACGGTGTCAGCCGTATCCACGGCCGGGTCGCCTCTGAAATGGAGTCCCACCTCTGGCCGCAGGTGCCGCCGGAAGAGAACCCGTTGGGTTACGTCACCAACGGGGTGCATGTGTGCAGCATGCTCGGCCCATCCTGGGTGGCCCTGCTCGACATGTATATGGGACACGGCTGGCGCACCAAGCTCACCGATGAAGCCTTCTGGCATGGCTTTATCGACGGCATTCCGGACCATGTGTATCTGAGCACGCGCCAGTTGCTCAAACTGCAGATGCTCGACGATGTCCATCAGCGCATGACGCGGTTGCATCGTCGCAATGGGTTGTCTGAATCCGTGATCACCCACCTGACGCGTTTCCTGAGCAGCGCCTCCCTCAACACGCTGTTCGTCGGCTTCGCGCGCAGGTTTGCGACCTACAAACGCGCCGCCCTGCTGTTTAACGATCTGCCTCGCCTTGCACGAGTGGTCAACGACCCCGAGCGGCCGGTTGTGTTCCTGTTCGCCGGCAAGGCTCACCCGGCCGACAAGCCCGGGCAGGACTTGGTGCGCCATATCTATGAGATCAGCATGCGCCCCGAATTCCAGGGCAAGGTGCTGATCCTCGAGGATTACAGCCTGGCGATGGCGCGCAAGTTGTTGCCCGGCGTCGACGTATGGCTCAACAACCCGGAATACCCGATGGAGGCTTGCGGCACGTCGGGCATGAAGGCCGCGATCAACGGCGGCATCAACTTGAGCGTACTCGACGGATGGTGGGCGGAAGCCTACGACGGCGACAACGGTTGGGCCATCACGCACCACCCGGAATTGCCGTCGCACTTGCGCGATACGCAGGAAGCGGGCGAACTGCTGACGCTTCTGGAGGAGCAGGTTGTGCCGCTGTTTTATTCCCGCAACGGCGCCGGCGAACCCGAGGCCTGGGTGAAAAAATCCAAGGCCTCGATGAAGACCATCCTGCCGCGTTTCAACGGCGTGCGCATGAGCATGGATTACCTGCGCGAGCTCTACGCACCCGCCGTCCGCCATTGCGACGCGCTCTCGCTCGGAGGGGGCGCCGGGGCAAGCGAACTGGCGGCGTGGAAAAGAGACATTGCGGCTGCCTGGACCGGGGTGCGTCTGCGCCTTGCCAGCGAACCACCGGCCGCCATCCATGCCGGTGAACCCCTGCTGTTGATGGTTGCGGCCCAGCTCAATGGGCTTGATGCATCGGATGTGGTGGTGGAATGCTTGGTCGGCCGGGAAAACGACGTGGAAGGTTTCGTCGTCGCGAGGGCCATCACGCTGGAGCACAAAGGCCTGGAAGCCAATGGCGAAATGACCTTCGCGGCGGACCTGCAGAGACGCGATGACCTGCGCTTGGAAGGCTTCCATCAATTCCGCGTCCGTATTTACCCGTACCATCCCCTGCTTGCGCACCGCTTCGAATGCGGCTGCATGGTCTGGCTCTAGCAAACTGTCGGACTTTGGAATCGTCGACTACAAATCCGCCGCAGCGGCCAACTTGTGAACAATTGAGTTTAAAATCAGTTGGCTACAAACCTAACCACACTTTTCTGGTGACTTCATGATCGACCACTTGTTGAGATGGATCGGCCTGCCGATATGGACTGTTCTGGCCATTCTGGCGCTTCCAGCCAGCGCAATCGCCACCACCACCGCTGACCACGGCAAGTTCAAGGAATTGCAGCAACCCTTCGCCAGCGGCCCTGAAGTCACCAAGGCCTGTCTTGCCTGTCATACCGAGGCATCCAAGCAGATTCACAAGACCAAGCACTGGACCTGGGAATTCCTTAATCCCGAGCAGAAGCAGATGTTGGGCAAGAAACATATCGTCAACAACTTCTGCATCTCTGCGCCGGCCAACTTAGCCTACTGCACGTCCTGTCACATCGGCTATGGCTGGAAGGACGACAGCTTCAACTTTGCTTCCGAAGAGAACGTTGACTGCCTGGCCTGTCACGACACCACCGGCAAGTACAAGAAACCCGCCGGCATGGCCGGCAATCCGGTCACCAAAGAGACGGAGTTCCCCCCGGGCTCGGGCAAGATCATCAAAGCCGTGGACTTGGCAAAAGTGGCGCAGAAAGTGGGCAAATCCAGCCGTGACACCTGTGGCGCGTGCCATTTCCACGGCGGCGGTGGCGACGGCGTCAAACACGGCGACCTCGACAGTTCCCTGGAAGCGCCCGAGAAGAGCCTGGACGTGCACATGGATGCCACCGGCCTCAATTTCACCTGCGCCACCTGCCACATGGGCAAGAGCCATGACGTGGCCGGCAGCCGCTACGCCCCCACCGCGAAGGCCAAGGGCGGCGCGCTGATGCGCGGCAAGGATGAGGGCAAGAATCCGGCCAGTTGCCAGTCCTGCCACGGCGACCGGCCCCACGCCAAAGCCGACGACAAGCTCAACGACCACGCCCGCAAGGTGGCCTGCCAGACCTGCCACATCCCCGCCTACGCCCGAGGCGGCATCGCCACCAAGATGACCTGGGATTGGTCCACCGCCGGCAAGATGGGCCCGGACGGCAAGCCCATGACGAAAAAGGACGCCAAGGGCCACGTCATCTACGACTCGCGCAAGGGCGACTTCACCCTGGCCGAGAACGTCATTCCCGAATACACCTGGTTCAATGGCCAAATCAAATACACCCTGCTGGGCGACCCGGTGGACAAGACCGCCGGCGTTACCCCGATCAATCGCTTTCTAGGCGGGCCCGATGACGGCAAGTCGATGATCTGGCCGGTGAAAGTATTCCGCGGCGCCCAGCCCTTCGACCCGGTGACTCGATCCCTGGTCACGCCCCATACCGCCGGCCAGGATGACGCCGCCTTCTGGAACACCTTCGACTGGGGCAAGGCCATCGCCGCAGGCATGGCCTCGGTCAACAAGCCCTTCTCCGGCAAGATCGATTTCGTGAAGACGGAAATGTCCTGGCCTATCACCCACATGGTGGCGCCCAAGGAAAAGGCGCTCGCCTGCGTCGATTGCCATCGGGACGGCGGCCGACTGGCTTCCATCAAGGGGGTCTATCTGCCTGGTCGGGACCGCAACGAACTGCTGGACAGCGCCGGCTTCGCCCTGGCTGGCCTGACCCTGCTGGGCGTGCTGGGCCACGGTGCCGTTCGCTTCGCCATGCGCGGCAAGGGAACGAAGAAATGAGCGAGAAAATCTACATCTTCAAGCGCTTCGAACGCTTCTGGCATTGGTCCCAGGCGGCCCTGATCCTCTTCATGCTGATCACCGGCTTCGAGGTCCACGGCAGCTACAGCCTGTTCGGCTTCAAGGCGGCCAGCCAGTACCACGTCTATGCCGCCTGGGCGCTGATCACTTTGTGGGTGTTCGCCATTTTCTGGCACTTCACCACCGGCGAGTGGAAGCAGTACATCCCCACCCTGGACAAGGTGGATGCCATGATCAAGTACTACCTGACCGGCATCTTCACCCATGCGCCCCATCCGGTGCGCGTCAGCGTCCTGTCCAAGCACAACCCGTTGCAGCGACTCGCCTACCTGGGGGTCAAGGTATTCATCAATCCGCTGATCTGGGTGACGGGCCTGCTCTACCTGTACTACGCGGCTTGGCCAGACTGGGGATTGTCCGGATTGGAACTCGAATGGGTCGCACTGGCGCATACCGCGGCGGCTTTCATGATGCTGGCCTTCCTGATCGCCCACCTTTACCTGATTACCACCGGCCACACCGTCACCGCCCACCTGAAGGCCATGATCACCGGCTGGGAAGAAGTGGATTAATCCGCCCGGATTCGATTCATTACCCGTCGTAACAATCTCAACTGAGGAGCGCCCCATGAAAACCCGTCGCATCGTTCTGTCCGGCCTGATGCTCGCCCTGTTCGCCCTGCCCTTTGCCAGTCTGGCCGGCGACGGCGACTGGAAACGCGGCCGCATCTATTTCCGCATGGTCTGCACCGCCTGCCATACGCAAAAAGGCGGCTCCATCGCCCCCAGCAAGTTCACCAAGGCGGAATGGGCTAACTACCTCAAGGCCGACAAACACGCCAAGGGCAAGGATTCCCTCAAGTCCTATCTCAGCAAGGGCTACCGGGACAGTATCAAGGCCAGCAACAAGGCCGCCGAGAAGTTCGCTGACCTGTCCGATCAGGAACTGATGGACGATCTGAAAGCCTTTGTCGACTACGGTGCCAAGGATGGCGAAAAGCCGGCCAGCTGCAGTTGATTGCCAATCGAGAAGCATCGAGGAGAACATCATGAAATACCGTTTCACACATGGTTTGGCAGCTACCCTCGCCCTGCTGGCGACCCTGTCCGGTCTTGCCCCCCTGCCCGTCCAGGCCACCGAAAGCGCGGCGATCCAGCAGAAGGAAGGTTGGTACCCTAATCTGGCAGACGAGGCTTTCGTCCGTAAGTACGCCGTGCTGCCCAAACCGGACGGCGTGCTGATCGTCGACTCCCGGCCCACGGCGCGTATGTACGATCCCGGCCACATTCCTACAGCGATGAGCATTCCGGACAGCCAGTTCGAGAAGATGACCGACAAGCTGCCGACGGATAAAACCAGCCTGCTGGTGTTTTACTGTGGCGGCGTGGATTGCATCCTCAGCCACAAATCCGCCTTCAAGGCCGAGAAGCTGGGTTATGCCAACACCAAGGTCTATGCCGATGGCTACCCGGACTGGCTCAAGAAAGGCAACGTGGGCGCCGTGAGCGTGGCCTTCCTCAAGAAGCAGATGGACGAAAAGGCGCCCATGCTGATCATCGATTCGCGACCCAAAGCACGCATGTACGACAAGGGGCATATTCCCGGCGCCGTCAGCATCCCGGATTCCAGCTTCGATTCGATGGTCTCCAAACTGCCGGCGGACAAGGCCACGCCGCTTTACTTCTACTGCGGTGGCCTGAGCTGCAAACTCAGTTCCAACTCGGCAGACAAGGCCGTCAAGCTGGGCTACACCAACGTCAAGGTGGTGCCGGAAGGCTATCCAGACTGGGAAAAGGCCTACGGCCCCGGCCCGGCGGGCGACGAACCAGGTGGCGCGGCGAAGGCGCCGGCCATCGAACAGGGCAAGGAAAGCGGCAGCATCACCGTGGCCTCCTTCGAACGCACTTTCAAGGAAGCGCCGGACAGCATCGCCCTCATCGATGTGCGCGACCCCAGTGAATTCGCATCCGGCACGTTCAAGGGCGCGGTGAACATGCCCATCAACAGCCTGGAAAAGCAGATCGACTTACTACCTGCGGACAAGCCCATCATCTTCTTTTGCGGCGCCGCCGGGCGTGGCGGCGAGGCCCACGACATGGCGAAGTTGCTGAAACCGGCCCTGAAGACCTATTTCATCAATGCCGAGATCCAGTGGAAGAAGGACGGCAGCTATAGCATGAAGGAACTCAAGTAACGCCGTCTGACCGCCGGCAACAAGAAGGGCCTGCCAGGAAACTCCGGGCAGGCCCTTTTCATTGCAAGACTGGGATCAGATGCGCGCTCGTCCAGCCACTTTCCGATCGCCGGCGGCACGGTCTTCTGGGCCTTGCCGCCAACTTTGATGCCGGCATGAAAGTTGGCACGAATCTTCAAGCAATCTCATGTGGCGAGTCTTCTGGCTGAGATAGTGGAGGGCATCCTCGCCCTGGAGACCGTCATGAGCCTGAAGAAGGCTATTCCGGCAACCTGAAACCAAGCTGAACAGCTTCTCAGTGCGCTGTCATACAGTTGCCGAACAGGTCCAGTCCCGGCTCAAACAGTTCCGTTTTGACCTCGAACATACGCAACAGCGTGTGGAATATTTCGTCGTGGGAATGCTGCTTCGTCAGGTTAGCCTGCATACAGGCCGTATCAACAAAGTCGTTCCGGGCGAAACCATCGGACATCCACAGCAACATGGGCACATGGGTCTGCTCTTTCGGTGCGATGAAATACGGCAGGCCGTGCAGGTAGATGCCATTTTCACCCAGCGATTCGCCATGGTCCGAGACGTAGATCATGCTGGCTTCGGCCCCCTGAATCGCTTTCAAGCGATCAATGACCAGCGACAGCACATGGTCGGTGTAGAGAATCGTATTGTCATAGGCATTGACGATTTCCTCGACGCTGCATTCCTGCGGCGCGGCACTGGCGCATTCGGGTTGGAAGCGTGCAAACGAACGGGGATAACGCTTGTAGTAGGCGGGGCCATGACTGCCTTTTTGATGCAGTACGATGAGCCGGTCACCGCTGATGCCGGACGCCAGCACCTGGTCGAGATAACGCACAAGAATTTCATCGAAACACTCGCCGGTGCTGCACAAATCTTGATCCGTGCTCGCGGCAGCATTGATGGTCTCGACGCGATCACATACCCCCTTGCATCCGGAATTGTTGTCGATCCAGGTGACCTTGACACCGGTACCCTTGAGTACGTCGAGAATATTCTCGTAGGTGTGGGCCTTGTCGACGCTGAATTGTTCCCGGGTCAGGTGGGCGAACAGGCAGGGCACAGACTCCGCCGTGGCAGTACCGCAGGAGCTGACGTTGGGATAAAACAGAATGTTCTGCTTTTTTAGTTCCGGGTTGGTTTCACGCGCATATCCGGCGAGTGAAAAATTGGCCACCCGCGCGGTTTCACCCAGCACCAGCACCATGATATGCGGATCGGCATCGTCCGGACTCCTTTTGCTGTCGGTAGCGATGGGGGCCGGCGGGGCATCAGGCGTCTTGAAGCGGGAGCGCAGATATTTAACCGCCGAATTGATGGGGAAGCTCGGATTGAGCAGATACCGCAGCTCACGGTTTTCGCGGCCAATCAGGCTCAAGTCCTTGTAACCACCCCATAGCGCCACGCCCACCAAAAGCACCGCCACGACACCCCAGACGCCGCCGCGCACCAATTCCCGCCCCCAGGTCTGGCGCCGAACTGGAATCAACCAGAGGAAAATTACGGGTAACAGGCCGTACAAAGCCATGTGGCCGATGTAGCCCGCCGTTATCAATTCTGCGGCTTCGCGTTGGTCGGTTTCGACGATGTTCTGGATCATCGAGGTATCAACAATGACACCGAAGTGAATCTGGAAGTAGCTCACAGCCGCCGCAACCAGGATCAACACACTGAGCAACGGCTTCTGCAACCAGCGCATGCTGAAAAGCAGAAGTACGATAAAAAAGATACCGGCAAGCGCAGTAAACAGCGCGGCAGTAGCCAACATCCCGCTGGTGGTATCCAGATTCACCAGACCAAGAAAACTTTTCCAGAAAGCACGGTTTTCCTGTAGCAACAGATAGACCGCTGTCAGCAGCGACAGTTGGCGGGAAGACAGGGATGGCAGAGGTAACTGGATCAAGATATTTCCTTGGAACTGGCCACTTCGGGTGGTCACAAGCGTTCGGTTAGCCATAAAACAAGAATTGTGGGTCAGGAACCGACTGTGTGAGCCCTGGCAGTTGTTTCTCGCATCAGTCCTGGTACGCCAACAAGGCAAATCGCACCACCTCGTCGCTCAGCCAGGCAGGGGGAATGGCCGGACGACAATCGCTTCATCTCATAGAACTTCACCGCCATGGCCATCCGGGCTTCTTGGGTGAATTCCTGGGGCGTACGTTGCAAGGCATCGAGCAGACTGGGCGGAACATTGAAAATGTATTTGCATGATGGCGCCTCAAAGGTTTGGAACACGCAGGCGGATGAAGGATGGCAGCCCCACCCTGCACCGCCCAACGAGCCAAATTTAAACCGCCTCTCCCTCGATCACCTGCTCAAACATAATCCGCCCATCTTCCACATCCACCCGGATGATGTCCTTCGGCCCGAAGCGACCGGAGAGAATTTCCTTCGCCAGCGGGTTTTCGATCTGTTGCTGGATGGCGCGTTTCAGAGGCCGCGCGCCGTAGAGCGGGTCGAAGCCTTCGCGCGCCAGTTCCATCAGCGCGTCGTCGCTGACTTCCAGCTTCATCTCCATTTGCGCCACGCGTTTTTCCAGGTAGTTGAGCTGGATGCGGGCGATGCTGGCGATGTTTTTTTCGTCCAGCGCATGGAACACCACGACTTCGTCGATGCGGTTGATGAATTCGGGCCGGAAGTAGATCTTCACCTCGCCCATCACCGCCAGCTTGATCACCTG
>JBBQQT010000049.1:0-21044 GCA_038215555.1 Burkholderiales bacterium | reverse complement strand
ACAGCGTCAAAGCGTGGTCGGCCAGCGCAACCGGCGCCACCCATTGCGTCATGTAAACCGGAAAACTGACGATCAGCGCCGCATAGCCGACCATCGCCGGGTTGAACAGATTCTGGCCGAGGCCGCCGTAGAGTTGCTTGGCAACCACGATGGCGAACAGCATGCCGATCGCGTACAGCCACCAGGGCGCCAGGGTTGGCAACGACAGCGCTAGCAACCAGGCCGTCAGCAAGGCCGAGTTGTCACTCAGAAACGGTTTCAGCGGCAGACCACGCATCAACAGCATCAAGGCTTCAAAGCTGATCGCGAAAGCGCTGCAGACAATCAGACTGACCCAGATGCCGGGGCCGTACAGCCAGGCATGCGCGGCAATGCCGGGAATCAGCGCCAGCATGACTTTGAGCATGATCGCCGAGGTGGAATTGCGACCGAGGGTGTAGGGCGAACCTATCATTCAGGACTCCGTCACCCCGGCGAAGGCCGGGGTCCAATGCGCTGCTTCCACGCGCAGCCGGCGCGTGCTTGCTGGATACCGGCATGCGTCGATATGACCGCGCGGGGAGTGGATGGCGTTACTCATGGTTGGGCGTGGATCCCGTTTTTGCTTCGACGCTGGCGCGGCGCGCCTCGATTTCGTCGATTTCCTTCTGCACGCGCGGCGGCAGGTTGTCCGTATTTTTGGGAGCAACCTGCGCTTTCGCTTTTTGCGCGCGTTCGAGTGCGGCTTGCAGGATGGCTTTTTTCTTTTCTGCGTCGGGATCGGCCGGGGCGGCCGCATTGGTGGCGCCGGTGGCGGCAGATTTGCTCTTTTCCGCCGCTTTGGCGAACTTCTCCGCCTTCTCCTGTTTTTCCCGTTCCAGCCGGTAGGCCTTGAATTCATGCCGGGTGCGGGCCAGGTCAGCGGCGCGCTTGTCGCGCTCGCGTTCCCAGATTTCGCTCTTCGCGAAACGGAAGTAATCGACCAGCGGAATGTGACTTGGGCAGACGTAGGAACAGCAACCACATTCGATGCAATCGAACAGGTTGTAGCTCTGTGCGTGGCCGAAATTCTTCGCCCGGCTGTACCAGTACATCTCGAACGGTTGCAGGTCGGCCGGGCAGGCACGGGCACACTCGCCGCAACGGATGCAGGGCAGTTCGATCGGCTTCGGCGGGAATAGCGCCGGATTCTTGATGATCAGGCAGTTCACTGCCTTGGTCACCGGTGCGGCCAGATCCATCAAGTCGAAACCCATCATCGGTCCGCCGACGATTTCACCGCTTGCACCAGGCAGCATGCCGCCCGCCGCCGCGATCAGGTCGGCCAGTGGCGTGCCGATGCGCACCTCGAAATTGCCTGGTTGGGCGATATGGCCGGTGACCGTGACGATGCGCGAGATCAGTGGTTCGCCGAGTTCCACCGCGCGATAAAGGCTGTAGGCCGTGCCGACGTTGAATACCTGAATGCCGACATCGGTGGAGCGGCCACCAGTCGGGGTTTCGACACCGGTCAGCGTGTAGGTGAGTTGTTTGCCGCCGCCGCCGGGATACATCGTTGGTACCGCGACAACTTCAATCTCCGCCGGCGCAGCCTCGCGCATGGCCGCCAGCGCCTCCGGCTTGTTGTCTTCGATGCCGATGATGACTCTCGGCTTGCGCAAGCCCGCACCTAGCGCATGCTGCATGATCTCGATGCCGCGCATCAGTTCCGGCGCACGTTCGCGCATCAATCGGTCATCGCAGGTGATCCACGGCTCGCACTCGGCGCCGTTGAGAATCAGGGTATGGATATTCTGGCCGCCCGGATTCAGCTTGATGTAGCTCGGGAATACCGCGCCGCCAAGCCCGGCCAGTCCCAAATCGCGCATTCGGTTGCGCAGCGCGGAAGGGTCGAGCGAACGCCAGTCGAGCGGCTGAAACGCAATGGCCTGATCTTCGCCATCGGCTTCGATCACCACTGCCAAATCGAACAGGCCGGAAGGGTGCGGCACTGCACTGGCTTCGATGGCGACAACACGGCCGGAGGTGGGTGCATGCACCGCCGTCGAGACATAACCTTCCGCCGCGCCGATCACTTCACCGCGCAACACCCGGTCGCCAACCGCCACCGCCGGTCGCGCCGGTTCGCCGATATGCTGCCGCATCGGCACGACATACCTCGGTAATGGCGGCATGCCGCGAATGGGCGTGGAGCACGATTCGGCCTTGTGACCAGCGGGATGCACGCCGCCGTTGAAGGTAAACAGATTGGGCTTCAAGACCACTTCCTCACACCGCGCGTTTCATCATGTGGATCGGATAACGCCATTTCCAGTTCACCACGTCTTCCTGGATCACCTGCATGCTGATGCAATCGACCGGGCAGGGCGGCAGGCAGAGTTCGCAGCCGGTGCATTGCGAGGCGACGATGACATGCATCTGCTTGGCGGCGCCGACGATGCAGTCGACCGGACAGGCCTGGATGCACAAGGTACAACCGATGCAGGTGTTTTCATCGATGACGGCGACCGATTTCGGTTTCGGTTCCAGTCCTTCGCCGAGCGGTTTCGGTTCAACACCAAGCAGTTCAGCCAGCCGTTTGACGCCATCGGCGCCGCCCGGCGGGCACAAATTGATATCCGCCTCGCCCTTGGCAATGGCTTCGGCATAGGGTTTGCAACCGGGAAACCCGCATTGGCCGCATTGCGTCTGCGGCAGAATTGCGTCGATCTTTTCGACCAGAGGGTCGTCTTCGACGCGGTACTTGATCGACGCCCAGCCGAGGATGCCGCCCAGCACCAGGCCAATTGCCGCCATCACCAGAATCGCGCTGATCACTATCGAATCAATCCTGCAAAGCCCATGAATGCCAGGCTCATCAAGCCCGCGGTGATCATCGCGATGCTGACGCCCTGGAACGGCTTCGGCACATCGGCGGCTTCCAGCCGTTCGCGCATCGCGGCGAACAGCACCAACACCAGCGTGAAACCGATCGCGCCACCGAGACCGAAGAACAGCGATTCAAGAAAATTGTGCTGCTCGCGCACATTCAGCAGTGGAATGCCCAGCACCGCGCAATTGGTGGTGATCAGCGGCAGGTAGATGCCGAGCACACGAAAAAGCACCGGCGAAGTTTTCTTGATGAACATCTCGGTGAAGCCGACGATGCCGGCAATCACCACGATGAACGACAAGGTGCGCAGATAGGACAGATCCTGCCCGAGCAGATAAGTGTCGATCAGATAGCTGGCGCCGGAAGCCAGGGTCAGCACAAACGTGGTGGCCATCCCCATGCCGATGGCGGTCTCCAGCTTGCGCGATACCCCCATGAATGGGCAAAGTCCGAGAATCTTCGACATCACGATGTTGTTCACGAACACCGTGCCGATAAGAATGAGTAAGTAGTTTTCCAATGGGGGTTTGATCAGGGGCGAGATTTTTCGCCGCGATTATCCGCTACCCCGTAGGGCGCGGACAACGCCGATGTCAGTCCAGCAACTCATGGGCGCCATCGCAATAGGGCGGGTTGGCCGTGTGTTTGCAGGTGCACAACCAGACCTGGGTCAAAGTCTCCACCTTGAACGACATTGGTTTGAAATCGGTGCCGGCATGGGAACCGTCACAATAAGGCTGGTTTTTTGATTTACCGCAACTGCACCACCAATATTCTCCGGCTTCCAGGTTGGCCTCGATGGGGTCCTTGCCGGCGACAACAGGTTCACTCATGTTTTCATCCTCTCGTTAATACCCGACTGAATTTGTCGGGTAGTGGATATTACAAGGGATGTGTGGTTGCGTCAGACTCGATCTGCGGTAGTCAGGCAGACTTCACGTCTGCACGCATGGTGCGAGAAAGATCAGAGATGGGGGGGATCTGTCGTTTTCACCGGTTGTTGCAGACGACAACTCAGACGACAACTCAGACGAATACGGGCGGCCCGGCGGAGGGCTGTGGACTGCCGATTGGCTCGATGGGCTGCGTGATGGGCTTGCTTTGCGAGACTGACTTGTCAGCTTGCCGGGCTCGTTTTTTGCTGTACATGGCGCTATCCGCAACCGCCAGCAGCTGCTCATTGGTCGTGCCGTCGCCCGGGAACATCGCGATGCCGATGCTCAAGCCGACCTCGACCCGTTGCGCATCAAGCTGAAACGGCTTGGTCATCGCGTCGAGAAGTTTCTCTTCGACAATTTTGACTTCGTCTTTCTCCGTGACAGGTTCCAGCAAGATCACGAACTCGTCGCCACCGAAGCGGGCCAAGCGATCGACTACGCGCAATGAGGCATTCAAGCGTCCAGCCACCAACTTCAGCAAGTGATCGCCAGCGGCATGCCCGAGACGGTCATTGATTGCCTTGAAACCGTTCATATCCATAAACAGCACGGCTAACTGCGTGTTTTGGCGCCGGGCGCGCGCCAGTGCCTGCTGGAGATGGTCGAGGAACGATTGACGATTGCTCAGGCCGGTCAGCGCATCGAAACGGGCGAGCTGATACAACTGTTTCTCCGCCTGATAGCGTTGCTGTTCCTTGATGGCATAAAACCGTGCGAATACCAGGCAAGCGGCCAGCGTAAAAAAAACCGCCAGACCGAAGATGAGCAGCGAGTTCCTGTTCAAATCCGCGAAGCCCAGTTGCCATTCGCCCCACAGCACCATCGGCTGAGTTTTGCTGTTCAGCTTTATTTCATATTCGAAACGCGGAAACAGTCTTGCCTGCAGCGAATCTTGTCGAGCTGGTGTCTGATGCAGCAAGTGTCCAGCGGGATCAGCGCGGTCAAAATCCGCGTGGTAGAGCAACATCGAGCGCCCTTCGCGCATGTCGGCTTGCGGCAGCAGCTGATTAGCCAGCACGACCAGAAGAATGTATCGCTGTTGTACGTTTTGGCGTTGCACAAATGAGCCGGTTTGGCCTGATTGGCTCGACTTCGGCACCAGACGATGCACGAGGTAGGCGCGCGGTCCTTCGACCAGGTTGAAGGGATGCGTGGCCAGTGGTTTTCCAACACGTTCGGATTGCGCCAGCGAGTTTCTTACCAACGTGTTCGACTCGAGATCGAGGCCGAGAATCTTGTGCGACTCGGCTGGCATCGGTTCCAGATAAATGATGGGCGTGTGGAATTGAGCGGGTTTTGCTGATTTCCACTTGCGATCGCTGTCAAAGCCGAAACTGCGAACCTTGAATTCCGGGTAGCCTGCCGCTTGCATTTCGTTGATCAATAGCGGCAGATCGGCGGCTGCCACCCTGACCGCTGCTTCGCCCATCAGAATATGCGGATACCGGTTCAATACTTGGCGCAGGTAGATTGAGGTGCGTTGGCGATCCAGTTGATCGGTCATGCCGACAACTGCTGCAAAACCCTCGGCGACCGATTCGGTGACATGCACGTGATGGCTGATGTGCTGCAGTTGGTCGCCTATTTCCTGCCTGAAGGTTTGTTCCATCGACCTCAACTCGACCAGAACGACGACATAACTCACCAGCACCAGCAAAACAAACCAAGGGATCAAAACAAGTACATAAAGTCGACCGGTGCGCAGGGGAATCGGCTCGCTGATAGATTGCGTCATGTTTTGGTGAACTACGCCACATGCAACGTGTGGGTAGTAATTTTCCGATTTCAATTCTTGTTGGCTGCCGGCGAAGCGTCGCATAACGTAAGCAACAAAAACGATATGTCAGGCAGCAAGCTATGCGCCGCCTGATACAAAGTCAAAGCATTAAGTGATTGATTTTATTTATCTATAACTAAAGATATAGGCTAAAGAGATTGATTTCAGTCCGGGTTCGGAGCCTCGCCGATCAAGCTGCAATGAGGCGAGCCAGGTGTACAGCCCGCCCTGGTTTCGCAGATCGGCAGGGGTGCCGGTTTCGACGATCCGGCCTTGATCCATGACGACGATGCGATCGACTTTCTGCGCCGTGGCCAGGCGATGCGCAATCACCAGCGAGGTGCGTCCCTGCATGGCGGAGCGCGAACCCGCGTGGGCAGGATTGCGGTGACAAAACTGGTTTCGGTGCGCCGCCGTGGAAGAACGGTCTGCAACCGCCAGCGTCCAAGTCACGGCCAGGCCAAACAGGGCAAGGAAATGCCCGTTCAGTCTCAAGTCGCCGAGCAGGTCATCGCGGCGCTGAGTGCCTGCGCCAAAGCTGAAATCGATCAGATCACGAAACGCCAGCGGCACCCGCAGGATGATGGCAGACGCCAGGCAGAGCAGGACGAAAGCCAGCGCCAGGCAGCCCGATAGGGTGGCAGGAAGGGCCAGAGGGCTTTCAGCGTAGTGAGGGAACAGGGATGGTTTCGCGCATTTTCCGGTCCAGCGAGTCACTGACCCCATCCGGTCCATTGGCCGCATTGCCCGGCCCGCATTGCCCGGCCCGAATGGACTGGCCCGAATGGACTGGCCGCCCGAGCTACCACATCAAGTCGTCCGGGATCTGGAAGGCAGAATAAGGATCGTCCACATCGACCTCGGAGATGGTCTTGTTCACCCGAATGACGAGGGACGCATCGCGTTCGGCGATCTTGTCGGCGATGATCCTGGGGACCAATTCGGTGGTGCTGCCCAGGCAGACGATCACTAAGCGCCCGGCCGTTATATGCGCATGGACTGCGGCCGACACATACAGCCGTTCGATCTTGTTGCCGTGGGTGAAGTTGAATGCGATATCACCATTGCCACCACCACTACCCTTGCTCTGGCGATTCTGCTGCACCATCTGGGCAATTTGCGCGTGGATCGCCTTTTGGGTGGCTGCTGCATCGCGCTGGGCATTGAGTTCACGGGCCCGTTCGGCATTCTTGCGTTGGGCTTCGAGTGCGGCCAGGCGGGCTTCATCGACAATTTGCGTGCCGGTCTGGCGCTCGACCTTCTTTTGCTTGCTTTTCTCTTGATGGGCCTGTTTGATTTTTTTGTGGTTGATTAGGCCGGCTTTTAAGAACTGGTCCTGCAAAGAAGCCATGTCTGCTGCTCCGAAAATAGGGTTCGCTGGCCCGGGCAGAGGCACCGGCCGACAGAGAGGAGCAAGCATAGCAAAAGCAATGTTCCGATGGCTGCTAGTCCAGCGTCGGCATGGCACGTCCGCCGCGCGTCATGAATCTGTGCAAGGCCCAGACCGTGAAATAAACGACATAAAACGAAAAAACCACATCGCTGAAGAAGTGGCCGCCTTGACCCATGCGCATCAGGCCAAGCGCACTGCCGGCGACAAAGCCGATGGTCAGCCAGGTGCGCGGGCGGCGGCTGACGAAGGCCAGCGCCATCAATCCATAGCCAACCGAAGCGTCGCCACAGACGAAAGAACAGTTTTTGTTGCATTGATCGCTGATTACCCAGGCGGAGGTGAAATGGGCTTGGCCGCCAAAGTTTTCCACCTTTGACGGACGCGCGCGGCCCCACTGATCTTTGAATACAGTGTTCACCATCAATCCGGGGCCCAGCAGGAGGCTCAAGACGAGGAAAAGTGCGGCGGGTCGGCGGGCTTTCCATTTTTCTTGATTAGGGCTGCGCAGGCTCAGCAGCCAGATCAAGGCGGGCCCCGCGAGCAGTGCAAGAATCAAGACGCCAAGGTATTGGCGGACTGTGTCGAACAATACGTTGCCGGATAAGACAAATCCGCTTTGCGGGTCGTACAACGCGCTGCTGGTGATCAAATCAACCTGCGAAAAGACCAGAAAATGCAGTGCGAAAGCCAACGCCGAGGCAACCATCAAATGGATCGGGGGGAAAGCGGAAGTCATGGTCGTCAGTTCGGTGGTCGGTAATCCCGCAGCAGCCAGACCTGATATTCCGGCGCGTAGTCGGGATAAAGCGGCAAGCGTATCGGCGTCAGCGCTTCGACGCGGGTAAACCAGGCGGCCAACTGGCTGGCTTCGAGGTTCTGGCTGATCAGTAAAAATTCACCCGTCGGGTTTTGGCGAAGATCGGCGCTGAGTGCGAAATGGTTGTTGAGTTTGCCGCCGGGGTTGAGAAAACGGGCGGTGTCGCTGTAAGGGCGGGCGTAGTAACGCAGTGACGCGAACAATTTGCGGTCATTCGAGATCAGCCGCGCTTCGGGATGTATTTGCAGGCGCTGCGCCACTTCCTGGCCCAAGGCGCGGAACCCGGTGATGCGCTTGTAGGGGTCAGTCTTGCGGGTGAGCTGAATGTCGAGCACGTGGGTGATGTCGCGCAGGTGATACATGCCAGCGGCCAGCAACAGATTCACCGCCAGTGCGGCCATCAGCCAGCGTTTACGTTGCTGAATCAACCAGACGCCGGCCAGCAGGCCGCTGGCCGCGATGTAGGAAAACGCAGCCCAGTTGGCAAACGCGCGCGACAACAGACTTAACGAGATGAACGCAGCCAGCGGCGCAAAAGTGAAGGCGGCCAGGAAGACGAGACGCGGGTCGGATAACCACTGGCGTGGCCGAGCTGCCAGCCACACCAGGCCAGCGAATGCGATTGGTCCGAACACTGCGAACTGGGCCAGCGTGAATTCAAGCATCGCTTGGGGATGGAACAGGCCGCGGTCAAGTTGCGAGATTTCTGCGGTGTGCTGCACGCTGACGAAATGGTGTTGAGCGTTCCACCACAGGTTGGGGGAAAGGACCAGCAACGCCAGGGCGGCAGCGACATAGGGCTTGGGATTGCGCAACAAGGCGCGATGTTGCGGTGCCAAAACCAGCCAGGCGGCAAAGCCGAGGCCGTAAAACGCCATGCTGTACTTTGAGAGGAAGCCCAGACCCAGCATGAAACCGAGCAATAACCAGTCGCGCCAGCGCCCGGTTTCCACGGCGGCGACGGTGAAATACAGCGAAAAACTCCAGAACAACAGCAAGACCGCGTCAGTGGTTATCAGCCAGGAGCCCAGCGACACCACAGGCAAGGTGGCGAAAATCAGAGCGCTCCAGAATGCCACCCGCTCGCGTTGCGGATGTTCGCGAAACAGCCGCCGCATCAGCAGGAATTGCACCCAGGCGGTGAGTGGAAACAACAGCAGGGAGAGTGCACGTACCCCTAACTCACTGTTGCCAAACTCACTGTCGCCGAACAGGTTGCGCCCCAGCCAGATTGCCCAGGCGATCATCGGCGGCTTGGAGAAATAGCCCCAATCCGGCGTCAGTGACCAGATCCAGTATTGCGCTTCGTCGGCATACAGTTCGAGGTTGCCGTGCCAGGCTGCCAGTCCGCGCCAGAGGGTGAGCAGAGCCAGGCTGGCGAGCAGCAGGGGCGCGGCGGATTTTTCTGGCGACAGATTCATGTGTGTTTTTTCGGCGTTGGCAACAGATTGAACGCCAGCGCCAAGAGCGCGATGGCTTGCTCGAACGGCCGCGCCAGCGGGTAGCCACTGGTGTAATCGAAGTACAGCTTAAGGGCGCAGGCCATCAACAGGAGCCGCATCCCTACGCGAACCCGGGGGCGATCAGCCCAATTTACCCGGCGCGCCCAATCCAGACCGATCAGCCCGGATAGCCAGCCGCATACGATGCCACCGACGACATCCAGCGGCCAGTGTGCGCCGACGGCAATACGTGAAAAGCCGACTAGAACAGCGCCGATCAGCAGCAATGTCGAAACGCGGGTTGATCTGAGGCTGCCAACCAGCACGGCGGCGAGGACAAAGATGGTGGTGGTATGTCCGGAAGGAAAGGCGCGTGCTTTCAATACGCAGCCGATGATATGCACCTGGTCGCCCAACACGGCGTAAGGCCGGGCCATATCGAAAGCCTCTTTCAGCCCATGTGAAAGCAGCATCGCCGGCAGGCTGGCCAGCAGCACTGCGAGCACGATCTGGGGATGGCGATTGAGAAGGATGAGCAACAGTGTCAACGCGACCAGCGTGTCACCAAGGACGGTCAACATTGACCAGAGCGCATCCGGCAGCAACGCCACGGCATGATTGAGCGAGAGGAACAGCGCCTGATTGCGCGCCACATCGCTCAGCGGCAGCAAGGCCAGCAGCGCCAGGGCGGGCAACAGCCAGAGGATGATCGCTTGAGGGGACGGTTTCATCGCAACCTGACCAGGACATAACTGCGCTTGCTGAACAGCACTTTCGCGTTCGGCAATTCGGCCAGGCGGCTTTGCCGTGTCAACACCACGTCGCCGGAGCGCGGCAGCCGTTTTTCTACGCGGCGGCCGGCATAAGTCTGAAAGCTGGGCGTGTTGACACCGTACATCAACAAGGGGCCGGTTATGTTATGGGCGTTTTGGCGGACATATAGGCCAGCTTGTTTGATCGGCGCTTGCTGTACTTCACCGACGATGGGCAACAACAACACGGCCATCGCAACACCACCCAGCAAACCGTTGCCATACAAGACAAAGCGGCCAGACAGACGCCGTACCAACAAGCCCAGCAGGCTGATGAAAAGCGCAAAGCCGCATATCAACCAGTAGTCGAGGCTGAAATACTCAGGCAGGTTAGCCAGCAGGAGCAGGTCGTCCGGCTTCAGTTTGGTCGCCGCCTGCTCAAGCAGACCCGGCAGCGCCAAGAGCAGCCCGAACATCAACACACCGCCTAGCGGCAACAGCCAGCGCACGTGTTTTTCGCCGGTCATCGCCGCGAGAATCAGCACCAGGCCGCCGTAACCGTAATAAACGTAGTGCGGCAGCTTGGTGCCAGAAAAGGAAAACAGCACAAAGGCCAGCAAAAACCAGAGCAGGCCAAAGCGCAGCAGCGGGTCATGCCAGATCGCTTTCAGCCTGGTTAGTGCTGCCAGCAGCAGGCCGGTGTGTGGCAGCAGGGAAATCAACACCACTGGCACGTAATAAAACGGCTGGCCCCGATGGCCTTCCATCGGGGTGTCGAAGCGGGACAGATTGTGTTTCAGGAAGAAGCCAGCCAGAAAGCCGGGGCCTTCCTGCCAGGTTTGAATGATGAACCAAGGCAAGGCGATGGCCAGAAACAGCAGCAGCGGGCCGGGTGCGAAGGCCCAGGAGAAAAAGCGACCCAACGCACGGCGCAACTCGGACTGGCACGCGCTCCACAGGAAGAACGCGCCGGCTGGGATCAGCAGCGCGATCGGGCCTTTGCTCAGAAACCCCAACGCCATCGCCGCCCAAGCCGCGTACAGCCAACGGCGATCGCCTTCACGCAGCCACAGCCAGGTGGCATACGCGCTGGCGGCCAGCCACAAATTCAGCAAGGCATCGGCCGTCGCGGCGCGGGTGATGATGGTCAGACCCGCAGCGGTGGCGATGATCAGCGCGGCGGCAAGACCGCGTTGCTTATCCATGACGCGGGCAACGAAGCCGTAAGTGAGGAGTATCCAGAAGCTGGAAGCCAGCGCCGACGGCAAGCGCCAGGCGAATTCGGACGTGCCCAGCAGGCTGACCGAAGCCGCTTGCAGCCAGTAGATCAAGATGGGTTTGTCGTGGCGCGGCTCACCCAGCAAATAGCTGGAGAGAAAGTCGCCGCGCAGAAACATCTCCGTGGTTGAGGCGGTAAACGCACCCTCGTCGAGATCGAACAAGGGCGGCGTATTCAGCGCCAGAAACGGAAACAGAATCAACACCGCCAGCAGCAGGCGATCAAGCTGCCCCGTAGGCCAGAAGCTTGTGTGTTGCGTCATTCGTTGGGGGGTTCGCGCAGAAGATATTGCGACTTGCCAGCCGGTTCGTGCCAGATGCGGGTGAGCAATTCACCCAGGATGCCCATGCCGATGAAATTTGCGCCCATCAGGGTAAACATCACGCCCATCTGCAACAACGGCCGCGCCCCAATGGAGGCGTCGGTGAACAGCTTAAGCCCGGCCAGATAGAGCAGAATCAGCACGCCCGGAAAGAACATCGCAGCACCAATGCCGCCGAACGCATGCAGCGGACGGTGCAGAAAACGTAACAAAAACTTCACCCAGATCAAATCGAGCAACACCCGGATCGTGCGGTCGATGCCATATTTGGACACGCCTTTGGTGCGCGGAAAATGATTGACTTCGGCTTCCATGACCTTGGCGCCGTACTCGTGCGCCAGGGCCGGAATGAAGCGATGCAGTTCGCCATAGACTTTCACATAGCGCACCGCCTCGCGCCGGTACAGCTTGAGCGAACAGCCGTAATCGTGCAGGCGCACGCCGGTCACTTTTGAAATCAGCCAGTTGGCGATCATCGACGGCAGTTTGCGCGACATGGCCTTGTCTTTTCGATGCCGCCGCCAGCCGGAAATGATGTCAATCTCGGGCTTGGCATCGAGCATGTCCAGCAGCCGGGGAATATCGGCCGGGTCGTTCTGCATGTCACCATCGATAGTCACCAACACCTCGCCGCGCGCCGCGTCGAAACCCGCCTGCATCGCGGTGGACTGACCGTAATTGCGGCGCAAAAACAGTGGCTTCAGCCAGGGCCGGGTCGCCGCCAATTCGGTCAACAGCGTGTCGGAACCATCGCGCGAACCATCATCAATGCAGATGAACTCCCAGGCTCTGGCCTGGCCGGACATCACTACTTCGGCGCGGTTGACCAAGTCAGGCAGATTTTCGTACTCGTTGTAGATCGGCGCGATCAGGGAAACTTGGATGCTGGCTGTATCGGGCATGGTGGCGGCCGGGCTGGAAAGGAAGGCGCGATTCTAAGGGGTGCTCATTACAACAGGGAAACCGGCGGCATCTCGGTCTCCTCGGCAATGCCGGCCACGCGCTGACGATGCCGCCGATACAGCCAGATGCCGAGCAGACTGGAAATCACGAACAGAAAGGTCGCCAGGCTCAGACGCAGTGCCGGGTCGAGGTTGATGCCGCTGCCCGCCAGCGCAAACACCAGGTTCTGCGGCAAAAAACCCACGGCCGAGCCAGCAAAGAACGGCAGCGCCCGCACACTGGATACGCCTGCCAGCAGATTGGTCAGCGCATTGCTGCCTACCGGCAAGAGGCGCACCAGCAAGGTCATGCTGAATGGATGCGCATGCAGGAAATCATCCAGTTTGCGTATCCGCCCGGGAAACCGCCGCTGCACCCAGCCACGTCCCAGCCAGCGAGCGAAATAAAATCCACCGATACATCCCAATAACGTCGCCAGCGTCGCCAGCACAGTGCCCTCGACGAAACCGAACGCATAGCCACCCAGAAATGCCACCACCTGACGCGGAAAACTCAGCGCCGTAGTCAGCGCGCCCACTGCCAGAAACACCAGATTGCCGCTCCAACCTTTGCCGCGGACTTCACTGTCGATCCAATGCTCCGAGAGCAGGTTGCTCAATTGCGAATGACTAAGGAGAAAGCCCAGCGCCGCCAGCAACGCCAGCATCAGCAAGCCTTTAAGCAAAACGCGCCAGGTCATTGGATGGCGTTGCGAGAGTGAGTCAAAAGGTGAGGCAAGTGCGAGCGAGAAGGGAAAACCCCAATGGGGGCAGGCTCAGAATTCTTCCAATCAATTAAAAAATCAACCATGCATCGCGGCATATTCCCGCACTGTAGGAATCTGTCGCGGCAAGCTGTTCCCCTTCGGGCGCACGGCTTCCCAGCCCAGGCAGGCCAGCCAGATCGAACGGGGAATCGGTTTCTCGCCGTCACGGTAATAAATCAACATCCGGCGTGAGATGCCCAGGGCGCTGGCAGCCTGCTCCAGCGTCAGGCCGGTCTCAATGCAACCAGTTCCAGATGCGTTCATGGCCGATACCGTCAGCCTGTTCGATGGCGAGGTTGCGCAGGTTGTCGGCGCCAAGGTCAAGCTCGTCCGCAATCCACTCCACCGACCGACCGGCAAAGCAGATCTTCGCCTGGGCGAACAGCATTGGCTTCTTGAGGGGTCGCAAGACGGGCGAGGTGGCGATCCATTCGCCGAGATCGACCTCGAAGATATCGCCGTCGGCATAGCTCAGGCGCAGCCGGGTATCCGGCAGGGCCATCACGTTGATCAGTTGAAAATGGTCTCTGCTCATTGCTGTAGTTCCTCGAATTTCTCGGCCAGCATGGCCTGATGGGTTCTGGCCCAGGTCAGCACATCGGCAATCCAGCGTGCGGCCACCTTGCCATGCAAGATTTCCAACGTGGCGATAGCGACCCAGTCTTCACGTCCATCGTTGAGCGTGACATGAAAGTGCGGAGGAGCGTGATCTCGCGGGTTGATGGAAAAAGTGCCTAATGATTGTGCAAACCCTGTTCCGGGCGGGATTCTGGGTGGTTCGGGTATTTCAAATCCGACAGACTGCTAGAAGTCCGTATCCCCACCAACCTACTTGCGCGCCTTAACCGGCGCGACATTGAAGCGATAGGTGTCGTGGCAACCTGAGCAGTAGGTCATGACTTCTGCCAGGTTTTCGTGCGCTTTGCGCATATCGCCGTTGCTTTCCGCATCGCGCGCGAGATTCTGGAATGCTTCATTCATTGCGATGGCCAATTGGGTGAATTCTTCCGGCAGACGTTCTTTCAGTTTCACCGGCAAGCGATCGAGAAGGGCTCCCAGGGGTCGCGCAGTGATGCCGAGGGCTTTCATGTCCTGCCGCGCCATCGCGATGTTGATGCTGTGGAAGCCGTGCAAAAATTCACGCATTTCGGACAGAACGTGATTTTTTTCGGCCTGGCTGACGTTGATGACAATGCGGTTGTCGCTCTGCATCGAGTAGGAGGATTGCGCCCGCACGGGGCCGGTGATTGTTGCGGCGGCTGCCAGAATCAAGGCCAGGGCAATCGATTTGCGTTTCATGGTCCGCTCCCATCCAGAAGATTTGTGGTCTGACTATGCAGTCAAGAACGTAAGGGTACTACTTGCGACGCGCGGTGTGCACACCCTGAATATGGCCGGCGCGGGCGAGGAATCGGGTGAGTTGGTTGATGTTTTTCACTTCGAGGGTGAACTCCATTCGCGCTTGGTCTTGCTGTGAAAGGGTGTTTACGCGGACGACATTGATTTTTTCCTGCGACAGGATTTCGCCGACATCCTT
Source organism: Burkholderiales bacterium (assembly GCA_038215555.1). GTDB lineage: Bacteria > Pseudomonadota > Gammaproteobacteria > Burkholderiales > Thiobacillaceae > PFJX01. The sequence goes on along the minus strand of JBBQQT010000049.1, from coordinate 6,228 downwards.
GAGCAAGCCGGGGCGATCGTGCGCGGTGAGCTCGATATCGACCGCGAAGACCTGGTTGTCCTGGCCGCCCCAGCCGGCTTTCAGCAAGCGGACTTTGCGATCTTCCGGCAGATGCTGAATCACCGGGCAGTCGGTGCGATGGATGGTGACGCCGTGGCCTTGCGTGGTGTAGCCGACGATGGGGTCGGGCGGGGCCGGTTTGCAGCAGCCGGCCATTTGCGTGAGCAGGCCGGGTTCGCCTTCGATCAGTACGCCATCGGCATCGCTTTTGCCGCCTTTGCGTTTGGAGGCGCTGACCAGCGGTTTTTCTTGTACCGGGACGAATTCATCCTGCAAGGCGCGATCGAGTTGGCCTGATCCGACATCGCCGCGTCCGATGGCGGCGCAGAGTTCGTCCAGGGTAGGGAACTTGAGGCGGCTGGCGAGTTTGTCGAGATTGACGTTGATCAGGTTGAAACGATGCAGCTCGCGGTCGAGCAGTTCGCGGCCTTGCTGCACATGCGAGTCGTGATCCTGTTGCTTGAACCATTGCCGCACTTTGCTGCGGGCGCGGTGCGTCTTGAGTACGCCAAGATGCGGATTCAGCCAGTCTCGGCTGGGGCCGCCCTGTTTGACGGTGAGGATTTCGATGCGCTGACCGGTGGCCAGTTGGCGGTCGAGCGGTACCAACGAGCCATTGACTTTGGCGCCCCGGCAACGATGGCCCAATTCCGTATGAACCGCGTAGGCGAAATCGAGCGGCGTGGCACCGCTGGGCAGGGCGACCACCTTGCCTTGCGGGCTGAGAACGAAGACTTCGTCCTGAAACAGTTCATTCCGGAAGTGTTGCGCCAGTTCGTGGCTGTCGGCCAGTTCCTGTTTCCAGGCAAGAAGTTGGCGCAGCCAGGAAATCTTGTCCTGCACGCTGTTCTGGCCGACATTGCTTTGACTGCTGCCGCCCTCTTTGTAGCGCCAGTGCGCGGCAACCCCCATCTCGGCTTCCTGGTGCATGTCGAAGGTGCGGATCTGGACTTCCAGCGCCTTGTTTTCCGGGCCAACCACGGCGGTATGCAAACTCTTGTAGCCGTTGCCTTTCGGGCGCGAGATGTAGTCGTCGAACTGACCCGGAATCGGTTGCCACAGGCTGTGCACGATGCCCAGGACATGGAAGCAATCTTTCACTTCCGGCACCAGAACTCGCACCGCACGGACGTCGTAAACCTCGTCGAAGGAAAGCCGTTTCTTGCCCATCTTGGCCAGAATGCTGGCGATATGCTTCGGCCTGCCGGTGACCGATGCGCCATGGATGCCGGCGGCGGCCAGGGTTTCGTTGAGATGCTTCAATACCTGTTCGATGTACCACTCGCGGTCGAGCCGACGTTCATCCAGCTGCTTGGCGATCTGGCGGTAAGTTTCCGGCTCCAGGTAGCGACAGGACAGGTCTTCCAGTTCCCACTTGAGCTGCCAGACCCCCAGCCGGTTGGCCAGCGGGGCATACAGTTCGCGTACTTCGTTCGCGATTTTGCGCCGTCGCGCCTCGTCTTCCGGGAGGCTGACACTGGCCGCTTCACGCAGGGCTTGAGTGCGTTCCGCCAGCTTGATGAATACCACCCGGATATCGTCTGCCATCGCCAGCAACATCTGGCGAAGCGCCTCGCTCTGGCCGCCTTCGGCATTCAGCGCGGTGAACAGATGATCCATGCGCGACAACTTCGTGGCACCTTCGATCAGCGCGGTCAAATGCGGGCCGAATTGCTTCAGCAGAAAATCATGCTGGAGTGACTTTTCCGGCAGGCCGCAGAGCAGGGCGGCAGCGACTGTTTCCACATCGAAGCGCATCGCCGCGAGAATCGCTGCGGTGCCCAAAGCGTGCAGAAGTAAAGATTCCCCCGAATCCACCAAGGTCTCGCTGCCTTCGTTCGACAGCGTTTCCAACGCCAGCTTCAATAACAGGTGCTGATCTTCCGGATAGCGGTCTTCCAGGCTGGCGAGCCAGGATTCGGCATCATTGGGAGCGAGGGTGAGGGCGTGGGCGACCATGGCTTCTCCAGCCTACGGCAGTGCGACGCTTACCAGAACTTCCACCAGGTTTTCTCGGGCAGCCGACCTTCACTGGTCAAATAAGGGCTGTTCGGGAAGTTGTGCTTGAGCACCTTCATCGCGTCGTCGCGCAGATCGTTCATGCCGAGTTTGTCGTAGCTGCGGGCCATCAACGCAACAGCTTCTTCCAACGCCGGGGCTTGCCGGTAATTCTCCAGCACATATTTGCCGCGATTGGCGGCGGCGACGTAGGCGCCACGCTTGTAGTAATAGCGCGCAACATGGGCCTCATTGGCGGCCATGTTGTTGACCAGGTAATTCATCCGGGCGACGGCATCGGCGGCATATTTGCTGTCCGGGAAGCGGGTTGTCAGTTGCCGGAAGGCGTCGAATGCTTCACGCGCTGCTTTCGGATCGCGGTCGCTCATATCCTGGTCGCCGAAACGGGCAAACAGGCTCTGGTCTTCGACGAAGTTCGCCAGGCCGCGCAGGTAATAGGCGTAATCGACGTTGGGGTGATTCGGGTGCAGTTTGATGAAGCGCTCGCAGGCGGCAACGGCCGATGCCGGCTCGCTGTCTTTGTAATAGGCGTAGGCCACTTCCAGTTGTGCTTGCTGGGCGAAGGCGCCATAGGGATAGCGCGCTTCAAGTGTTTCGAACAACTTGATTGCCTGGGCGTAATTGCCATCGGCCAACGATTCCTTGGCCGAGTAATACAGCTTGGATGCCGACCAGCTCTTGGTATCGTCAATCTGCTCCGGCAGCAGACCGCAACCGGTAATCAGGCTCATCGCCATCAGGAAAGCTAGAATTCGCCGCATCTTGGTCCCCAAAAAGAGCGCCGGATTATACCTACCCGCCCGCCCTGCGCGTTTCTTCGCACGTTTCTCCATCCATTCCACTCATGACTGATCCACACCAACTCACCATTCCCCCGGAACATGCCGGCAAACGTCTTGATTCGAGCCTGGCTGAACTGCTGCCCGAGTTCTCCCGCAGTCGTCTGCAAAGCTGGATCGAGTCCGGCCATATCCTGCTTGGCGGAGCCGTGGCGAGTCAGAAACAGAAGGTCTGGGGCGGCGAAAGCGTGCAGGTGACGCCGGAAGCGCTGCCGGAGGACAATGCCTACCAGCCGGAAGATATCGACTTGAACATCGTCTATGAAGATGATGCGATTCTGGTCATCGACAAGCCCGCCGGCCTGGTGACGCATCCGGGCGCCGGCAACTGGCAGGGCACTTTGCTGAATGCCTTGCTGCATTACCTGCCGCAGGCCAACACCATTCCGCGCGCCGGCATCGTGCATCGACTGGACAAGGACACTTCCGGCCTGATGGTGGTGGCGAAGACCCTGGAAGCGCAGACGCAACTGGTGCGCGACTTGCAAGCGCACACGGTGAAGCGGATTTACTGGGCGGTAGCACTCGGCGTATTGACCCGCGCTGAAGGTTCTATCGACGCGCCGATCGGCCGCCACCCGACGCAACGGGTCAAGATGGCGGTGCATGACAAGGACTCGTCTGTCAGCAAATCCGCGCTGACTTACTGGAAAGTGCTCAAGCAGTATCCACGCGCAGCCTGGGTTGAATGCCGTCTGGCCACCGGACGCACGCATCAGATTCGGGTGCATCTGACGCATCTGGGCCATCCACTGCTGGGCGATACCGTTTATTTTGACAAGAACACTCGCGGCAAGAATCAGCCGCCAGTTTTGCCGACTTTCCATCGCCAGGCCCTGCATGCGGTCCGGCTCGGTCTGGTGCATCCGATAACCGGCGAAGCCATGCAATGGGAAGCGCCGCCACCGCAGGATTTCGCCGATCTCCTGACCACCCTGGAGCAAAACCATGCAGCCTGACTGGATCATTCCCGACTGGCCGGCGCCGGCTAACGTGCATGCCTTTATGACCACCCGCGCCGGTGGCGTCAGCCTGCCGCCTTTTGCCAGCTTCAACCCGGCCAACCATGTCGGCGACGACCCGGCCGCCGTGGCGGAAAACCGTCGCCGGTTAAGGCAATCGCTGCCGGCAGAGCCATTTTGGTTGAACCAGGTTCATGGCTGCGATGTGATAAGTGATGTGGTTGGCACCGATGGCGGCGAAGTACCCACCGCCGATGCCAGCGTGGCGTTCGAGCCCAACGCGGTTCGCGCCATCCTGACTGCCGATTGTCTGCCGGTGTTGTTCTGTGACGAAGACGGCAGCGTGGTTGCCGCTGCGCATGCCGGCTGGCGCGGTCTGGCGGCGGGTGTGCTGGAAGCCACGGTGCGCTCGATGCGGCTGCCGCCGGATCGCATCCTGGCCTGGATGGGCGCCGCGATCGGGCCGGAGGCTTTCGAGGTGGGCGAGGAAGTGCGCGAGAACTTTGTCTCCCAGCATGCGCTGACTGCGATTGCGTTTCGTCCGGCGCTGCCCGGTACGCTGGATGGCGCACCGCGCAAATGGCTGGCCGATATCTACGCGCTGGCGCGCATCCGTCTCGCGCAGGTCGGGGTCGAACGGGTTTATGGTGGCGGACTTTGCACATTCGGCGATGCCGATTGCTTTTTCTCCTATCGCCGCGAGGCGAAGACCGGCCGCATGGCCAGTGTGATCTGGCGTGAATAAGCCGCTGCATCCCTGCAACAGCTAGAATCGCGCTCTTTTCCTCGCTTGGCATTTCAATGAGCCTGTTTGTCGCAATCCTTCTTGCCAGCGCTGCCGGTGGCGTTTTGTCTGTCCTGTTGGCGAGCGTGGCGATGCGAATGAAGGTGGAATGGGTGCCGGTGATGGTGAGTTATGCCATCGGCGCGCTGCTCGGCGCGGCGTTTCTGGAAATCCTGCCGCACGCGCTGGAAGAGGCGGGCAGCCTGCAAGCGCTGAGCGCGACAGTGCTGGCTGGCATCATGGGTTTCTTTATCCTGGAAAAACTGGTGCTCTGGCGGCATTGCCATACCGCGCACTGCGAGGCGCACGGCGCAGAGGCGTTCGCACCGCCGCAATCTGATCACCAGCATGCGCACACAGGCAACCTCCAACATGACCATGGCCGTTCCGGCTTGATGATCACGGTCGGCGACACCGTGCACAACTTCGTCGATGGCGTGATGATCGCCGCCGCCTTCCTGGTCGATTTCAAACTTGGCGTCGTGACCGCCTTTGCCATCGCTGCCCATGAAGTGCCGCAAGAACTCGGCGATTTCCTGATTCTGCTGCATTCCGGTTACACCAAGCGACAGGCGTTGTTGCTCAATCTGCTGTCCAGCCTGGCGATGATGGTGGGCGCCGTGCTGGGTTATTTCCTGCTCGCACCGATGCAATGGATCTTGCCCTACATGCTGGCAATTGCCGCCTCGGGCATGATTTACGTGGCGGTGGCCGATCTGATTCCCGGCCTGCACAAGCGGGTGGAATTGATTCATACCGGCCAGCAAGCCTTGCTGATTGGCTTGGGCATCCTGACCGTCTGGGCGGCGGGCAGCATCGCACATGAATGGATGCATGCACATTGAGACTTGTTATTGGGAGATTGAAAAATGGCGATCGAACTCTTCAACGACGGCAAGCACATTTGCCTGATGTTCAACGATCTGGTGGATGACACCGGCAGCGATGCGGTGCAGGCGAATCAGTTTCTCATTGTCTCGGATGGCGAAGGCGCGCTGATCGACCCGGCCGGCAACATGACCTACAACGCGCTGATCATGGCGATGCAGCATTTTTTCCCGTTCAAGAACCTGAAGTACATCTTTGCCTCGCACCAGGATCCGGACATTGTCGCTTCGCTCAACAAGTGGCTTTCGGCGACCGATTGCACGCTTTACGTTTCTGCACTGTGGGAGCGCTTCGTGCCGCATTTCTGCACCGGCAACCGGACCGCTGGCCGGATGGTCGGCATTCCCGACCAGGGCAGGGTGATTCCGATGCGCGATACCCGCATCGTTGCGGTGCCGGCGCATTTCCTGCATGCCGAAGGCAATTTCCAGTTTTACGACAGCAAGGCGAAGATTCTCTTCAGCGGCGACATGGGCGCCTCGCTGGTACACCACGACAAGATCGTCGAGCCGATCACCACCAAAGCCGAGTTCAGCGCCCACTTCCGCTACATGGATGGTTTCCATCGCCGCTACATGGTGTCCAACAAGGTTGCTCGCTTCTGGGTCAACATGGTGCGCGAAATGGATATCGACATGCTGGTGCCGCAGCACGGCCGCTGGTTCAAGGGGAAAGA
>JBBQQT010000048.1:0-21057 GCA_038215555.1 Burkholderiales bacterium | reverse complement strand
GTGTCCTCGCCTCCGCAACCACTGATCGACCAACTCCAGAACCGCGTCCCCCGGGTGCCCGTGACGCTGTGGTTGATTGCGGCCAACGCAGCCGTTTTCGTCATCATGCTCGGTTTCGGCGCCGGACTCTGGCACAGCAACAACAACGTACAACTGGCCTGGGGCGCCAACTTCGGCCCGGCCACCAAGGACGGCGAATGGTGGCGATTGGGCAGCGCACTGTTTCTCCATTTCGGCCTTTTCCATCTGGCGATCAACATGCTCTCGCTGTGGGACGGCGGCCGCCTGGTGGAACGCATGTACGGACCGGCGCGGTTTGTGCTGATCTACTTTTGCAGCGGTCTGATCGGCAATCTGTTGTCGCTCATCGCGCAGGGCGACCGTGCCGTTTCCGGCGGTGCGTCGGGTGCGATCTTCGGCGTCTATGGCGCGCTGATGGTGTTCCTCTGGCGCGAACGCGGCCGCCTCAATGCGTCTGAATTCAAATGGCTGTTCTGGGGCGCGGTCGGGTTTTCCATCGTCACCCTCGTGCTCGGGCTGCAAATCACCGGCATCGACAACGCCGCCCATATCGGCGGCCTGATTGGCGGCATTCTGGCTGGCGCCGCGCTGATCCGTCCACTCGACCCGGCCCAGCATGCCGGACGCGGACGCTGGCTTGCGGCCGGCGCATTGATGACCGGCGCGGCCTTGCTGATCGGCAATATCCCGGCGGCGAAATATCGCTGGAGCGAGGAAATCCTGGCGCGTGGCGAAATCAATGAATTTCTTTATGAAGACGCCCGTATCAGCGCGCGCTGGGGCGCCATCCTCAACCACGCGCGCCAGCAGGAAGCGAGTTTTGATGAACTCGCCGGGCGGATCGAAAACGAGGTCAGCAGCCCTTATACGCAGAGCTTTGAACAGTTGAGCAAACTGCATCTCGACGCGGCGGCGCCGTCCGCCGCCGCCCTGCAATCCTTGCGCGCCTACGCCGAACTGCGCCGTAACGCGTCACGCGCTCTGGTTGAAGGACTGCGCACAAAAGATTTGCAACAGATTCGGCAAGCGCTTCAACTCGCGACACAGGCGCCGAAGAGGGCACAGCAGAAATCTACCGACCAGAACAAGGCGCCAACACGCGATGCCCAGCCCAAGTCGACTGCCGAACATGCGGAACCCGGTGCGCCTCCCTGATCGTTCAAGGCGCGGCGCGCAATAGCCCGATCAGACGAGGTCAGCCCTTGACCGGTCGCCTGACCTGGCGCGGCCATCTTTCGATGGCGGCATCCAACTGCCGAACAAAACGGTCGACGCGGCTGTCCAGCAACACGGAATCCACGAATCCGGCGACCAGCGACAACGGGGCGAGCAGCAGCAACACCAGCATCAGATGCATGCAGGTATCGCCCATCAGTTCGCCATAGCCGGCACGAATATCGATGACGCCCAGCACATCGCCCTTTTTAGCCGGGGTGTGGCAGGCCAGGTACTCGCCGTTGGCACTCTTCGGCAGCATGAAACGCATGCCCTCGCTGTTGGCGGCTTCCTTGCCGAGACCGGTCTTCAAGGCGTTGACGACCAGCTCATCGGCTGCGTCCTGGCGTATTGCACCGAACTGCGCGCTGACCACGTCCGACCGATGGAATTCGATCTTCATCGGCGTGCCCACCACGGAACGGGCGACGTTATCGGCGAACGCCACCACCTGATCCCGCTTCAGTCCTGATTCTTCTTCTGGTACATGGAGGTGTAGGTCACCTTGGACAGGGATTGGATATGCTGCGCGGCGGACTGCTGCAGCATCTTGTCGCCGAATCCGGAAAGCAGAAGATACGTGCAGCCCACCAGCAACAGGGAAACCACTACCGATACAGCCAGAACCAACCGTGGAATAGACCACATGATTTCACTATCGACCCGATCCGGAATTCATGAAGGGCTGCGGCTTGCGCGGGGTCAAGAAAAATGCAGCCCGCAGGCTGTCCGTTGCTGTGCAACATGATCGTCACAAAATCAACGCAAGGGAGACACACAAGCGCCATAACTTGACGGGGTTCCCACTTGATTTGGAGTTCTCCATGAAAAAAATCGCCGCATTTCCCTTCCACAAACTGGCTTTGGCGCTGATCGGCATCAGCAGCGCCATGCTGGCCGGTTGTCAGGATGATAATTCCGATGATTTCGCCACCCTGGACGGCAAACAACCCCTGGTGATCGGCCATCGTGGCTCTGCCGGCTATTTGCCCGACCACACCCTTGAAGGCTATCGCCTCGCGATTCAGAACGGCGCCGATTTCATTGAACCCGACCTGGTCGCCACCAAGGATGGCGAACTGATCGCCCGCCACGAGCCCAATATCACCGCCACCACCGATGTGGCCGAGCATCCTGAATTCGCCGCACTGCAAACCACTCGCAAGGTCGATGGCGTCAATGAGACCGGCTGGTTCGCCACCGACTTCACGCTGGCGGAAATAAAAACCCTGCGCGCCAAACAGCCCTTGAGCGACCGTAGCCAGGCTTATAACGGTCTCTACCAGATCCCCACATTTCGGGAAGTGCTGGATCTGGCCAAGAGCGAAGGCGGCAAAGTGGGGCGGGTGATCGGGGTTTATCCGGAAACCAAGCACCCCACTTATCACATGGATGCCGGCCTCAAACTGGAAGACCGCCTGCTCACGATGCTTAGCGAATACGGCTACACCAGGAAAGACTCGCCGGTCATCATCCAGTCCTTCGAAGTCTCCAATCTACAATACCTGCGGCCGCTGACCCAGGTTCGCCTGGTGCAATTGGTGGATGGCGACGACTACGACTTCAAAACCGGCAAGGTGACTTTTGCCGCACCGTTTGACCGGCCTTATGACTGGACCCGAGCCGGCAAGACCGAGAATTTCGATTCGATGGTGACCCCGGCAGGGCTGGCGGAAATCAAGAAATACGCAGACGGCGTCGGCCCGTGGAAACCCTACATCGTCCCGGTCAAAGGCCAATACGATGCCGCCGGCTTGATGAAAGATCTCAATGGCGATGGCACCGTGAATTACGGCGACACCACTTCACAACCCGCCACCAGCCTCATCTCGGATGCCCACAAACTAGGATTGATGGTGCATACCTGGACCTTCCGCAATGAAGCCAAGCGGCTGGCTTTCGATTACCAGGGCGACCCCAAGAAGGAATACTTGCAGTTCTTCCGCCTGGGTTTGGATGGCCTGTTCTCCGACTTCTCCGATACGGCGGTCAGCGCCCGTAGCGACTACCTCAAGGAACTGGGCCGCTAAGCTGCTGCAGCACTGTCCGGCAAGACAGTCCTCTTGCCGGACTCTGGCCGGACAATGCAAAGCAAAAACAGGAACAAAATGAGCGGCCGTGGCCGCTCATTTTTTTGGGTTGGAACAGCTTACTTCACCGCTTCCTTCAACTGCTCCAGGATGTGCGGGTTTTCCAGAGTCGAGATGTCGGAGGTGATTTCCTCGCCCTTGGCCAACGTGCGCAGCAGGCGGCGCATGATCTTGCCGGAGCGGGTTTTCGGCAGGTTGTCGCCAAAGCGGATTTCGTCCGGTTTGGCGATTGGGCCGATTTCGTGGCCGACGTGGTTGCGCAGGTCGTTGACGATCTGCTTGGCTTCCTCGCCGACCGGGCGGGCGCGTTTCAGCACCACATAGGCGACGATGGCTTCGCCCTTGATGTCGTGCGGCTTGCCGACCACGGCGGCTTCGGCAACCAGCGGATGCGATACCAGCGCGGATTCGATTTCCATCGTGCCCATGCGGTGGCCGGACACGTTCAGCACATCGTCGATGCGGCCCATGATGGTGAAGTAGCCGGTGGTGGCATCACGCACCGCGCCGTCGCCGGCGAGGTAGAGCTTGCCGCCCAGGTCTTCCGGGAAGTAGCTCTTCTTGAACCGTTCCGGGTCGTTCCAGATGGTGCGGATCATCGACGGCCACGGACGCTTGATCACCAGGAAGCCGCCCTTGCCCCACTCCACGTCTTGCCCGAGCTCGTCCACCACGGAAACCATGATGCCGGGGAACGGCAGCGTGCAGGAACCCGGCACCAGCGGGGTGACGCCGGGCAGCGGGGTGATGACGTGGCCGCCGGTTTCGGTCTGCCAGAAGGTATCCATCACCGGGCAGCGGCCGCCGCCGATGTTGTCGTGGTACCACATCCAGGCTTCCGGGTTGATCGGCTCGCCGACCGAGCCAAGCACGCGCAGGCTGGTCAGATCGAAGTTCTTCGGGTGGGCAACTTCCATGTTGGCTTCGCCGGCCTTGATCAGGGAGCGGATCGCTGTCGGCGCGGTGTAGAAGATGTTGACCTTGTGTTCCTGAATCATCTGCCAGAAGCGACCTGCGTTCGGGAAGGTGGGCACGCCCTCGAACACGATCTCGGTAGCGCCGCAGGCCAGCGGGCCGTAGGTGATGTAGGTGTGGCCGGTGACCCAGCCGATGTCGGCGGTACACCAGAAGACGTCGTCCGGCTTCAGGTCGAAGGTCCACTTCATGGTCAGGATGGCATGCAGCAGATAGCCGCCGGTGGAATGCTGTACGCCCTTGGGTTTGCCGGTGGAGCCGGAGGTGTAGAGCAGGAACAGCGGATGCTCGGCATCGACCCATTCCGGTTCGCAGACATCGGCTTGATCGGCCACCACGTCATGCCACCAGAGATCGCGGCCTTCGACCATCGTCGCCGCAGGGTTGCCAACCTCGCCGGTGCGCTTGTAGACAATCACATTCCGGATCGAGTCGGTGCCGCCCAGCGTCAACGCCTCATCGACAGCAGGTTTCAGTGGAATGTTCTTGCCGCCGCGACATTGCTCGTCGGCGGTGATGATCAGCACCGCGCCGGCATCCTCGATACGGTCGCGCAGCGATTGCGCGGAGAAGCCGCCGAACACCACCGAGTGGGTGGCGCCGATGCGGGCGCAGGCCTGCATCGCGACCACGCCTTCGATCGACATCGGCAGATAGATGACAACCCGGTCGCCTTTCTTGACGCCCAGGCTCTTCAGCGCATTGGCGAATTTGGCTGTGCGCGCCAGCAGTTCCTTGTAGGTCACCTTGGTGACTTCGCCTTGGTCGGCTTCGAAGATGATCGCAACCTTGTCGCCCAGGCCGGCTTCGACGTTCTTGTCCAGGCAGTTCCAGGAGACGTTCAGCTTGCCGTCGGGAAACCACTTGTAGAACGGCGCGTTCGATTCATCCAGAACGGTGGTGAAAGGTTGCTTCCAGACCACGTTCTCGCGTGCCAGTTTGCCCCAATACCCTTCGTAATCGGCTTCAGCTTCGGCGCACAGGGCTTTATATGCCTCCATGCCGGAAACATTGGCTTGCGCCACGAATTCCGGAGAGGGGTTGAAGACGCGGTGTTCTTGCAGAACGGATTCAATGCTGGTGCTCATGACAGACGTCTCCTCAGACGAACAATGGATAGGCATTAGTCGATAGATGCAACGGGTTCCTCCCGCATGGAAGCGGCGAAATTAGGCCACTTCCGGCGGTTTCGCATTTTGCACCGCAACAATGCCTTGTCGCCAGCCATGTCGTGACCATTTCGAGGCGCCGCATCGGCAAGAATTAAAGTTCCGGAATTGACGGCCGATTGGTTGGCCGATTAGTTTTTACCGCCATCCATCCGGATCACATCATGAGTTTGAAACGCCAGATTTATTCGTTGGTGGCCCTCATCGGCATCTTGATGTCCTTGCTGGTACTGGAAAGCATGTATCTGCTCGATCAGATCGGCGACGGCATCGAACAACGCGAGCGCAATACCGAACCTTTTGAGGCGGCCCTGGTGCTCCGCTATCACGTCGCTCAAGTCCAGCAATTCGCGACCGACGCTTCCGCGGTGGGGGACGCGGAGTCGCTCAAGGAGGCCGCCGAGCACTTCAGCCTGGCCAATCAACAACTCGATGCCATCGTGCTATCCCTGCCCGAGCAAGCCGATCTGGTCGCGACCATCCGCGCCAATCTGGGCAAGTTCCACGCGACCGGCATTCGCATGGCCAACACTTATATCCAGCAGGGGCAGGCCGCCGGCAACGCGGTGATGAAGGAGCCCGGCAGCGGCTTCGACGATCAGGGCAAAGCGCTGGCGGGCAGCTTCGACAGCCTGTTTTCGCAACTGAAGAAAGTCAATGCCGAACTCAAGCAGCACTTGACCATAGGAAACATGATGCGAGGACTCCAGCCATGACACATAACCATTCCCGGATTCTTGCGGCGCCGCTGTTCTACATTGCCTGCCTGCTGGCGCCACCGGCGTCATCCGAGGGCGGCCAGAGCGACGCGGCCGCCACGGCGGAGCGCGAAGCGCAGGCGCCCGCCGTCACCATGTCCGCCGTCTACAAACTGGACCTGCTCGCCAGCCGGGGCGGCGGCGATGCCGACTCCGGCGCCATAGGCAATCTGGACTTGATGTTGCGCGCCGACCTCGACGCGCTATGGGGGTGGAAAAATACCGTCGCCTATCTGCATGCGCTCGTCAACCACGGCGCCAAGCTGAACGGCAAGCACGCCGGCAGCATCATGGGCCTGTCCAAGATCGTGGTCGCGACCGACACCGCCAAGCTTTTCCATGCCTGGGTGCAACGCGATTATCTCGACGACCGCCTGAGCCGGCTGGCCGGCCTGTATCCCATCGATTCCGAGTTTTCGGTCATGGAATCGGCCGGGCTGTTCCTGCATCCGGCCTATGGACCGCCGGCCGACCTGTCCTTGACGCGCGGGCCTTCCATCTTCAACACCTCCGCCTTCGGCTTGCGCGCGCGCTGGAATGGCGCCGAGCGGGACCGTTATGCCATGGCCGCGCTGCTGGACGGTATGCCCGGCGATCCGGCGCAACCGCATGGCACGCATATCCGCTTCGACGCCGGCGATGGCGTTTTCGCCATCGCCGAGATCGGTTTCACGCCACCGGAACGCGGCCACCTCATGGAACCGACCGATCCTTCCAGCCCGAGAACGCAGGGGGAAGACATTCGTCTGCACGAGAAGTACGAGTCGTTCGGAAAATATGCCTTCGAGCTTTGGGGCTACAGCGAGCGGGTTGACGATCTCGTCGATCTCGACAGCCTCGGCAATCCGGTCCAGCGCCGCAGCAAGGGGGCTTATCTGCTCGCCGAAAGAACCCTGTACCGCGAACCCGGCAGTCCGGTGCATCATCTCGCCGGATTTGTCCGCTTGAGTCGCACGGATGGCGACTCGACGCCGATCGACCAGGCCATCAATCTCGGTTTGCGTCTTCGCGCGCCCTTATCCTCGCGTGAGGACGACATTGCCGGCATCGGCTTCAGCCATGGCCGACTGGGCGACAAGTACCGCCAGGCCCAGGTTCCGAATGGTACCGTGGCGGTCGCGGCAGAATCAGCGCTGGAAGTCACCTATCGTATTCAGATGAACAACTGGTTCGCGCTGCAACCGGTTTACCAATAGGTTCGCCATCCCGGTGGCGATGCGACCCTGAACAACGTGAAAGTGCTCGGCTTCAGGCTCGAAATCAGTCCTCCCTGAGCGGAGAACGATGAGTGCAGGTCGGAGTGACAGACCCATTTGGCTTACCTATTCCCCGTTTCAGCCGCAAAATCGGCCTTTCTTCGCTGAATTCCCGCAGCCATGTCCTCACATGCCGAAATGATTGCCCTCGCCGCTGCCCATAGTCGTTGGCTGAGCGGTCGCCTCAATGCACGCCCCGAACTCGCCGACTGGCTCGACCAGAGCCTGGACAGGCCGTTTTCACGCCTGGAAATGCTGGATTTCCTGGCTGATGGCATCGCCAGCGAGGACGACCTCAAACGGAAACTTCGCCGCTTGCGCGAAGGCGTGTTCGCCCGCGTGATGACGCGTGACCTGAACGGCCTCGCCGATCTTGCCGAAGTCACCCGCACGCTGACCGAACTGGCCGAAGTGACAGTACGCTGCGCGCTCGATTTCCATCATCGCGACCTGGCCAGCGTGCACGGCGAGCCGATCGACAGCAGCGGACAACCGCAGCAGCTGATTGTGGTCGGCATGGGCAAGCTGGGCGGCGGCGAACTGAATGCATCATCCGACATCGATCTGATCTTCGTATTTCCGGAAGACGGCGAGACCACTGGCCCAAGAAAGATCAACAACTTCGAGTTCTTCACCCGTCTCGGCAAGCGGCTGATCAACGCCATCGACGACAAGACCGGCGACGGCTACGTTTTCCGCGTCGACATGCGACTGCGGCCGTATGGCGACTCCGGCCCGCTGGTGTCCAGCTTTGCCATGCTGGAAGACTATTTTTACACCCAGGCGCGCGAGTGGGAGCGTTACGCCTGGATCAAAGGCCGCGCGCTGACTGGCGAGCCGGCACGGATCGAAGAACTGGAAAAGCTGCGCAAGCCGTTCGTGTTCCGCAAATATCTCGATTTCGGTGCGTTTGGCTCGATGCGCGAATTGCACGCGCAAATCCGCCGTGAAGTCGCGCGCAAGGACAAGGCCGACAACATCAAGCTCGGCCCCGGCGGCATTCGCGAAATTGAATTCATTGCGCAGGTGTTCCAGTTGATTCGAGGCGGCCAGCAAGCCTCGTTGCAAATGCGGCCGACCCGCACGCTGCTGCATCAACTCGCCGCCTATGGCCTGATTCCTGAACAGCAGACGAAGGAGCTAGAAGCCGCCTATGTCTTCCTGCGCAACCTGGAACATCGTTTGCAATACCTCGACGATGCGCAGACACAGATGCTGCCGAATGGCGACGAAGATCGCCGGCGTATTGCCGAAGCGATGGGTTTCGCCGACTGGACGGCGATGCTGGCGAAACTCGATCCGATGCGGCGCAAGGTCTCCGGCCAGTTTGAACAGGTATTCGGCGCGCCGCAGGAGGACCAGTCCGGCCATCCGCTGGCAGGATTGTGCGATGTACCCGAAGCAGAAGCGCAAGACCGCCTGCAACTGGCCGGCTACAGCGATCCGGCGACGGTACTTAACCAGTTGCGCGCGCTGCGGGAGGGCAACCGTTATGCCGCCCTGCCGGCCAACAACAAAGCCATGCTGGATGGCCTGCTGCCGCCGCTGATCGAAGTCGCCGCCGGTTTTCCAAATGCCGCCGACACCCTCACCCGCATCCTCGATCTGCTTGAAGCCATCGCCCGACGCGGCCCTTATCTGGCCTTGCTGAAGGAATACCCGCAATCGCTGCGGCAACTTGCGCGCATCGTCAGCAGCAGCCCATGGGCGGCGCAATACCTGACTCGGCAACCGCATCTGCTCGACGAACTGCTCGATTCGCGCCAACTGATGGCGCCACCCGATTGGCCGCGCGCGCAGCAGGAATTGAACCTGCGGCTGAAACAGCTCGATGGCGATGTGGAACGCCAGATGGATCAACTGCGCCATTTCAAGCAATCGGAAACCTTCCGCCTGCTGGCGCAAGATCTGAGCGGCCTGTGGACGCTGGAAAAACTGTCCGACCACCTTTCCGATCTGGCCGATCTGCTGGTCGGCGCGACGCTGGAACTGGTCTGGTCCAGCTTGGCCGGCAAGCATCGCGAGCAACCCGCCTTCGCGGTCATCGCCTACGGCAAGCTGGGCGGCAAGGAACTCGGCTATGCCTCCGACCTGGATATTGTTTTCCTCTACGACGATGCGCACCCGGACGCGCAGGAGGTTTACGCCAAGCTGGGCAAACGCCTGAACACCTGGATGAGCACGCTGACCTCGGCCGGCATTCTGTACGAAACCGATATGCGCCTGCGCCCGGATGGCGCCGCCGGCCTTCTGGTCAGCAATGTCGAAGCGTTCGAGGATTATCAGTTGCACCACGCCTGGACCTGGGAACATCAGGCGTTGACCCGCGCTCGCTTCTGCTGCGGCGACTCGGCAGTTGGTGAACGCTTTGGCGAAATCCGCGACAACGTGCTGCAACAGCCGCGCGATACAAGCGAACTGCGCGAAAAACTGCGCGCCGAAGTGAGGCAAATGCGCCAGAAGATGCATGACGGGCATCCCAACAAGAGCGGTCTGTTCGACATCAAGCACGATGCTGGCGGCCTCGTCGATGTTGAATTTGCGATGCAATACCTGGTGCTGGCGAATGCCGCGCAACATCCGGAAATGACGGCCAACATCGGCAATATCGCGCTGCTCAAACGCGCCGGCGAACTCGGATTGCTGCCGCTGGAAATCGCACTCGCCGCCGCCGACGCCTATCGGGAACTACGCCGCCGGCAGCACGCAATGAAATTGCAGGGCGGCGAACACGCGCGCGCCGAGCACGGCGGCCTGGGCCAGGAAATCCAGGCGGTAAAGGCATTATGGACGAATGTTTTCGGGCAGTAGGGTGCGCCATGCGCACCGATTCACTTGGAATGGTGCGCATGGCGCACCCTACTGTTGAAAATCGCGTTTCCCGGTGTACCCTCGCGGGCCACTTTCAAGAATTACTCTGGAGTTTGCGTGTCTGCTGAACTGATTGACCCTGCTGTTGCCCCCGCTGTTGTCCCCTTTGTCGAGCACCTTGCCGCCGCCTTTGTCGCGCGCGAGGCGCTGCTCAATCAATGCCATGCCGAACACACCAACGCCTATCGCCTGTTTCACGGCAGCGTTGAAGGTGAGCCTGGCCTGACCGTCGACCGATACGGCGAACTGCTGATCGCGCAGAGCTTTCATCGGCCGCTGGAGCCGGCGCAGCTCGATGCACTGGAGACGTTCTTCACCGAAGTCATGCCCGGCCTGATCCTGGTTTACAACGACCGAAGCCAATCAAATTCGCGCATTGCCAACCCGCTGTCGGCGGAAGAAATGGTCGCTGCCACGCAACCGCGCCAGTTTCAGGAGCTCGGCGTGAACTACCGCATCCAGGCGCGCCATGCCGGGCAAGACCCATGGTTGTTTCTGGATATGCGCGCCGGTCGCCGTCGGGTAATGCAGGAAGCGGCCGGTAAATCCGTGCTGAATTACTTCGCCTACACCTGCGGCATCGGCGTCGCCGCCGCCAAGGCCGGCGCACGACTGGTAGTGAATGTCGACTTTGCCGAATCCAGCCTGGCGATCGGCCGCGAAAATGCGCGTCTGAACGAATTGGCGACGCGGCCGCGCTTCGTCAAAAGCGATTTTTTTCCCGCCGCCCGCCAGTATTCCGGCATCGGCCAACCCAAGTTCGTGCGCGGCCGCAGCCTGCCGCCGTTCCCGAAGCTGGAAAAACACGCCTTCGATCTGGTCTTCCTCGACCCGCCACGTTACGCCAAAAGCCTGTTCGGCGTCGTCGATACGGTCAACGATTACCCGGCGCTGTTCAAACCGGCGCTGCTTTGCACGGCGGAAGGCGGCACGCTGATCTGCTGCAACAACGTCGCCGAAGTCGAACGCGAAAGCTGGCTGGCGCAACTGCACCGAAGCGCGGTGAAGGCCGGTCGCGAGATTCGTGAATTCGAATGGATTCTGCCGGAAAGCGATTTCCCCAGCCCGGACGGCCAACCGCCGCTGAAAATGGTGTTGTTGCGGGTGTAACCCGGACCGCTCTCCAGAAACACATCGTAAGCTTGATTCTGCAGGGTGCGCCGTGCGCACCCTACCGTGTTTCTTCGACTCGCCTTTCGGCCCAGACCGATTACTTTGCTAACTCGTGGCTTCCTGCTGATCGAACAGTTTTTCGATCATCGGCCCGACGGCATCCCCGTGTTGTTTGAACAACGCGATCATGCGGCCAGCGCTTGCCTGCCACTTTTCGCATCCAGCGGCACTGATGCGACCCAGTTCGGTGCTGTTCCCACTATCCAGCCAGATCTGATACGCCACCCCCAGCTCGGGAAACAGCTTGCGCCGCATGCCAGTGAAATTGGCAAAGTAGAAATGGATCGCGGCCGGGTTGTCGCGCACCAACAGGCCGGGCAAGGTCGACAGGCAATCGGCATACAGATCGCGCACCGCGCGCGCCATGATCTCGGCGCGCGACCGCATTATGCTGGCCAGCATCTGCGACCAGTCCTCGCCGAGTTCGGCGCCGACGCGTGCCTCGCCGAGTTCGTGCAGGATTACCGATTCGGTCTCGGTCGCGGTCATCGCTTGCAACGCTTTCACCGGATCAGCGCGGAAATCGTAATGCGCCACGGCGCGGGTCATCGCCTGGTTGCGATGATTCCAATTCCATTCCTCGTACTTTTCCCACAACCAGCGCTGCAACGACTCGGTGCGCACGAAGATGGTGTCATCCAGCATCATGCCCGGCGGCGCATCCAGATCGCGGGCGAATTCACAGCCGGAGACGTAAACCTTGAAACCTTCTCGCACTTCCTCGCGCAACAGGCTGCCGAGGAAAAAATGCGGCTTGCAGGCGCGCCCGAAACCACCGGAATAAACCAGCCCATGCGGCGCCAGCTCGCGGTTCGCCAGCGCGACTTCGAACGGATCGATGCTGCCGGTGGCGAGCGGTAGTGGTTCGTAAGGCGCGGCTTCGACCACTTCCCAGAACCGCTCGCGTTCGTTCATCCAGTCGCCGACTTCGCTCTTCGGCATCTCCTCGGTGAGTGGAATCTCGTTCTCCCAGCGGTACAGCTCGCGCATCTTGAGGAGAAAGGTGCACAGCGTCAGGTCCGACGCAAACTGGGCATCGGAGATATGGCAGTTTTTCTGCACGGCGCTGACAATTGCGCCCAGTCTGAGATCGTTCATGGCGGCTGTCCTTTCAATATCCGACTAATTCAGTCGGATTATGGCGCGGCGCAAATCAATTAGGAATCCATATGCGTTACTGGTTAATGAAATCCGAACCCTCCGAATACAGCATCGACGATCTGGCGCGCGATGGCCGCGTGGCGTGGTTTGGCGTGCGCAACTATCAGGCGCGCAATTTCATGCGCGATCAGATGCAGGTGGGCGATGGCGTGCTGTTCTATCACTCGACCTGCGCCGAACCCGGCATCGCCGGCCTGGCCGAGGTGGCCACCCTGGCTTATCCGGATGCGACGCAGTTCGATGCCGATGGCAAGTATTTCGACCCCAAGGCCACAGCCGAAAACCCGCGCTGGTTCAACGTGGAAGTGAAGTTCGTCAAGAAGACACGTTTGATCCCGCTGTCTGAACTGCGCGATGCGCCCGAATTGGCGACGATGCGAATTCTGGCCAAGGGCAATCGCTTGTCGATCACGCCGGTCGATCCGGACGAGTGGAACTTCATCCGGCGTCAGTTTTAGTCGACGTTGAGTGGACATTTTTCTCGCCTTCTATTTCGGCCTCGGCCTGGCCGCCGGTTTCATGGCCGGTCTGCTTGGCGTCGGCGGCGGGCTGCTGATGGTGCCGGCGTTGAGTTGGGCGTTCGCGCAGCAAGGTTTCACGCCGGAGTACAACATTCATCTCGCGCTGGCCACTTCGCTGGCGGTAATCATCCCGACTTCGCTGTCCAGCCTGCGCACGCATCACGCGCATGGCGCGGTAGATTGGCTGACCGTGCGCCGCATTCTGCCCGGCATTCTGATCGGCACCCTGGCCGGCGGGCTGGCGGCGGCCAAGCTGCCTGACGCCGGGCTGAAAATCTTCTTTACCCTGTTCCTGTTCTACGCTGCGACACAAATGCTGTTCGGCTTCAAGCCACC
This sequence comes from Burkholderiales bacterium, assembly GCA_038215555.1. Classification (GTDB taxonomy): domain Bacteria; phylum Pseudomonadota; class Gammaproteobacteria; order Burkholderiales; family Thiobacillaceae; genus PFJX01. The sequence goes on along the minus strand of JBBQQT010000048.1, from coordinate 7,511 downwards.
GGCGTCGCGCCAGATGCCAGGCAACACCGGGATGACGCTGGCCGGTACGCTGATCGGTGTCATTTCGAGCTGGGTCGGCATCGGTGGCGGCACGCTGTCGGTGCCGTTTCTGACCTGGTGCAATGCCGGATTGCGGCAGGCGATCGGCACCTCGTCGGCAATTGGCCTGCCGATCGCGCTGGGCGGCAGCGTTGGCTACATGGTTTCCGGGCTGGCGATATCCGGCTTGCCTTCCGCCAGTATCGGTTTTGTCTATCTACCGGCGCTGCTGGCGATTGCACTGGGGAGTTGGCTGACTGCGCCATTCGGCGCGCAAGCAACCCACCGTCTTCCGGTACAGCAGGTGAAACGAATTTTCGCCGGCCTGCTCTATGTGTTGGCTGTACGAATGGCCTATAGCTTGTGGGCGGGATGACTGGAGAATCCCTATCTTCAATTAATCAAGGAGTTGACATGCGTTTACGCTGTTTACTGATGGCTTTTACTTTGGCGCTCGGTTCCACCACTACAGCGCTTGCTGCCGATTACGCTCGTGAAAAGAATTGGGCCGAAGAAGTGGCGCCCTCGGTGATGGTGGGTGACACGGTCTGGCTGGAGATCCCCAGCGGCCACAAATTCCTCACCCTGTTTACCGAAGCCGATGCGGCGAAAGCCAAACCGGGCGTTGGCGTGATCGTGATTCACGGCATGGGTGTGCATCCGGATTGGGGGCTGATTGGCCCGTTGCGGCAGAGCTTGCCGGAGCATGGCTATGCCACGTTGTCGATCCAGATGCCGGTATTGAAGGCCGATGCCAAGGGCGATGCCTACCCGCCCACGTTTGATGAAGCCGCCGAACGGATCAAGACCGCGGTCGATTTCATGCGCGCCAAGGGTTATCAGAAGATCGTGCTGGCGACGCACAGCATGGGCAGTCGAATGACCGCTCACTTCCTGCAAAGCAATCCGAAGACCGACCTGGCTGCATGGGTCGCGATCGGCGCGCCGGCGGCACTGGATTACAGCAAGCTGAAATTTCCGGTGCTGGATTTATACGGCGAGAACGATTTGCCGCAGGTGTTGACTTCAGCCAAGGCGCGCGCCAAGGGTTTGCAGGCGAATGCCGCATCGACCCAGATGATGGCCCCGAAAGCGGACCATTTCTTCAATGGCAAAGATGCATTGTTGCTTCAGATGGTGCGGAGTTATCTCGACAAGACGCTGTAACGCGTCAGCTTGAGTGCATCTGTTTGCCGGGCTTGGCTGACCGGCACAACAGATCAGACGATGTTGAGGTGATCGAGGCCTGTCATCAGGCCTTCCTTGTTGACTTCTTTCAGATGCAGCTTGATCTTCAGGCGCAGATCGTTGAAAGAATCGGCATTACGCAGCGCATCCTCGGCGCTGACGATACCCACGCTATGCAGGTCGAACAGCGACTGATCGAAAGTCTGCATACCCATGTCGCGTGAGCGCGCCATGATGTCCTTGATTTCATCCAGGTTGCCTTTCATGATCAAGTCGCTGATCAGCGGCGAATTGAGCAGAATTTCCACCGCCGGAATCCGCCCTTTCTTGTCGGTACGCGGCACCAGCCGCTGCGAAATGATCGCGCGCAGATTGAGCGACAGATCGAGCAGCAACTGTTCGCGACGCTCGCGGGAGAAGAAACTCAGAATCCGATCGAGCGCCTGATTCGCGTTGTTGGCGTGGATGGTGGAAAGACAAAGGTGACCGGTTTCGGCATAGGCCATGGCGTAATGCATGGTTTCCTGGTCGCGAATCTCGCCAATCAGAATCACATCCGGCGCCTGGCGCAGGGTGTTCTTCAGCGCCGCATCCCAATCCATCGTATCCATGCCGATTTCGCGCTGGGTAATGATGCACTGACCGTGTTCATGCACGAATTCGATCGGATCTTCCACCGTGATGATGTGATCCTGCGCATGCTGGTTGCGATGGCCGATCATCGCCGCCAGGGTGGTCGACTTGCCCGAGCCGGTCGAGCCGACAATGATGACCAGACCGCGCGGCATCATCGTGATGTCTTTCAGTCCGGGCGGCAGATGCAGGTCTTCCAGCTTCGGAATGGTGGTGTTGATGTGACGCATCACGACGCCGGTGCGCCCCTGCTGCATGAACACATTGACCCGGAAACGTCCAACATCGGCATGATAGATAGCGAAGTTGGCTTCATGCGTGGCGGCAAATTCGGCTTGTTGCTTTTCGCTCATCAATACCTTGGCGAACATCGCGCTATCAGCCGGCGTCAGCGATTGTTTAGCGATCGGGTTGACCTTGCCATTCAACTTGATTGCCGGCGGGAAGCCGGCCGTGAGAAAAAGGTCGGATGCATTGCGCAGCACCATAAAACGCAACCATTCGTAGACTTGATTCAGATGTTCCATGGCATCAACTCCAGCTCAGGCGAACATGTCTTTGTTCACTGCAATTGCGCGTGCATCGGCGGAGTTGATGACGTTGCGCTTCACCAGTTCGACCATTGCCTGATCCAGCGTCTGCATGCCGAGCGACTGGCCGGTCTGGATCGAGGAATACATCTGCGCCACCTTGTTCTCGCGGATCAGGTTGCGGATCGCCGGTGTGCCCAGCATGATTTCATGCACCGCCACCCGACCCGTGCCGTCCTTGCGCTTGAGCAGGGTCTGCGAGATCACCGAGCGCAACGATTCGGACAACATTGAACGCACCATCTCCTTTTCCGCCGCCGGGAACACGTCGACGATCCGGTCCACCGTCTTCGCCGCCGATGAGGTGTGCAGCGTGCCGAACACCAGATGGCCGGTTTCGGCGGCGGTCAACGCCAGGCGGATGGTTTCCAGATCGCGCATTTCGCCAACCAGAATGACGTCCGGGTCTTCCCGCAGCGCGGAACGCAACGCTTCCGCAAAACCATGCGTATGCGGGCCGACTTCGCGCTGGTTGACCAGACACTTCTTGCTCTTGTGGACGAATTCGATCGGGTCTTCGATGGTCAGAATGTGGCCATATTCCTTCTCGTTGACGTAATCGACCATCGCCGCCAGTGTCGTCGATTTACCGGAACCGGTCGGTCCGGTGACCACCACGATGCCGCGCGGCGTATCGGCGATGTCCTTGAAAATCTTCGGCGCTTCCAGTTGTTCCAGTGTCAGCACCACGCTGGGAATCGTCCGGAATACCGCGCCAGCACCACGTTCCTGGTTGAACGCATTGACCCGGAAGCGCGCCACATCACGCAACTCGAAGGAAAAATCAATCTCCAGTTGCGCTTCGTAAACCTTGCGTTGGGAGTCGCTCATGATGTCGTACACCATGGCGCGGACTTCCTGATTGTTCAACGCCGGCACATTGATACGGCGGATATCGCCATGCACCCGAATCATCGGCGGCAGGCCGGCAGAAAGGTGCAGATCGGAAGCTTTGTTCTTGACCGAGAAGGCAAGAAGCTCGGAAATTTCCATTACAATTCCCCGACTTACGTGATTATTCAAGAGAGAGCGCGAGGCATTATGGGCGCAATCGCCGCCGCCTTACAAGCCTGTCAGAAGCGCATCGATTTTGCCTGTCATACCTCTGGCAGAGCAAAGAATTGCGCGCATCTGATGGCGGTCAGCAAAACATTCCCGGTTGCAGCGATCCGGGAAGCGTATGCGGCTGGTCAGCGCGTTTTTGGCGAGAGCTATCTCCAGGAAGCGCTACCCAAGCTGGAGCAGCTGGCCAATCTTGCCATTGAATGGCATTTCATTGGCCCGTTGCAGGGCAACAAGACGCGCCAGATCGCCACCCATTTCGACTGGGTACATAGCGTGGCGCGAGAAAAGATCGCGCAGCGCCTGTCTGAACAACGCCCGTCTGGCTTGCCGCCGTTGCAAGTCTGCCTGCAAGTCAACGTGAGTGGCGAAGCCAGCAAAAGCGGCGTCGAACCGGATGCCGCATTGGCGCTGGCGCAGGCGATTGCGGCGTTACCGAATCTGCAATTGCGCGGCTTCATGGCGATTCCAGAACCAGGCCTGTCATTGCCAGCGCAACGCAGCCGCTTTCGCCAGGTTGCCGCTTTGCTGGATGCAGTTCAGGCGGCCGGACTCCCGCTCGACACCTTGTCGATGGGGATGTCAGATGACCTGGAAGCGGCAATTATGGAAGGCGCCAGCATGGTCAGGGTGGGAACCGCCATCTTTGGTGCGCGGCAAAAAATCGAAATCAACCAACTGGAGCAAGCATCATGAAATTGGCTTTCATCGGCGGGGGCAATATGGCAGCGGCGATGATCGGCGGCATGCTGCAGAATGGATTTGCAGCGGCCGAGATCGAAGTGGCTGAAACCGGAGCCGAGCGACGTGCCTGGCTGGAACAGGAATTCGGTGTGACGACACATGCCAGCTCGGTGGCCATGCTAACCGCCGCAGCGACCGCGGAAGTGATCATCCTGGCAGTCAAACCGCAACAGCTGGCCGAGCTGCTGCGCACCTTGCCAGCACTGAAACCGGAACAACTTGTGCTGTCGATCGCCGCTGGCGTGCGTGCCAACGATATTTCCCGCTGGCTGGGTGGACATCAAGCCGTGGTGCGCGCGATGCCGAACGCCCCGGCGCTGGTAGGTGCCGGCATTGCCGGCCTGTTTGCATTGCCGAGCGTATCCGCAACCCAAAAGGAACAGGCCAGCCGCATTCTGGATGCGGTCGGTCGCACGGTATGGGTTGCTGAGGAAGCGCAGATCGATGCGGTGACGGCGATTTCCGGCAGTGGCCCGGCTTATGTCTTTTTCTTTATCGAAGCGCTGGAACAAGCCGGCATCGATCTTGGCCTGTCGCCCGAAACGGCGCGCCTGTTGACGCTACAAACATTTTTTGGCAGCGCCGTGTTGGCGATCAAGGATCAATCCTCACCCGCCGACTTACGCGCCCGGGTGACCTCGAAAGGCGGCACGACGGAACGTGGCATTCTGGCGCTGGAAGAAGGCGGCGTGGCTTATGCCATTGGTCTGGCGGCAAGAGCCGCGGCCGAGCGCGCCGTTGAAATGGCTGCCTTGCTGGGGAAAGACGGCGACAACAATTCAGGCGAGAAAGATTGATGTTCAGCGACGCCGCCCAATTCCTGCTGCGCACGCTGTTCGATCTCGCCGCCTGCGCCTTTTTCCTGCGCTTCTGGATGCAATGGGCGCGAGTACCGTTTCACAACCAGTTCGCGCAGTTTGTCGTGCGCGTCACCGATTTTGCGGTGAAGCCTTTACGCCGCCTGTTGCCCGGCCTGTTCGGTCTCGACTGGGCCAGCCTGCTGCCGTTCTTCATCGCCGAATTGTTGATGGTGCTCAGTGTGCACTGGAGCATGGGTTACCCGTTTGCGGTCGCCGACAGTTCGGTCATTCCAGGTTTTCTTCTGCTCGCGCTTGCTTCCTCGCTCAGGCTGGTGCTGTATTTGCTGATTGGTTTCGTTGTCTTGCAGGCCATCCTGAGCTGGGTCAACCCGTTCTCGCCGCTGGCGCCGGTTTTTTATGCCTTGGCGCGACCGATATTGGCACCGTTTCAGAAAATTGTGCCGGCGATGGGCGGTATCGACTTGTCACCGCTGGCGGCATTGATCGTGGTTCAATTGCTGCTGATCGCACCGGTGGCTGGACTTGAACGCTACGCCCGCGGCCTGGTCTGGTGAGTGCCTGGATCAAGCCAGCCGATGCAGGCGCGGAAATGAACGTACATATCCAGCCGGGCGCATCAAACAGCGAAATTGCTGGCATGCATGGCGATGCAATCAAGATCAGGATCAAGGCGAGACCGGTTGAAGGTGCGGCAAATGCGGCTTTGATCGATTTCATCGCAACAAAACTTGGTGTTACCCGCAAGGCGGTTAAAATCCTGCGCGGCGAGAAATCCCGTCAAAAAACGGTTTGGGTCGCAGTCCAGGCAGACGAAGCAGAACAACGGCTAATGGGGAAAATGGGATGAATTACGGTTTGGAAAGCGGCATCACACGGTTCAAGAATCGGCGTGACAGGCTGGTGAAGGTTGTCACTGCTTACAAAGAGTGGCTGGAGCACTACGCCATCCCCGAGCCGGAACAGTTGCTGCGCCTGTTTGATCTGACCGAAACGCTCAAGCATGACCGCCTGATGGTCGCCTTCGTCGCCGAATTCAGCCGCGGCAAGACAGAGTTGATCAACGCCCTGTTCTTCTCCGATTTCAAACAACGCTTGCTGCCTTCCGACGCCGGCCGTACCACGATGTGTCCGACCGAGATTTACTACGACGTCGATACCGAACCGTATATCCGCCTGTTGCCGATCGAAACCCGCTTCCGCGACGACAGCATCACCGCGCTGAAACGGCATCCGGTTGAATGGAGCACGATCAAGCTTGAAGTCTCCGACCCGAGCGCGATGGTCAATGCCATGCGCAAACTGGCCGAAACCAAGGTGGTATTCAAGGTCGAAGCGCGCGCGCTCGGCTTGTGGGATGAAAACGACCCCAACCTCGGCTACATGGTGAAGGATCAGGACCGAGTTGAAATCCCGGCCTGGCGCTACGCGATGATCAACTACCCGCATCCGCTGCTCGAATCCGGCCTCGCCATTCTCGATACGCCGGGCCTCAACGCGATGGGCGTCGAGCCGGAATTGACCATTTCCTCGATCCCGAACGCGCACGCGCTGTTGTTTTTGCTGGCGACCGACACCGGGGTGACCCAGTCCGATTTCGAGATCTGGAACAAATGGGTGTCGCGCCATGCCGGCCAGCACTATGCCGTGCTGAACAAGATCGACATGCTGTGGGACGACCTCAAGACGCCAGAAGAAATCGGCCGCACTATCCAGCGCCAGATCGAATCCACCGCCACCCAACTCAACATCGCGCCGTCAAGCGTCATGGCCATTTCCGCGCAAAAAGCGCTGGTCGGCAAGATTCGCGGCGATGCCGACCTGCTCAAGCGTTCCGGTATCCAGGGCCTGGAAGTGATGCTGGCGCGGGAAATCATTCCGTCGCGCGAAAAGATCATGCGCGAATCGATGGCGCGCGAAGTCGGCCCGCTGCTGGCTGAAACGCGTGAAACCGCGCACAACCGAATCCAGGCTGCACGGCAGAACCTGCTCGACCTGCAAGCCTTGTCCGGCAAGAACCAACAGATCGTCGGCCAGATGCGGGAAAAGATGCTGTACGACAAACAGCTCTACGACGAAACCACGCGCAACTTTTCGGTCACCCGCAAAGTCGTCGCGCAACAGGGCTGGGAACTGCTGGCCCGACTCGACGATGACCGGATGGACAAGATCATCGAAGAGTCGATGATGGCGATCAACGACAGTTGGACCACCGCCGGCCTGATCAAAGGCATGCATTTATTGATTCGGCGCATGGGCGCGGAATTCGATTTTGCGCACCAGCAATGTGGCGGCATCAAACAACTGCTCAACTCCGCTTATCAGCGCTTCCACGAGGTGCATGGCCTCGAACTGAACGACCCGCCCATGCTCGATCTCTCACGTTACCGCGGCCGCCTGGATGAGTTGTTGGTCAGCACGCAGGAATTCTGTTCCG
>JBBQQT010000047.1:0-21538 GCA_038215555.1 Burkholderiales bacterium | reverse complement strand
CCCCGGCGCGGGGGGGGGTGGGGGGGGGGGTCCCCCCCTGCGGTTTCAGGTTTTTTGTCGGATTTTTTGACACTTGCTTTCGCCGTGGCCCGCTACGAACATCTACCGATTTACAAGGCCGCGCTGGATGCGGCGGTGCATTTCGAGAACGTGGTGGCGGGATTCTCCCGCTATCACAAGTACACGCTGGGCACCGAGTTGCGCAATGCCAGCCGTTTGGTCGTGGAGCAAGTCATTCGCGCCAATTCGTCGCGCGAGCGTCTGCCGGAGCTGATCCGGCTGCGCGATGGGCTGGAACGGGTGTTGCTGTTGATGCGTTTGGCCAAGGAGGTCAAGGCATTCAAAAGTTTTCAGGCTTACCAGCATGCGGTAGAGCGGGTGGTCTCGGTTTCCAGACAGAACGAAGGTTGGATCAAGAGTGTGGATAGCGTTGCACCCGCAACCCCGTCATTCCCGCGCAAGCGGGAATCCAGGGCTTCTGGATCGCGGCCTGCGCCGGGATGACGGCCGGGGGCAAACGCCAAAGCGGAGCAAAGGGGCCTGAATTGCCGCGCCAGCATGGCCGGCGAGTGTGCCGAGGGCAGCCAGCCTGGTATCTGCAACTGGACATTCGCAACTACTTCATGAGCATCGACAAGCCGGTGCTGTTCGACATGCTGGCGGCGAAGATGAGTGACTCGGACGCGCTCTGGCTGACCCGCTTGCTGGTTTTCCACGATTGCACGCAGGATTTTGTGATGAAGGGCGATGCCAGCCTGTATGCCAAGTTGCCACCGCACAAATCGCTATTCAGTTGCGGCCCGAACAAGGATCTGCCCATCGGCAACCTGAACAGCCAATTTTTCGCCAACGTCTACCTCAACAGCCTGGACCAGTTCGTCAAACACACTTTGAAATGCCGTTGGTATCTGCGCTATTGCGATGATTTCGTGCTGCTGGCCACCGACCCGGCGCAATTGCGCGAATGGCGGGCGCGCATCGCGGATTTTCTGCGCGAACGTTTGCTGCTGGAATTGAACCCGGCCCGTGAACGCCTGCGACTGGTGAGCGACGGCGTCGACTTCCTCGGCTACATCGTGCGCCGCGATTACCTGCTGACCCTGCTGCGCTCAGGTCACGCGGTGACGCTGATCAGTGAGACGGGGAGGCTGCTGAATGGGGTGAATGAGCGGGTGCCGCGTTACCGGTTTCAGCGGCGGGAATGCTGAAACCGGGTAGGGTAAGGGAGCCAGTCGGTTCTTTGCGGGCGTGCAGGTATGCGCAATCTGCCAGCTTGCCGCGTCGGGTTTTATGAATGATTGTCGGCCGATCGCGTGAGTCCGGCCTGTTTCCATATTGCGGTCATTCGCCATCAGTTTCCTGATTTCTGTGAACGGCTGGTCAGGCCGAGAAGCCGGAATAGCCCTTCTGGCGAATTACGAAGTACAGCGGTCATTCAGATGGCGGCATTGTAGAAACGGTGTGCGGCAGCAGTTGGCCGACTGCTGACCTCCTCAAAATTTCACGCTGACACAACCCGGATACGCCGCACTGAACACAACCTGATTGTGCAGGCTCACCCTCGCATCAGCGCAATCAGATCATCGGTTGACGGCAGCACGCTGGTTTCTTCGCCGGACAGCACGCCTTCGGCGAGGGCGCGTTTGTCGTGGTGCAGGTCGACGATGCGTTCTTCGATGGTGCCTTTGCCGACCAGGCGATACACCGTGACCGGGCGGAGTTGGCCCATGCGGTGGGCGCGGCCCATGGCTTGATCTTCGGCGGCGGGGTTCCACCAGGGGTCGGTAATGACCACGTAGTCGGCGGCGGTGAGGTTGAGGCCGAAGCCACCGGCTTTCAGGCTGATCAGGAACAGATCGCCTTCGCCGGCCTGGAAGGCGGCGACGCGGCGGGTGCGTTCCGCCGCCGGGGTGGCGCCGTCGAGGTATTGGTAGGCGATGCCGGCGGCGTCCAGGGGGGCGCGCAGCAGGCTGAGGAAGTCGACGAACTGGCTGAACACCAGCGCTTTGTGGCCGTTGGCGGCGAGTTCCGCAGCGAGTTCCGCGAAGGCCAGCACTTTGGCGCCGGGCAGTTGGATTTCCGGGGTGGTCAGACGCGGGTCGCAGGCGGCGCGGCGCAAGCGGGTGAGCTGGGCGAGGATGTTCATCCGCGCTTCGCCCGGCGCGGCGCTGGCCAGGGCCGCGCCGGCTTCGGCCAGGGCTTGCCGGCGCAGGGCTTCGTAGTGCGCGGCTTCGTGCGTTTCGGGTTCGATCAACAGGTTGAGTTCGGTGCGCGGCGGCAGTTCTTGCAGCACTTGCGATTTGGTCCGGCGCAGCACGAAAGGTGCGATCAGCCGGCGCAGCAGGTGTTGCGCCTCGCGCGAGCGGTTGCGTTCGATCGGCGTGGCGAAGCGTTCGTTGAAGCGCGACAGCGAGCCGAGCAGGCCGGGGTTGACGAAACGCATGATCGACCAGAGTTCGGCCAGGCGGTTTTCCACCGGCGTGCCGGACAATGCCAGGCGAAAGTCGGCGTCGAGATCGAACACGGCTTGCGAGCGTTTGGCGCTGGCGTTCTTGATGGCCTGCGCTTCGTCGGCGATCAGGGTGTGCCAGACGCGGCCGGCAAAACGCTCTTTGGCTTGCAGCACCAGCGTGTAGGAGACGATCACCACATCCATCGGCCCGGCTTCGCTGACCAGCGACTCCCGGTCACCTTCGCCGTAGATTTGCGCGTTCAGGCTGGGGGCGAAACGCTGGGTTTCGGCCAGCCAGTTGCCGCAGACCGAGGTCGGCGCGATGACCAGCGCGGCGCCCTTGCCACCGCGTGCCAGCAGCACGGCCAGCGCTTGCAGGGTTTTGCCGAGGCCCATGTCGTCGGCCAGGCAGCCGCCGAGGCCGGCGCTGGCCAGGCGCATCGCCCACTGATAGCCGTCTTCCTGATACGGGCGCAGTTCGGCTTGCAGGCTGCTCGGCAGCTTCGGGGTTTCGTCCTGTGCGGCGCGCAGGCGTTCGATGGCGGCGCGGAATGCCTTGTCCTTTTTCACCTCCATGCCGTCAAGCGCGTCGTCGAGCCAGGTGGCGGCGATTTGCGGAACGCGCGCGCCGTGTTTGTCCATTTCGATGACGGCGGCGAGGTCGGCGAGGCGGTCTTTCAAGTGCTGCGTCAGCGCTGCGTAAACGCCATTGCCCATCGGGATGAAGCGGCTCTTCTGGCGCGCGGCATCGAGCAACGCGGTGAACGCCAGCACCAGGCCGTCGTCCAGTTTGGCTTCGCCGGCGACGCGGAACCAGTCGCGCTCGGCGCTGACCGTCAGCCCCATTTGCGCGGCATCGATGCGAACCACGCGCACCGCCTTGCCCTTGGGCCATTCCACCACCGCCACAGCGAGGAGCGCCGGCAGAATTTCCACCATCGCCAGCGCGTCTTCGGGTTCGCTCACCAACCACTCGCAGCCGCCTTGAATCTCCGGGTCTTCCAGAAACGGCAGCGCGTCGAGGACGGCGTCGAGATGCGTGCGTTCAGCATCGAGGTCGCGTTGGGCACCCACGGTTTCGCTGCCGATCACCGCCATGATCCGGCCGCGACCGCTGGCTGGTGGCAGGCGCGGGCCTTCCAAACCAAGCGGCGCCACCACCAGACGCAGCATCAAATCGTCGCCGACGGGTGAGAGTTCGGCGTGCAGCCGAGTTTCCGCGTTGACTTCGCGGGTGGCCTGGGCGCTGTCGGAATGCACCTCGAAATGCCGCGCCAGCACTTCCAGCGATTGCTTCAACTCGGCTTGCGCGGCGGCCGGCACGGCGAAGCGACCGGATACCAGTTGCGCGGCGCGGCGTTGCGCGGTGGTCAGGCGAATGACCTGCAGCCGCTGCGGCGATTCCCGCACCACGCTGATCTGGCGCAGCGCTTCGGCTTCGCGGCGGTCTTCGGCGGTTTCAGGGTAGTAGCTGTTTTCCGGGTGCGGCGCCGGGCTGACCCGCATGCGGAAGTGCTCGCCCTCGCGCACCACTTCCAGCGTGGGTTTGCCTTCCACCAGCTCCACACAACGCTCCGGCTCGCTGTCCAGCACCACGCCGGGATGGCCGACCAAGGCGACGATGGCGGCCGCCAGGTCGAGGTTGTAGCGCTTGCTGTAGACGCGATCCTGCTTCAAGGCGAGCGCCACCTTGGCATCCCAGGGCGGCAGGCGTTCGTTGCCGGCAAGTTTGGCCAGAGCGAGCGGCTTGGCTTTGCTCCATCCACGCAGGCCGCGCTTTTGTTCGAACGCCTGGATGTCGTTCAGCTTGTCGTCCTCGCCGAGTGACAGTGCCCAGAGAATGCGCGTCGATTCCGCTTGCGCGGCGGTTTCCGCGCCTTCGCCGGCAAGGGCTTGCAGCGCGGCCAGTACGTCGCGCCACTGCTCGCCCTGGCCGGCGATGAAGAAACCGGCCGGTGGATCGTTGCCACGCAGCACTTCCAGCGCCGCATCCACCTGGCTGGCCAACCAGTCCAGTCGGCAAAACAGCAGGTGTCTGCGCAGGATTGCGGCCAGTTCTTCGGCCTGCTTCAAGGCCTTGGCGTCCAGGTTCAGCACCTCCGGGCCGAGCCAGGCGGCCAGCAATAAACGCCAGAAGTTGTGCCAGTCGGGTTGTGGTTTGTAGCCGAGTTGGGCCAGCAGGAATGCACCCCGATCTACCGGCGCATCGCCCAGCCGCGCGCTGATGGCATGCACCCAGATGCCCCAGGGTTCGAATGCCCCCGGATCACGTTTGCCGGCTTCTCCAATACAGTATTTTCGCGCCAGTTCCAGGTGTTTCGGCGTTGCCTGCGCGATCAAGGCGAGCGGATACAGCCAAATCAGGCCTTCCGGAAAAATGCGTTTGCGTGCGCCGATTTCCTGTTGGCGCAGTTTGATCGCCGCCTCGAAAGCCGTTTGCGCTTCCGGGTAGCGGCCCTGTTGTGTGAGGAGCGCGGCGCGTGTCGCCTGCTCGGGGCCGTTGCTGATGCCATTCAGGACGCGCGCGAGTCGCTCGCTATCGCCGCGCAGCAAGAAAAGTTCGGCCAGGTTGAGGCGCAACTCTTCAGGCAGAGCGGCGGGGTTGGCGTCCAGGCGGTTCTGCGCCAGATCGCACTCCGCCACCATGTTCAATCGCCAGACCTCGGTTGTTAACAGGACAGCGCGCGCCAACAGCGCCGCCCCCTTCTCCGGCGCGATGCGTTCGAAACTGTCGCGGTCGAAAGGCTCGAAAACAGCTTCACGGAGGATGGCATCCCAATTTTCTGAACTGTGCTGAATGGCTTGTTCGATCTTCTGGTATTCGACCGCCGACATTTGCGTCAGCAAAGCCACCCGCAGCATGGCCACCGTTCCGACCATGTCCACATGCCAGTAATAGCTGTAATGCTGGCGGTTATAGCCGACGAATTCGAACACCACCGCGCGCAATGTATCGCCGGGATAGTGCTCAAGCAGATGGCGATACAGCGGAATCCGGAGTGTGTCCTGCAAACGCACATAACCGTTCCGGCTTGCTTGGTCGAGCAGAAAACCTTGCTCGCGCAGTTCCTGATAGGCGTGCTTGGTGTCGTCATGCACATAGGCGCGACCATCGCTGCGCTTCAAATCGAGCTGGCGCAACAGGTTGCAGACATCGGTTCGCGGCCGCCAGGTCCAGAGCAAAGCCATCGCCAGCGCGATGTTGAAGGTATCGCGGGTGAGGCTGAGGTTGGGGGCGGGGGCGGACATGGGCAAAGGGCTGAAGCGAAAACGGACGATAGGATAGCGTGCAAAGCCCCTCTGGCGGCCTGCCAGCCATGTGTCACAACGCTGGACATGCGGGAGCGGTTAAACGTAGGGCGGAAAAGCGATAACGCCTTCTGCCATCCACCCTCATGCTTGACTGACCGAAGCACCGCCATGCAGACCCGCAAACAGGGGACCACGGCTTCCACGCCGATCAAACAACAGCTAAAAACCGTGGTCGGTCCCTTATTTCGGTCCCTTATTTCGGTCCCTTATTTCGATTTTTTTCTTATTTCGCTGTTCAGCGTAGCGCAAACGCTTCCTGATGAAACATGAATCGGCTGTGACCTTGGTTGCGCAGCCCGTTGTGCAGCGAATCCGCCAACCCTTGCGGGCCACAGAACCAGACTTCGGCGAGTCCGGACGATTCCATGCCGGCAACCAGGGTGGCTGATTTCAATACTTCGCCTTGGCGGGAGCCGTGGACTTGCAAGCAAATGCCGGGCAGGTTTTTGCAAAGTGTCTCAATGCGGGACATATAGGGATCATGTGTTCGATCCCGCGTGCAGTAATGCAGATCGGCGTGCGGCGTTATTTCTGAGTTGGCCTGGAACGCCTCCAGCCAGGCCAGGAAAGGCGTGATTCCGATGCCGCCGGCGACCCAGATTTGCTTTGCCTTCGGGTTATGCCGGGCGAAGTCAAAACGGCCATACGGCCCTTCCAGCGTGATGCTCTGCCCAGTCCGCAACCGATCGGCGAGATTGCCGGTGTAATCACCCAGCGCCTTGATCTCGAACCGCACCTGGCGGTCGCCGTGATCCGCGCTGGCCAGCGTGAAGGGATGCGCACCTTCGCCACGGTCAAACGTAACGAAGGCAAACTGGCCGGGACGATGAACGCGCCAGCCCGGGTCGAGCTGACAAGTCACGGAAACCACATCGGCGGCGGTTTTCTGAACGGCAATGATCGAACCCTGCACCTGGCGGGCGCGGCCGATGCGCCCGGCCAGCGAAACCACGCTGCCATAGACGCCGCCGAGCAGCAGCAACGCAAGCAGCCAGCCCGGCGGCTGTGTCCAGTAAGCAGCCGGCGCCAGCAACAACGCATGGAATGCCAGCATCAGATAGAGCAGCGGCATCGCCTGGTGCAGGAATCGCCAGGGCCGGTAGGGAAATCGCCGCCAAAGTGTCAGCGCCAACATCGCCAGCACGGCGTAGATCGCCCACTCGCCCATATCCTCGGCGAGATGGCGCAGCGACTCCAGGAGGCCGCCGTCCTTGACCTTCGCGATGCGCCCCTCTCTGCCGATCAGTGCCTTCAGAAGGTCATCCGACATCTCGATCAACCAATGCAGTGCAGCAAAGCCGACCGCCAGAATGCCGGCCCATTTGTGCGTGCGATACATCTGGTCCAGACCGCCCAGCGGCCGCTCGACCCATACCGGTCGTGCCGCCAGGAACATGGACAGAGACATCAGGCCGATCGATAGCATGCCGCTCAGGTAGAGCGCTTCCTGCCGCACAACCCATGCCGGACTGCCGCCGCCGGCGGAGACGGCATGCCATGCCCAGGTCAGAGTAATCAGGGCTATCAGCCCGGTCAGCAGTCTTTTCATACGATTTCTCCATGCATCCCTCGGGTGCGACGGCAAAGTTGCAGGAGGCTCCGCTTGCGGGCCGATCCCACGACGATCGCGCCGCAAACGGACGCTCCTACGACGCGGCAAACTGCCTGATTTATGATCAATCGTCGTAATAGCCGCGCGCGGCCGCGCTATGGCAGGCCACGCAATTGGCCTTGCTGCGCACATCCTTGTTGCGCCATTCCCGGGCGGATACCTCACGATGTTCACGTACCCACTTGGGCAACTCGGTGATCCGCAGCGGCGCGTTGTCCAGCGCGACGCCGCGCAGCAGTTTTCCGGCGTATTGGCGGCCGCCGGTATCCGCGGCATTGGCAACCAGATAGCGGCCGATCCGTGCAGCGGTCTGCGCATCGACGCTGGCATCGTCACCGAAGTGGTTGTCCAGATTGGCCATCATGCGTTTCCATGAACTGGCCGGCAGCATCGACGGGGCAAAAGCCATATGGCAACTGCCGCATTCCTCCCGCACCACCGGATCGGTCACCGGCGCGTAGTAATGATTGCCGCTGGCGAGCACGGCAGCGGAAAAGGCGAGTACGGAAATACCCAGCACCAACGGACGATAGGGCAGATTCATGATGTTCTCCTCAAGGGTTACAGTTGGGTCATGTAAGTCAGCCAGTCGCCCTTTTCCTGCGCCGTGCAGGGGCGACCCAGCACTTCGTTGCAATTGCGGCGGAACCACTTTTCCACTTTCGCCGGATCGAGGTAACGCGTCGGCGTCACCGAGACCGCCATCGCCTCAATGGCTTTCCCGCTGCGGGTGCGGCCAGCCGCACGTGGATCGTTGCCGTGACAACTGACGCAGGCGGGGGTATCCGCCTTGCCGCCGGCGAATGACCGGGTGTGCAGGGTTTTGCCGCGCACAGCGGAGAATCCGCTATGCGCCGGCATGGCAACCTTGGCCGCGGCGGCGTACTGCGTCAGCAGTGCGTCGCGCGGGCTGGCTGCAACCGGCGTGGACAGGATCAGCGCAATAGCGCCCAGGGTTTTGATATCGAATCGGCGCATGCGGCCTCCTTGCTTTTTCAGTGGCGAGGACCGCACTCTGCGCGTCGATCACTGAACGCAAGCTGAACCTGGTGTTCAGCGTGCGTTCAGCTTGAAAGCGCTATAAAGCGCGATATTGATATTCGAGTGAGTGCCGCGATGCCGCGAATCACGTTTTATGGAGTCTTTCTGGCCGCCGGTCTGATCCTTGCCGGCCCGAACCTTGCCGACGATCGGCAGGACCATGACCGTGCCCGGCAAGCGTTGGAAGCGGGGGAAATCCTGCCTTTGCAGACACTGCTGACGCGCATCGAGCGGCAGCATCCAGGCCAGATCATGGAAGTCGAACTGGAACGTGAACAGGGTCGCTGGCGCTACGAAATCAAACTCTTGCGCAGCGATGGCGCGCTGGTGAAGCTGGAGTTCGATGGCCGCGACGGCAGCCTTCTGCGCAGCAAAACGAAAAATGCCTCGCGCCACGGAGAACCCCGCTGATGCGCATCCTGTTGGTTGAAGACGAGCCGACACTGACCACGCAACTGGCCGAGTCCCTGCGGACCGCCGGCTATGCGCTGGATACGGCGGACAACGGTCTCGATGCGCATTTCCTGGGCGATAGCGAAGACTACGACGCCGTGATTCTCGACCTTGGCCTGCCGCAAATGGATGGCATCACGGTATTGCAGAAATGGCGGGCAGGCGGCCGCGCGATGCCGGTATTGATCCTGACCGCGCGCGGAGGCTGGCACGAGAAAGTGGCCGGCATCGACGCCGGCGCCGACGACTATCTGGCGAAACCCTTCCACATGGAAGAACTGCTGGCTCGCCTGCGTGCGCTGATCCGCCGCGCCGGCGGCCATGCCAGCGCCGAACTGCGTTGCGGGCCACTGGCCCTGGACACGCGGCACAGCCGCGCCAGCGTGGCGGGCCTGAACCTGACGCTGACCAGTCATGAATACCGCGTGTTGGCCTATCTGATGCACCACCCCGATGAAGTGGTCTCGCGCGGCACGCTGACCGAACATATTTACGCCCAGGACTTCGAGCGCGACTCGAATACCGTCGAGGTATTCATCGCCCGACTGCGCAAGAAACTGCCGCCGGGCATCATCGAAACCGTGCGCGGTCTCGGATACCGCATCACATGTCCGAATTGAAAGCGACGCCACAGACCTCGCTGCGCCTGCGCCTGCTGGTCGGCACGCTGTTCTGGATCGTCGCCTCGATCGTCGCCGCCGGTTGGGGGCTGAGCAGTTTGTTTCGCCAGCATGTGATGGTGCAGTTTCACAGCGAACTGCGGACCCATCTCGATCAGTTGACCGCGCATCTGGCGCTGGACGCAGCCGGTCACCCCGTCTTGTCGCAAGCCTTGAGCGACCCGCGTCTGAAACGACCCTACTCGGGCCTGTATTGGCAGATCGACCGCATCGCCAGCGACGCTGCGCCAGCCAACGCCGCCGTGCTGCGTTCCCGTTCCTTGTGGGATCAGACGCTGCGGATTCCGCGGGATGCACTGGCAGACGGCACCCTCCACCAGCACCGCGTAGCCGGCCCGGAACGCGCCACGCTGGGCATGCAGGAACGCAGTGTGCAACTGGACGGGGTGTCGCTGCGTCTGGCGGTTGCCGCAGACGAGAAACTGATGATCGAGCCAATCGAGCGCTTCAACACCGCACTCTGGCTGGCGTTTGGCATCCTCGGTCTGGGTCTGGCTCTGGCTGCGCTGGTTCAGGTTTTCGTCGGCCTGGCGCCGCTGCGCAAGCTGCAAGCCGCGCTTTCTCTGGTGCGCGACGGCGAGGCGCTGCGCCTGGAAGGCGGGTTTCCAAAGGAAATCATGCCGCTGGTCGAGGATTTCAATCGCGTGCTGGCACAGAACGCCGAAGTCGTCGCACGCGCCCGCACCCAGGCGGGCAACCTCGCGCATGCGCTGAAAACGCCGTTGAGCGTCCTGGCCAATGCCGCCGCCGGCAAGGATGACCCACTCGCCCGCCAGGTTCTGCAGCAGGTCGACAACGCCCGCAAGCAGGTCGATTACCATCTGGCGCGGGCGCAGGCTGCGGCCACCGCACGCCTGCCCGGCGCGCGAACGCCCGTCACTCCGATCATCGACGGCCTGGTGCGGACCATGCAGCATATTCATGCGGCAAGAGGCCTTGAACTGCGGGTTCAGCCGGTGCCCTCAGACCTGTCGTTTCGCGGAGAAGCGCAGGATCTGCAGGAAATGCTCGGCAACCTGCTCGACAACGCCTGCAAATGGGCAGCCCACCGGGTTGAAATCGAAGCACGCATGGAACAGGACCGACTCGTGATCCAGATCGACGACGACGGTGTCGGCATCTCCGCCGAACAGCGCCAAGCCGTGCTGCAACGCGGCGTCCGGGCCGACCAGCAAGCGCCCGGCAACGGCCTCGGCCTGGCCATCGTCGCCGACCTGGCCACCCTGTACGACAGCCCGATGACGCTGGCGGCATCACCGCTGGGCGGCTTGCGCGTCAGCCTGTCACTGCCTGCCGCCTCTCGGACGACACGCTGAAGGTTCATCGAGCGGGCTAATAGGCGTTCCAAAAACCGAGCCGGAAGCCGCGAGTAAACGACTCCTCCGCCAAAATTGAAGTCGATACCGGGAGTGAGTACAAGCGCATAGTAGTGCAGGGTCTTGCCGTTCTTGAACTTGACCGTCTTCTTGATCGTCATGATTTTGGCCTGCCTTCTACTCTACTTTCTGAAGGGCAGGCGTCTCAGGTGAGATTGGCACGTGAGGAGTCATCGCTCGTTACCAATCCATTCACTTCGTTAAAATCGAACCCATTTGAGCTGTTATTCCCTTGTTTCAGGAGATAAACCATGCGTCCTGTCCTCACCCTGCTTGCACTCTTTGCCTGTACCACCGCCTTTGCCGACGAAGTCACCTATCGCAACGACATCCGTCCGCTCTGGCAACAAAAATGCATGGTCTGCCATGGCGAGACAGCGCCCTCTCTGGCCGAATTCGACGAGAACAAGGAAAAGTACAAGCAGTTGTCGCAAGGTCCGCGCATGGATACCTACCTCAACCTGATCGCGTTTGTCGGCTGGCCAGATACCGGCGCTTTGATGCGTCGTCTCGACGATGGCTCGAACACCAAGGACCGCAAGCCCGGCAACATGTACGAGAACCTCGGGGCTGACGAAGCCGAACGTCAAAAGAATCTGGCGTTGTTCAAGATCTGGGTAGGCGAAGGCGGCTGGTTCCTCGGCAAGCTCAAGGAGATGGACACATCCACGCTGATGAAGATGAAAGTGGCCGAGTAAATTGCAGGGGACCACATCACTGCACACCATCCGATAGCGTGCAGTCGATTGAACATGGAAACCTCAGTTGACTGTCGGGTGCGGCGGCAAAGCTGCAGGAGGCGCCGCTTGCGGGCCGATCCCATGACGATCGCGCCGCAAGCGGACGCTCCTACAGCGCGGTCCCAACAGGTTGAAACGGAAGCGCGTTATTCGGTAGAACTTGCTGGCGGATGGCTCGCCACCAGCACGTCGCAGCTCGATTCGGCCAGGATGTGTTTGGTGACGCTGCCGAGCAAGAGTTCTTCCAGCACGCCCTGGCCATGCTTGCCCATCACGATCAAATCACAATCGAGTTCCTGTTCCAGGGTCAGGATGCTGAGCGAAGCGTCGCCGTGCTGAACCCGGTAACGGACATTCGCCTCGCCCAATCCGGCGGCGGCGGCGAATAGCTGCAACTGTTCCAGGGCTTCCCGCCGGGCGGCAATGCGATACAGGGTCAGCGTTGACTCCTCGACCCCGGCAAATTCGAGTTTGGCTTCAAACGGCGCTTCGAAGGCATGCATCAGCACCAGTTCGGCCGCCGGGGCCACCGCGCGCGCCAGTTTCAACGCGGTGTGCGACCAGGGCGAGAAGTCGAGCGGCAGCAACACCCGTCGATAACCCTCATGCGCCCTCTGTTTGACCACCAGCAACGGACGCAGCGTGCGGCGCAGGAGTCGCTCGGCGGTAGCGCCGAGCAGCAGGCGGGCAAGATAGTCCTCGCCACGCGCGCCGATCACCAGCAGATCGACATCGCGCGCGTCGGCTTGGTCGAGGATGGCATTCAATACCCGGCCGAAAACCAGCTGCGTCCCGGCTGACACGCCATGCGCCTGGCCCAGTTCGGCGGCCAGACTGGACAGCGTTTCGCGCGCCGCGTCGAGCAGCCGCGTTGCCACCTCAGCCGCCTGCAAGCCAAGCAATTGCCGCAGCGCATCGAGCGCGCCCTGATTGATCACATGCATCAAATCCAGTTTCGCCCCGCTGTCGGCAGCGATGCGGAACGCGCGCGCCACTGCATGCCGTGCCGGCGCGGACAGATCGGTAGCGGCGAGGATGCTGCGCAGCTTCATGACGCTTCCTTCTCGGGTTTGATCAACGCGGACAGATTTTCGACGGTGAAATCCACCGCATCACGAAGCGGATACAACACGGTGGGCGCGCCGGCCTGCTTCAGCAGCGCGCCCTGTATATCGTCGCGCGCAACGAAGGCAACCTCGCCGGCGAAACCGCGCACCTTCAGCGCATGCAGCAGGGCGCGGTTGGAAGCCAGATCGGGCAGTGTGCTGACCGCCCAGGACACGCCGGTGAGCGGCAGGCTTTCGAGAAAATCGGCGTCCTGACCATCGCCAAAGCTGACATTCATGCCCTTGCCGCGCAGGCTGCGCACCAGTTCCGGGTCGAACTCCACGCCCAGCACCGACAAGCCCGCTTCCTGCAAACGCCGAGCCAAGCGTTCGCCATAGCGACCGAGCCCGAAAATCACGATATCCGACCTCCCGGTCGAGTGGTCTTGCTGTTCGACCGCCAGTTCACGATGCGGCAAGCGGCGTTCGAAGATGCCCAGCCAAGGCGCCAGCCGTTCATAAAGTTGCTGCGAAAACAGGATCATGTAGGTCGACAGCGCAATCGTGGTGACGCCGACCAGCGTGGTCAGCCCGAGCGCCTGCACGCCGACATGGCCGAGGCTGATGCCCATGGCGACGAAGACGATGGAAAACTCGCTGATCTGCGCCACCGTCAGGCCGGCCAGGAAGCCGGTCCGCTTGCGATAGCCCATGTAACCCATGATCGCCATCACGATCAACGGGTTGCCGATCAGCACGAAGGCCGACAGGATCGCGGCCGGCAGGATTTCTTCGCCCAGGGTGGAGAAATCCAGCTTGGCGCCGAGGTCGATGAAGAAGAACAGCAACAGGAAATCGCGGATGCCGGTCAGGCGGGCGCCAATGGCTTCGCGGTACGGCGTCGACGCCAGCGAGAAGCCGGCCATGAAGGCACCCGCTTCCTTCGAGAAACCGGCCCATTCCCCCAGCGCGGCGAGGCCGGTGCCCCAGGCGATGGCGAAGATCAGCATCAATTCCTGCGAGCGCGCCATGGCGCGCACCACGCCGGGCAAAACATAACGCATCAACAGGAACATCAGCAGCGCCGCCAGCCCCACGCGCAGCAGCAGCGAACCGACGACATCCCATATCGCCGCGTCGCCGGCGCCGCGCATTGCGCTCATCGCCATCATCGCCAGCACCACGGCGATGTCCTGCACGATCAGGAAACCGACGGCGATGCGGCCGTGCAGGGAATCCAGCTCGCGTTTGTCGGACAGCAGTTTGACAATGATGATGGTGCTGGAGAAGGTCAACGCCACCGCGACATACAGCGCCTCCATGACCTCCCTGCCCAGCGCCAGGATGATCAGGAAGCCAACCACGATGGTGAAGCCGAGTTGCCCGAAGCCGGTCGCCAGCGCAACCGGGCCGATATGGCGGACGTGGTGCAGATCGAGTTTGAGGCCGACCAGGAACAGCAACACCGCAACGCCAATCTGGGCCAGCAGGTCGATCTGGTCATGCGACTGGACCAGGCCGAATACCGCCGGTCCGACCAGGATGCCGACCGCGATGTAGGCGATCAACACCGGTTGGCGCAGGCGCACCGCAATCAGGCCAGCGACGGCGGTGATGCCGAGCAGCAACGCCATCTCGGCAAAGGGGGCGACATGCGCGTCAACTTCAGGCGACATCGGTGAGCTTCCGCCTGCGGCGTTTCCACGCCAGAGTGGTTCTGATTCGCCAGCCCAGCATGATCAGCGCATAAGTCAGGCTGCCAATGACCACCGCGAACAGACTCAAACCCAGCAACAACGGCCGGCCCAGCGCAATGATGCCGTTCCAGGCCTCTCTCCACCAAGGCTCTTCCGGCTCGATCACCGCCGGCACGGGCGACTTGAAATCCGGCGCTTGTGCACCGCGTTCCCCCAGCAACAGCGCGCCGACATGGTGCGCCAGCACATAAATCGGGGCGAAGGTGACCGGGTTGGTCACCAGCGTGCTGCCGATAGCGGCCGGTACATTGGCGCGCATCAGCACCGCCGCCCCGGCGGCAAAAGGAATCTGCGCGATCGGAATCAGCAGACCGAAGAAGACCCCGAGGCCGACGCCGACCGAGACGCCACGCCGGCTGAAATGCCACAGGCGCGGATGCAGCAGATGCGGTCCCAGCCAGCGCAACCAGCGGTTTTCATGGATACGCTCACGGGTGGGGATGAATCGACGCAGTCGAGGATGCATGGGGTGGTTACGAGAGGTGGTTACATTCGGTGAATGCCAAGACGCCGCAACAGCCACTTCTCCGCTTCGACTGCGAGAAACTTGACCATGGCCAGAGCCAGAGCCAGGATCAGCAGCCAGGAAGCGAAATCCAGCGGCGTGGTGTGGAACAGGTGTTGCAGCGGCGGAGTGTAGGTGAACAGGATTTGCAGGCCAACCAGGATGATGCTGGCCCATAGCGCGGCCGAGTTGCCGGTGAGCGTCTGCCAGGTAAAAGCATGCGCGGTGAAATGCCGCACGTTGAACAAATACACCAGTTCTCCCAGCACCAGCATGTTGACCACTGCGGTTCGCGCCGTGTCGATGCTGCTGCCGCGCGCCAGTTCCCATTCGAACACGGCGAAAGCGACACCGACCATCAGCAGGCTGACGTAAATGATGCGCCCCAGCAGCAGCGGCGTGATCAGCGGCTCGCTCGACGAGCGTGGCGGCCGCCGCATGGTGCCGGCCTCGGCCGGTTCGAATGCCGGCGCCAGCGCCAAAGTGACAGCGGTGACCATGTTGACCCAAAGGATCTGGCCGGCGGTCACCGGCATCGCCAGGCCGGCGAAGACCGCCAGCAGAATCACCCCGGCCTCGCCGCCGTTGGTAGGCAGGATGAACAACAGGATTTCTTGATGTTGTCGAACACCGCGCGGCCTTCGCGCACGGCATCGGCGATGCTGGCGAAGTTGTCGTCGGTGAGTACCAGATCGGCCGCTTCCTTCGCCGCATCGGTGCCGCGCTGGCCCATGGCGACGCCGATGTCGGCGGCTTTCAGCGCCGGCGCGTCGTTGACGCCGTCGCCAGTCATCGCCTCCAGCCGCCCTTGCGCCTGCAACGCGGCGACCAGACGCAACTTGTGTTCCGGACTGGCGCGCGCGACGACGTCGGTTTCACCGATGCCCTGCGACAGCGCCTGATCATCCAGCGTCTCGATCAGCGCGCCGGTCAACGGCGAACTGGCATTGATCCCCAACTCGCGGCCGATGGCGGCGGCAGTGACCGCATGGTCGCCGGTGATCATCACCACGCGAATACCGGCGCGCTGGCAATCAGCGACCGCCTTGATCGCCTCCGGGCGCGGCGGATCGATCATCCCGACCAGGCCGAGCAGCGTAAAACGAGGCGTGATGTCGGTCATCGCCAGTGTCGTCGCATCCGGCGACATTTCGCATTCCGCCAGCGCCAGCACGCGCTGCCCGGCGGCCGCGGCCTGTTCCATGCGCGCCAGCCAGGCGGCGTGATCGAGCGAACTGCCGTGGCTGTCATGCAGACACAGCGAAAGCACCTGTTCCGGCGCACCCTTGAGCAAGGCAAAGACTTGGCCGGCATGGTCATGGTGCAAGGTCGCCATGAAACGATGTTCGGATTCGAACGGAATCTCGTCGATGCGCGGTGCGTTGGCGATTTGCGTGGCGGCATCAAAGCCGGCTTTCAGCGCCAAACTCAGCAACGCCCCCTCGGTAGGATCGCCGACCAACGTCCAGCCAGCCGCTTCGTCATGCTGCAGGCGGGCGTCGTTGCATAACAGCGCGCAGCGAGCCAGACGCATCAGATCCACATCCTGGCGCGGATCGATCGGCTGCCCGTCCAGATGGAAGCCGCCTTCAGGCACATACCCGGCGCCGCTGACCTCCAGCGTGCGCCCGGCCAGCAGCAGGCGCACGGCAGTCATCTCGTTGCGGGTCAGCGTACCGGTCTTGTCGGAACAGATCACGCTAACCGAACCCAGCGTCTCCACCGCCGGCAGACGCCGGATGATGGCCCGCTTGCGCGCCATGATGCCGGTGCCGATGCGGCCGATTTCGGTGGCCGCGCCAGTCGCCACGACGACGCCGCGACACTGGCCGTAGCCGACCACGGTGCCGGAATAAGCCATGCAGGTGCGATCACCGATCGAGGTGGCGGCCGCGACTGGCTCGATAGTCTTCTCGACCGGCACCGATTCGCCGGTCAAGGCGGCTTCGCCGATGCGCAGGTTCTTCACTTTCAGCAGGCGCAAATCCGCCGGCACGCGCGTACCCGATTCGAGCAGCACAATGTCGCCCGGCACCAGGTCGGCGGCGTCGATTTCGTGCCGGTCGCCATCGCGCAGCACCATGGCATGGCTGGCCAGCATCGCGCGCACGGCTTCCAGCGCCCGTTCCGCCTTGCCCTCCTGAATGAAGCCGATCACCGCGTTGATCACCACGACGCCAAGAATGACCCCGGCATCGACGTAATCCTGCAACCAGAAAGTGACCCCGGCGGCGGTCAGCAGGACGTAGATCAGCGGATTGTGGAACTGCAGCAGAAAGCGCAGCAGCGGCCCGCGCCACTTGGCGGGCGGCAGCAGATTCGGGCCATGCGCTTTCAGCCGGTCGGCGGCCTCCTGGGTGGAAAGCCCGCTCTCGCGGCCATGTATTGATTCCAGTGCTTGCAGATACGATTCGCGATGGAAAGACATCACTTATCCAGTCAAGGCTGATCGAGAATGATCGTGAACGAACTTGCTTATCGCGCACTCAATGAAGCGTCTTGCCGTATTCACGCCTGTTCCTTCTCTGTTCCTTCTCTGTTCCTTCTCTGTTTCGACTCAGTTCCAAACCACCAGGAAGCGCTATGGCAAGCTAAACGCATCGCCGAATTTTTGCCCCATTTTCTCTCTCTTCCATTTTTAGACTTCTTATCCAAGCATGAACACCACGACTCAACCCGAACAGCCGATGTCCCCGCTTCGCCAGATGCTGGCCAATTTCATCCAACGCCCGCTGGTGCAACACAGCATCTTGGCGCTGATCCTGATCAACGCCGTCACTCTTGGCCTGGAAACCTCGCCCGAGGTGATGGCCCGCTTCGGCGATGTCATCCATCTGCTCGACAAATCCATCCTCGCGGTGTTCGTCATCGAAATCGCGCTGCGGCTGTATGTGCATCGGCTGAACTTCTTCCGCGATGCCTGGAGCGTGTTCGATTTCCTCGTCGTCGGCATCGCGCTGGCGCCAGCCACCGGCCAGTTCTCGGTGCTGCGCGCGTTGCGCGTGCTGCGGGTGTTGCGCATCCTGACCATCGTGCCGTCGATGCGCCGGGTGGTCGGCGCCCTGCTCGGCGCGATTCCCGGCCTGGCCTCGATCGGCATGGTGCTGCTGCTGATCTATTACGTGTTCGCGGTGATCGCCACCAACCTGTTCGCCAGCGCCTTCCCGGACTGGTTCGGCAATCTCGGCCGCTCGTTCTACACGCTGTTCCAGATCATGACGCTGGAAAGCTGGTCGATGGGCATCTCGCGGCCGGTGATGGAACAGTTCCCCTTTGCCTGGGGCTTCTTCATCGTGTTCATCCTGATCGCCACCTTCACCATGCTGAACCTGTTCATCGCGATCATCGTCAACGCCATGCAGACTTTCAGCGAGGAAGAGCACCGCGATACTGCCACGGTGGTGGATCAGGCGCGTGAACACATCGAAACCGATCTGCACAACGAGATTCGTGAATTGCGCACGGAAATCGCCGACTTGAAAACCCTGCTGCCCCAACCGCGATGAATGACCGGCGTGCGTCTGCACGATTCGCGTATGGTTCGCCTGGCTTGCCTTGTTGCTGGTGTTTTTTCGCCGGCGCTTGGTCTGGTCTAGCAGAAACAGAGTCATATCTGGCACTGCAACTTCCAATGAAATTGCACGTATCAATGCAAGACCTGACACCTTCGTTCTTGCCCTGCTGGTCAGTGGGGCAATGCAGATGTGAGCCCCGGCTCCGAGGTGGCGCTGACATTTGAAGACGAGCAGCGCGAAGATATTCTCAAAAGCCTGTTCGGTACCTACTACCAGCGCAACGCCGACAAGGACATCATCTTTGACATTAACCGTGTGCGACTTGCAAGCCGGCCAGCTGGATACTGGGCTCGTTGCTAACGTTTACCCAGGTGGGATTCACACCCACTAAACGGCGCCGCCCACCGCCGGCGCATTGCATTCGGCACTGGCGGCCCTGGCCGCCAAAGACTGGCGCCACCCGGTCCCCGGCCTGGACGTCCGCTTCGGCGTCTCGACGTTGGAGCGCTGGTACTACGCCGCCCGTGCCGCCGCCGACCCGTTGGCGGTACTTAAAAACCGCCTACGTGGCGACATCGGCCGTTTCCCCAGCCTCTCGCCCGCCGCCATCGAATGCCTGACTGCTCAGTACCGCAAGCATCCCGGCTGGAGCGCGCAATTGCATTTCGACAACCTCCGCGTCCGGACGGCAAAAGTGTGGCGCAGGTCGTGCAGACGCGGGGCCGCATGCGCGCCGCGATTTAGATGGTGTTGAGGGTAGTGAAAATGCGCGCATTGAAGCGGTGCGAGTGTTTCACCAAACGGGCGATTTCGGCCACCGAGTTGTCGGCGCTGCTGCGCGCGCCGAATGACGGCCCACCGATATACACCGCATCGGCACCGTGATTGATCGCTTCAATGCCGATATCGGCATCGCGCGCAGGGGCGAGGAGTTCAAGTTGATGGTTTTGCATGGCGCGGATTATCGTCCAGGCGCAGCAACCTGCTCGCGCCACTCGCGCGAATGCCACACCCGAATCACCACCGGCCTTCCCTGTACGTCCAGACGATAGCGAATGACATAAGTGCCGGCACCAAAAGTTGGCAAAAATTCGCTGTCATTGATGAAGCTACTAAGCAGAGACTAGACGAGCAAACGACGCTCGCCTAATCTCTGCTTATCCGGCGGAAGCCGGAATCCAGATCGTCCAACCGATTGTTTTCAATGCAGTTAGCGCTACGAACTGAACCCCAGCCTGCACCGGGGTGACGGTTTAAATCGATAGCAACAATTTTTCACAGCCTCTCAGTACCCGCATTCCTTTTGGTGGCGTACGGCCAGGATCACCGCATCGCCTGGGTGACTCGCAGCGTCGTAGCGATAAAGCACCAGATAACCGCTGCTTCCGAAAGCGATCGGCCATTCACGAAATTCAACCTCCATATCCGCTACCGGCCTGCCGACTTGCGGCTGCATGCCCAATAGCGAGACCGATTTTCGAATCGCGGCAATGGCGCGTTGCGCCGCTTCCGGGTTCTTCTCGGCGAGAAATCGATGCAATCGGGCGATGTCCCGCAGCGCGGGCGGCGACCAGATCAAACGTGGCACGCCGGCGGCTCCATCTGCTCACCCGCTTCCAGTCTAGCCATCCACGCATCGGCCTCTGCATGCGAGACATGCAGCCCGGTCAACTCAAAATCGCGCCAAGCGGCGAGGGCGTCTTGCCGCAAACCCTCACGCTGCTCCTCCTTTTCCACATATTGCCGAATGGCCTCGGTCATCAGCCAATGCACAGCGCGTTGGCGGATCTCGGACAAGCGGGATAAGCGATCCCGCATTTCCAGTTCAAGCTTGATAGAAGTTGTAACGGCAGCCATAGAACACCCATAGATAGTAAAAAGTGTTACCCAAGCATACTCGCCCAAACGTCTTCAGCGCCAGCGCAGGGAATGCGGCCAGCCCGCTACCGATCCAGCGGACTCACCACCCCGCGCCCGCCCTTGTTCAGCACATGCGTGTAAATCATCGTTGTGGAAACGTCGGAATGGCCGAGCAATTCCTGCACGGTACGGATGTCGTAGCCGCCTTCGAGCAGATGGGTGGCGAAGCTATGGCGCAAGGTATGTGGACTCACCAATTTCGCGATCTCTGCCCGAGCAGCAGCCAACTTCACCGCCCGCTGCACCCGCTTCTCATCCACATGATGCCGCCGCACTGCCCCGGAACGCGGGTCGGTGGAAAACCCCGCCGCCGGAAACACATACTGCCAAGCCCATTCCTTCGGCGCGTTGGGATACTTAACCGCCAGCGCATTCGGCAACCAGACCTCGCCCCGGCCCAAAGCAATATCAGCGTCGTGCTGCGCCTTCACCACGGCCAGATGAGCCCGCAGACGATCCGACAAACTCCCCGGCAACACCGTCACCCGATCCTTGCTCCCCTTGCCTTCTCGCACCACGATCTCATTACGGGAGAAATCCACATCCTTTACACGCAGCCGCAAGCCCTCCAACAAACGCATCCCCGTGCCGTAAAGCAAGCGCACGATCAAATCCATCAGAGGATCGTCAACCCGCGCCATCAACGCCCGTACTTCCTCCTGATTCAACACCGTGGGCAGCCGCGCGGTGCGCTTCGCTCGCGTCACCTCGGTCAGCCACGGAAACTCGATGCCGAGCACTTCCTTGTATAAAAACAACAGCGCCGAGAGCGCCTGAGTCTGCGTTGAAGCGGAGGCTTGGCGATCCACCGCCAGCGAAGTCAGAAAAGCCTCTATTTCTGGTTTACCCATTTCAGCGGGATGGAGTTTGGCATGGAAAAAGATGTATCGTTTGGCCCACTGCACATACGCCTGTTCGGTTCGCAAGCTGTAATGCTTCAGGCGCAAACGATCCCGAATCTGGTCGAATAGTTTGGGCGTGCGGGTAAGTGAATCAGGTAGCGGATTGTCAGAGCTCATGATCAGAAGATGCCGGACGGAGGAAACACAATGTACCAAGAGAATGCGGGATTTTGGTGTCCAATATGCTGGAAACATGGACAAATGTCGGCTAAGCAGGCCCATTGCCA
>JBBQQT010000046.1:0-21723 GCA_038215555.1 Burkholderiales bacterium | reverse complement strand
GTTGTCCGTCGGATTGGAGAATCGGTACTGCACTGGTGACGTGTAGCTCATGATCGTGCCCCAGGACTTCGACTTCGCATAGCCGAAGGCATAAGGTTTGACGCCAGTGCCGCCACCTTGTGTGGCGACGGTCGCGCGGTCGTGCATCAGTCCCAGGTTGTGCCCGGTTTCATGTGCCAGGGTCATGGTGTCGCAATAGGTGTTGCTGCCGTTGATGTCCTTGCCGTCGCTGACCACGGAAACCATTTGCTCACCATACGCGGCCATATTGTCGCCTCCGTAGCCGCCGACATAGGCAACCCCGCAGCTGACGTGCTGTGCCGTACGAAGGGGACGGATCAGCGTTACTAGATCGGCGCCAAGCGCATCACGCTCAGACTTGACGCCGGCAAATTCACCGGTGCCGGTCTGAAAACGTGACAGCGTGGCATTGTTGGATGACAGATCGGAAGTGGTGATTTTTTTCAGGCCGACGCGACGTAGGCTGTAACCGAGTTTGCCGGCGGTATAGGCCTGGTTGGCCGCCGCAATCAACGCATCAACGCGAGTGGCGACGCCGGTCGGCGATCCAAACTGGGCTTCCATGCCGGGGGAGTAATACACCAGCACATCCAGCGTCTTGCCTGTGCTAACAGAGGTGCCGCTGCTGGCCGTCGTGGCGGTACCGGTGCTGGCAGTGGCTTCGGCGACCGGGCCAGTAGCATGCGCCATGGCGCAGTTTTCACCTTCATGTTTGGCATTGACCAGACCGGACAGTTGCGGGTTGTAGGCATAACCGCCGCTCAGAATCACTTCGCCTTGTGGCGTCAGCGCGCTGCCTTCGATCGTTTCAGCGGAGTAGGTGATCAGCACCGGATAGCTATCACCGAAATCGGCCAGATGACCTACCCAGGTGGTGGTTTCCTGGGTCATGTCGAGACGGTCCATGACCACGCGTACTACGCCGATGCCGGGGAGTTGCATGTTGGTCTGATCGCCGGCATTCATGCCGGTCAGTAGCGGCAGGTCAATCTGCACCGGCAGTGCGCCCTTCACCGGCGCTTTATCATTTGCATCGGCCTTACGTTCCTGCATCGCATGTGCAGCCAGCTTGTCGGCCATCCATCGGTCGCCCGCCGTGCCGGCGATCTGGGTGCCCTCCACGTATCCGAGGGCATGTATGCTGCCGTCAGGCAGTTCCAGAAAACCCGATACACCATCCGGATTCAGACCGAACACGATTTTTTTGTCCGGGGCGGCAGGGAAGTGGGCGCGAATCTCCAGTGTGTCCTGCGATGCATGCAGCAGGTCCACCGCGTAGATGAAGTTCTGCTGATTGCTGGTGCGAATGTTCAACAAGCTGCCGACGCGGACGTTGCGCAACCCTTTGAGCATGTCCAGGGAAGGCGTTTTCGACAGATCGAGCGAGAATGACGAGGTAATGTGCGCAATGCCCGGCAACTGCTTGGCTTGAGCTTCCACAGCGCTGTCGACAACATGAACTTGCGTCATGATTTTGACTTCGGCGTTCAGGGAAGCGCTCAAGCCCAGACTGGCAATGCCAAGGGCGAGCAAGGGGAGTGCAAGGCGAGTGCGTTTCATGTTCCGACTCCGTTGGCGATGTTGACCAAAAGGACGGGAGCCATAGCACCCGCCGGTAATCCAGCCGCCTTGAGAGTCAATCAGGAAATGAAGCACCCTGAAACAAAACTTTGAAACTCTGTTAGGCCCGAGATTTTGCGTCCCCGTCTTTCAACGGGTTTGCCCTTTACAGCTGGTTGGAGCATGGGCCAGTCAGCCCGAACAGGCAACCAAAAACTGACACGCCAGTGAGATACATTCGCAGCAGTGTTGCCGAATCTGGTCAGGAGTCGGATTCTTCTAGGTACTCCATGCAAGCCAGGTTGGTCAGTACGTCGCGCAGGCGTCCAACGACGCTGGCCAGCATTGTTTCGATGTTTTCCGAGGAAATGCCGGCGCTGCTGTCGCCGCGTCCGGCCGCCCAGTTCACCGACACTGCGATGGCGGCGTAGCAGATGCCGATTTCGCGTGCCAGATAGGCTTCCGGCATGCCGGTCATGCCGACCATGTCGGCGCCGTCGCGCGCCATGCGTTCGATTTCTGCCTTGGTTTCCAGGCGCGGGCCTTGCACGGCACCGTAAACCCCATGCGGCATGAAGTCTTCACTCGCCTGGCGCAGCGCTTGCATGCAGCGCTGGCGCATTTCCTCGCAATAGGGCCAGGTGAAGTCGAGATGGGTCACCGGCTTGCCGTTGTATTCGGTGAAGCTGGTTTCGCGGCCATGCGTGTAGTCGATGATCTGATCCGGTACGCAGATATCGCCCGGCTTCAGATCAGGATGGATGCCGCCGACGGTGGCGACCGAAACGATATGACTGACCTTCTGTTCATGCAGCGCCCACAGGTTGGCGCGGTAATTCACCAGATGCGGCGGGATGGTATGGCCGTAGCCATGGCGCGCCATGAATACGACGGGATGGCCGTCGAGGTCACCGAACGTAAGCGGACCAGAGGGCTCGCCAAAAGGCGTGCGGATCACCTGGCGATGGGTGATCGACAGGCCGGGAAACTTGGTCAGGCCAGAGCCGCCGATGATGCCTAGCATATGAGTTCCTTCAACCATGTAGAGTGCGTCATACGCACCTGTGTCGGTGAAACGGTGCGTATGACGCACCCTACTTGAGTGCGTAGATGGCCGGTAGATTGCGCCACAAACCGAAAGCATCCATGCCCATGCCGAAGACGTAACGGTCGGGTAGGTGCAGGCCGACGAAATCGGCGGCGATGGGTTTCTCGCGGCCAATCAGCTTGTCGGCCAGCACCGCTATCTTGACTTCGGCCGCACCGAGTTCCAGTAAGCGTGCCTTGGCGGCGGCCAGGGTGTGGCCTTCGTCGAGAATGTCATCCAGCAACAATATGCTGCGACCTTGCAGGTTTTTGCGCGGCAACACGCTCCATTCAATGTCGCCGCCGCTGGTGCCATCGCGGTAGCGGGTGGCATGCAGATAATCGAATTCGAGCGGAAAACCAAGGCGTGGCAGCAGTTTGCCGGCGAAGACCACCGCGCCGCCCATGACGCAGAGTGCAATCGGAAATTGATCCGCCATCGCATCGCTAATCTGGCTGGCAAGGCGATCCAGCGTCAATTCGATTTCGGTTGCGCCATGCAGCAGGTCGGCCTGATTGAGCAGCGCCCAGGCTTGTTTTCCATCCAGGGGTTTGGTGTCCATGTCAGCCCGCCAGATTACGTTGCCGCCGCGCCTCGTACAGACACACTCCGGCAGAGACCGAGACGTTGAGACTTTCGACCTGACCATACATCGGAATGCGCACCAGCAGGTCGCAGTGTTCACGCGTCAAACGCCGCATGCCGGCACCTTCCGCGCCAAGCACCAGCGCGGCGGAGCCGGAGAAATCGGCGTCCATCACGGTGCCCGGCGCTTCATCATCAGTGCCGATAATCAGGATGTTCTGCTCCTTCAGATCGCGCAACGTGCGCGCCAGGTTGGTCACCGTGATGTACGGCACCGATTCGGCAGCGCCGCTGGCCGCCTTCATCGCCACCGCGCTCAAGCCGGCGGCGCGATCTTTCGGCGCGATCACCGCATGCACGCCGAAGGCATCGGCGCTGCGCAGGCAGGCGCCCAGGTTGTGCGGGTCGGTGACGCCGTCGAGCACCAGCAGCAACGCCGGCTCGGTCAGGTCTTCCAGCACTTCGTCGATGTCGCGCGCGAGTTGAATCGGATCGGCGGAAGCCACCACGCCTTGCGATTTGCCGCGTGCCATTTCCTCGACCCGCGCGCCGTCGGCCAGCACGACGCGGACATTGCGGTCGGCGGCGACCTTGAGCAGATCCTTGGCGCGTTTGTCGCGCCGGGTCTGGTCGAGGTAGATGACCTGGATGCTGTCGGGGTGATGGCGCAGGCGGGCGATGATGGCGTGGAAGCCGTGGATCAGCATGCGTTGGCTCATCGACCCTTGCCCCCGGATTTTTTGCTCTTGCCTGCGGCGGCGGGGCGGGTGTCGGTGGGCTGCGGTTTGGCTAGGGGTTTGGGTTTGGCTTTGGCTTTGCTAGGCGCAGCGGCGTGGCTGACCGGTTTGCCGGTCACCGAATCATCGACCAGCGCAAAATCGATGCGCGACGATTCGATATCCACCTGCACGACGCGGATGCGCACCTTGTCACCAAGACGGAAGCGTTTGCCGGTGCGTTCACCCAGCATCTGATGTCGGGTGGCGTCAAAATGGTAATAGTCTTGGCCGAGTTCGGTGACATGCACCAGACCTTCGACAAACACCTCGTGCAACGCGACGAAGACGCCGAAACTGACCACGGCGGAAATGACGCCGTCAAATTCCTCGTTGATCTTGTCCTGCATGTAGAAGCACTTCAGCCAGGCCACTACGTCGCGCGTGGCATCGTCGGCGCGGCGCTCGGTCATCGAACAATGCGTGCCGACGTTTTCCCAGTTGCCCGGGTTGTAGGTCTCATTCTTCAGGCAGGCCTTGATGGCGCGATGTACCAGCAGGTCGGGATAGCGCCGGATCGGTGAGGTGAAGTGGGTATAGGCCTCGTAAGCCAGGCCGAAATGGCCGGCGTTCTCCGGCGTATAGACTGCTTGCCGCAGCGAACGCAGCAGCACGGTCTGCAACAACTGCTCGTCCGGCCGGCCCTTGATCTTGGCCAGCAGTTCGGCGTAGTCCTTGGCATGCGGATCGTCGCCGCCGGTGAGGAAAAAGCCGAATTCGGCGAGGAATTCATGCAGCGCTTTCAGCTTCTCCGGCGTCGGGCCTTCATGCACGCGGTAAAGCGCCGGGTGTTTGCGCTTCTGCAGGAATTCCGAGGCACAGACGTTGGCGGCCAGCATGCATTCCTCGATCAGCTTGTGCGCTTCATTGCGGCTCGACGGCACGATGCGTTCGATCTTGTCGTGCTCATCGAACAGCATCTTGGTTTCGACTGTTTCAAAGTCGATCGCGCCGCGCTTGCCGCGTGCCTTCAGCAACACCTTGTAGAGTTTGTGCAAGTTTTGCAGATGCGGCAGCACCCAGCCTTTTTCGGCCGGAGTTTCACCCGCCGAGAGCCAATCCCAGACTTGGTTGTAGGTCAGGCGCGCCTTGGAATGCATGACGCCGGGGTAGAAGCGGTGCTTCTTGATGTTGCCGAAGCTGGAAATCTCCATCTCGCACACCATGCACAAGCGATCGACTTCCGGATTCAGCGAACAGAGGCCGTTCGACAGTTCCTCCGGCAGCATCGGGATGACGCGACGCGGGAAATACACCGAGTTGCCGCGATCAAAAGCTTCCTTGTCGAGCGGAGCGCCCGGTTGCACATAATGCGAAACATCGGCGATGGCGACCCACAAGCGATAGCCGCGGCCTTCCGGCTGGCAATAAACCGCATCATCGAAATCGCGCGCGTCTTCGCCGTCGATGGTGACCAGCGGCAATTCACGGATGTCTTCGCGGCCGCCGCCAAGGTCTTTTTTGAGTACCACCTTCGGCAGCTTTTTCGCCACCGCCATCACTTCCGGCGGGAATTCGTTGGGCAGATTGTGCTTGCGAAGTGCGATCTCGATTTCCATGCCCGGATCGGCATAGCTGCCAAGAATCTTGATGACCCGGCCGACTGGTGGCGCATGCTTGGTCGGCTGCTCGACGATCTCGGTCATCACCACCTGGCCGTTCGAAGCGCCCAGATCGGCATGATCGGGAATCAGGATGTCCTGGCTGATGCGACGGTTTTCCGCCACCACCCACTGGTAACCGCGTTCACGGTAAAGACGGCCGACCAACGTCTCGTTGACCCGGTCCAGCACTTCGACGATCTTGCCTTCCTTGCGGCCACGTCGATCGACGCCATGCTCGCGCACCATGACGCGGTCGCCGTGGAGGACGCCGCGCATTTCCTTCTCATGGATGAACATGTCGCCGGATTTATCGTCCGGGATGAAGAAACCGAAACCGTCCTGATGACCATCGACGCGGCCGTTCTTGACGTCGATCTTGTCCGGCAGACACAAGGCGCCACGCCGATTGATAACGATCTGGCCATCGCGTTGCATGGCGCGCAGACGCACATTGAAGGCATCCATTTCGTCCGGCTCGATGCCCAGGCGGACAGCGAATTCCTCGCTATCAACCGGGCCAGCCGCTTCAGTCACCAATTGCAGGATGAATTCCCGGCTTGGCATGGCCTGGCCATATTTGGCGCGTTCACGTTCCAGATGCGGGTCTTGCCAGCGCAAGGCCTTATGGCCACGCCGGGACGAGCTGGATTTAGCGGGTGTCAGGGTCGCTTCAACAGCGGTGTTTTTTACAGATGAGGTTTTTTTCGTTGACATGAATTCGTTCAGATCGTTAAGATGCGCGCCTTCTTGGCCCAGGTGGCGGAATTGGTAGACGCACTAGGTTCAGGTCCTAGCGCTTGCAAGGGCGTGGAGGTTCGAGTCCTCTCCTGGGCACCAAGAACTCGTTAATAAACATGACGTTACATGCAGTTTGGCGTAATCCAGGCGTAACGACATGACGGTGGATTCCACCAGGTTCAAAAAACCCCCGCTAATCGCAAGATTCTCGGGGGTTTTTCTTTTGTTCTGGGGCACGGTTGCCCGGTTCTCTGCATTCGCCATGGCGGCATGATAAGGCACAAAGAAGGCATCGTCTTGGATGGCGTGCCCTGAACGAAAAAAACCCCGCCGGCCAGAGACCAAGCGGGGTGTAGCTACAAACTCAGAAAGTGTCTTCCAGTGCCGCGAAGACAGCCTTGGGAACGTTCTCAGCCTGATTGGCAACGCCATAGCGCGCAAATCCACCATGGGTTGCCATAAAACGTGCAGCGTTGGGGTCAATACCAAGAAACACGACCCTGGTGTTGCCGGCTGCCCAAGCCACAACTTTGGTCACATCTTTGGCCGCGTTGATGAAGTCAGCCATCAACGCAGCGGACGGACGAGTCTCGGGTGCGTTGAATGATCCTGTAGCGGGCTTGATTGCGAAAACCACCGGCAGCAATGCTCAGGTAACGGCAGGGATTGAGACTGTTCGTGGGTTTCGCCAGGCGGGTTGCCGTCGCCTTGGAACCACGTTGAGGCAGCCCGTACCAGGACAGCCTGAAGCGGTCTTTATGTTTGAAATGAACCTGTGCCGTGATGGAGCAGCACCTCAAGATGGCATCGACCTGGAACAGGTGACTGGTAGGTTTGGCGCGCTCCAGTCGGTGCAATGATGCGTAACATACCCCACTGCGTGACGTTCCCGATCCGCTAAAGCATTTCGAGAACGTCACTTCCTCTCCCTGCCCCGCGCAAAGCGGGGTTTCAGCCGTCCTTCGGGACGGCTTTTTTTTGGTGCGCCCGGCAGGGCGAAAAATAATTTTCTAAACGTAACCAAGTCGGGTGAAGCGCAGCACATTCCGGAACCAAGTGCGCGGGTCGGTTCTCGGGCTTTTTCTTGAGCCAGCACAAAGCAGTTTCACCCAATATTCTCAGTTGGCCACGTCCAAGAACATCCGTTCCAGCATCGCCGGTGCTTGGGCGTCATTGGACTCGCAGATAGGGAGGGTGCACCCCTTTGTTAATGTGAGTTTGCTGCGACCTTCGTCGACAGGAACAGCAGTAATGGATTATCCGGTGCGGCTTCAAATCCATAACGCCGGTAGTAGTCTGCCGCCCGCTCGTCGATGGCATCGACGAATTGGCCGATACCGCCCGCTTCCGTGTAGATGCGGTGTGCCCGGGTAAGCGCGTCCACCAGCAGCAATTCGCCCAGGCCCTTGCCCTGATAGTGCTGATCGACGGCCAGACGCCCCAGCCGCACACCCGGTATGCGGCGCGGCAACTTCTTGCGCCAGCCTTCCGGCAGGTGACGGTTTTCGAGTTCGGCCAGGGTCAGAGCGTAGTAGCCGCAAATACGCTCCGGTACATCCTCGCGCACCGCGACGAAGGTCTTCGACAGTCCCTTGTCCTGATGCTGGCGGGCGACCTGCCGCAGCCAGTCGTTCAGTTCCTTGCGGCCGCAGTCGAACCCTTGCCGGTCATGGCTCCCAGTTAAAGGCAATACCTGCATCGTCTCGCTTGGCCTTCTGGTAGCGCTTCAGGGCCGCCGTCAACGCGGGCGTCGGCTTGGGTGGGTTCTCCATCAGATCGAGCAGCCAGTTCCAGTCGCGGGGCGACAGGCGAATGACCTCTTCCCGCTCGATGACGGTCTGGGCCTCTTTAAGCGCTGCTTGCACAAGAAACTGGTTGACTGTGGCCCCGCTCAATTCAGCGGCACGGCACAGGGTTTCATAGACATCGTGGGGGACGCGAGCACCGATGCGGTCTTGCTTGGCAGTGGCGGTTTCCATCATCTCCACCTTTGTAATCACGGGCATTCAGTGTATTCGTGTCGCCAAAGTGACGCCAGTTGTTTTGCGATGGCAAATCGACCCATCACAGCTTGGCTTCCTGATCACACAGCGTGTTCATGAGGGTCTCATCAATCAACACCCGGAGCCCACGATGAACGCCAAGCAAACCGCCTTCGACGCCTACCTCGCCTGTATAACCGCCATCCACCCCAGGCTGGTATGCGGTTGCGTTGATTGTTCCTGACCCTGCGAAAAGGTAACGCCCCTCATCCCGTCGCATAGGTACGCGCAGCCCGTTCATGCTCCTCGCGCACCAGCTGCCGCAGGCTATCCGGCCCCAGCACTTCCACATCCGCACCGTACTTCAGGATGTCCATGATCAGCTCACGGTGATCGGCATACGGCAATTCCAGGATGTAGCGGCCTGCCGCGTCGAAACGCCCTTTCTGCTTGGGATGCCACAGTTCAGATGCCACCCAACGTGCGCGCAATGGCGTGAAAGCCAATTTGGCGGTTTGCACCTTTGCGCCGGAAAAAATGCCATAGCCCGGCCCAAGCGCGGCATTGACGCTGCGTTGCGAAACCTCTCTGGCCGGCTTTTCCAGCACCTCGACGTGCTGAATCGAATCCACCGCGAAGTTGCGCAGTTCGTTGCGCAGGTGACACCAGGAATCCAGATACCAGTTCTCCCGGTAATGCACCAGGCGCTGCGGCGACACCTCCCGCTCGGTGACTTCGCCTTTGCTTTTCGACAAATAGGTGATGTGCAACTGCTTGCGGCGCAGCAGCGCGGAACCGACGCGCTCGAAGTGGTCCAGCATCAGCTGACGCTGCCCGACGCCCACCACCAGCACGCGGCGGCGAATCTCCTCCGCCGTGTTTTCGGCGGTCCCGAGCAAGGCGTTGAGTCGTGCCATCAAGGGCTGGATATGCGGCGTCAGGATGCCGCCCGGGTCCAGATTCGCCAGCAGATGCTGCATGGTCAGCAGTGCATGGATTTCCGCCGAAGAGAACCACAGCCCCGGCAACTCGTACTGGCCGCCAATCTGCGGCTGGGCCGAGTCAAAGCGATAACCGCCGGCAAAGCGGTCATACACGATCGGCGCATTCAACCGGTTGCGCATGTACTCCAGATCCCGCCGCAACGTGGCGCGGGAAATCTCCAGGGCGTCCAGAAGTTGCGGGAAGGTGACCAGTTTGCCGTCCGAGATCATCTGGTCGATTTTGTAGAAACGTTCGGTCTGGTTCATCTATCCCCCTCCGGCTGGAAAAACCTGTGCATCGGTGATGCGGCTGCAAATGCTAGCAATCCCGCCCGCACCGGCAATCGCAAACATCACGCAAGTGTGACTCATCTGGTGAGACCCGCGCGCCCTAAAGTCAACGCAACCCCACAACACGCACACACCAATGACCGCACAGATCCCGGAAAAATTGCTGCTGAATGGCGTCACGCTGACCCTGTGCAGCGAACCGCTGGACAGTTACTTCGCCACCCATGGACAGCCCGACTTTGCCGTCAACTGCACCGCTCTCTGGCGCGGTTATGTTGGCATTTGGGAAATCCGCGATGCGCGCCTGTTCCTGATCGGCATCGAAGCCGAATACCAGAATGGAACCCCGGCCAGCCTGGCGAGCTTGTTCCCGGGTGAAGCCGAACGAATCTATGCCCGCTGGTTCACCGGCACGCTGCGTTGCCCACGAGGTGGTGAACTCGAATACGTTCACATGGGCTATGGCAGCATCTACGAAGAAGACCTGTTGCTGCGGATCGAACAAGGCAGCCTGGTCGGCCAAGAGGTCCGGGTCAACGGCACGGCCGCATACAATGCCCGCCAAGGCTTCCGTCCCGCCGCCTTCACCACCTTCCCGCGCAGTCGCATAACCCGTTCGGAGACACCGGACTGACACGCCGGGCCATCAGAAACACACATTTCAGGAAAACGTCCGCCATACCACCTGGCCCTGGTCATCGACCGCTCCGGCTCCATGTCCGGCGAACCGCTGCACGAAGCCAAACGCTGCGCCCGCCACATCATCGACCGACCCAAACCGGACGACCGCGCCAGCCTGGTCCAGTTCGACAGCCGCGTGCAGGTGCTGGTACCGGCCCAGCCAGTGGCCGACCGCACCGCGCTGCACCGCGCGTTGCAAATGATCGAAGAGGGCGGCACCACCAATTTGCACGGCGGCTGGGAGGCCGGCGGCCAGAGCCTGCTGGAACATCTCCAGCAGGTCGGCCTGTCGCGCGTCATCCTGCTCTCCGACGGCAACGCCAAAGAAGGCCTGACCGAAACCGAAC
Organism: Burkholderiales bacterium; assembly: GCA_038215555.1. Lineage (GTDB taxonomy): Bacteria > Pseudomonadota > Gammaproteobacteria > Burkholderiales > Thiobacillaceae > PFJX01. Next base: position 11,068 of record JBBQQT010000046.1, on the reverse strand, counting down.
AGATTACCCAGCAATGTGGCCAGTTCGCCGAGCGGGGCATCACCACCTCCACCTACGGTCTGGGACGCAATTTCAACGAAGACCTGATGGTCGCCATGGCCAAGTCAGGGCAGGGCAACCACTACTACGGCGCTACCGCGCAAGACCTGTTCGAACCCTTCGCCGAAGAATTCGACCTGCTCGCCAACCTGTATGCCGGCAAGCTGCGCCTGTCTTTTGGAACACCGGAAGGCATCAAGGCCAGCCTGCTCAACGACTATGCCGTGGAAGATCAGCGCGGCTTCCCGGTCGTCCGCCTGCCCGACCTCGCCTGGGGCGCCGAAGCCTGGGCACTGCTGCAACTCGAAGTCCCGGCGACCCACGCAGGCGAAGAACCCATCACCCGGCTGCAAGTGGAAGTCACCGCCAGCGACCTGGACGGCAAGCCCATCGCTTTTCCGGAAGCCCAACTGAAACTACCGGCCTTGCCCGAACAGCCCTGGGAAGCGTTGCTGCCCGACCCGCTGGTGCAGCAACGCTTCACCGAACTGGAAGCCGGAAAACTGCTGGAACAAGCCAGAACCGCCGCGCAAAAGGGCGACTGGAACCGCATCGACCAACTGCTCGCCGAAGCGAAACAGCGCTTCGCCGACAACCCCTGGGTGCAGGAAGTGCTGAACAGCATGGCCGAACTGGCCAGGCAGAAAGACCAGGCTCACTTCGCCAAAGAAGCGCGCTATTCCTCACGCCGGATGAACACCCGCCTGGCGGCCAAGGAAGAAATGGCGTCCATCGCCAGCGACGGCGACGCACCGGCGTTCCTGCGGCGCAAATCAGCTCAGGGCAAGACGCAGTTTCGCGACGGGCGAGATGAGAACAAGCCGGTTTGACACTGACTTTCGCCATAGATACCGGGATTGGGGGCAGGTGGGGGAATGTCCAGCAATCCGGCATCGGACGGCAGACGAGAGGCCTGACAAAGCCACCCATCCCGCCAGCCAAGCGTTACAACACTTCGGCGCAGAAAACAGTGGCCGTCACGATGCGCGTGCGCTCCAGATGTCCGCGTTGCAAAAGGCCCGCGCGTTTGTCGCCGGTGACCAGGTAATCCGCTTGGCCGATAGAAGCCATGGCCAGCAAGAACGCATCGTCCGGGTCAGTGGTTGTGAACGTGTCGGGCAAGTTTTCCAGCACGATGGCGCGCTGCATGTTGTTGACCATCACACCCACCCTGGCCGGCTGCAAAATGGATTGAAACTTCGGATGGCGGCTGGCACGGCGAATTTCCTCCAGTTGCGCATCCGATGTGATCAAGTGAAAACGCGCCAACCGCCAGGCGCGATAGATGGCATCCGGCGGTCCGTGTGGCGAGATCAGCGCGCTGAACAGAATGTTGGTGTCCAGAACCACCCGCATTACGAACGCCTGGCCCAGACCAGTGCTTCATCCACCGCTGTGGCGAGATCACCTTCGCTGACCTTCTGGTTGTCGGCTTTGGCCTGCTCCGCGCTCAACTCCAGGATGTGCGCTCGCACCGCTTCCTCGATGAAGCGCGACAAATCCCCCTTCCTGCCACCGCCCTGGCTGGCCAGAAACATGCGCAACGTCTGGTCTGTTTCAGCGGATACCGCGAGGTTCCAGCGGACTGAATTCATGGTGTGCTCCTTCAAGGGTTGGTTGGTGTATAGATGCATAGGTGTTTATATGCCGAATAATCAGCGTACCGCAACCGCCAATTCGGCGTAATGACCAAACAACCAGACAACGCCAACAAGTCCATGGAAGTCAGGGACTCAGACGCCAAACAGCGCTTCGCCGACAATCCCTGGGTACAGGAAGTGCTGAACAGCATGGCCGAACTGGCCCGTCAGCAAGACCAGGCCCGCTTCGCCAAGGAGGCCCGCTATTCCTCACGCCGGATGAGCACCCGCCTGGCGGCCAAGGAAGAAATGGCGTCCATCGCCAGCGACGGCGACGCACCGGCTTTCTTGCGGCGCAAATCAGCGCAGGGCAAGACGCAGTTTCACGATGGAAAGGGCGGAAGCAAGCCGTAATCTCTATAACTTTCGCCATATATACCGAGGCAGAGCCGGGTGGGAGAATGCCCAGCGTAAAAGGCAACCAGATGGTTGCCCATTCATCGCAAAGGAAGGCATCCGTGTTTGTCGGCAAACAAAATCGGGTTGGGCTATCCCACCAGCACCATCCGAAGAGCACAAAGCAATGCCGATGACACGCGCCCAGGTTCTCCAGATATTCGACCGCATTCGCGTCTGGCAGCAAGGCGACAGGCGCGCCCCGCACAAACCGCTGCTTGTCCTGCTTGCGCTGGGCCGTCTCCAGCGTGGCGAAGCGCCGATTGTCGAGTTCAGCCAGATCGACGCCCCCCTGAAAACACTGATAGACGAATTCGGCCCTTCCGGCGCCGGCAAGAATCGGCACCTCCCTTTCTGGCACTTGGCATCGGATGCCGACGGCGGACTCTGGCAACTCGCCGGTCCGGCCAACATTCTTGATCGAGCGCGCGGTGCCACACCCAGCTTGGCCGAACTCAGGCAGAACCACATCGCCGCCGGTTTCGCCCCTGATGTGCAAGCCGCGCTGCGACATGAACCTGATCTGCTGCAGGAAGTAGCCCGGCGCATCCTGGATGCACACTTTCCTGAAACACTGCACAGCGACATCCTCGCAACCGTGGGCCTGAGTCTGGCGGATACCCGCCATGCCAGAACCGAAAACATCGAATACAACCGCCGCAACCGCAATCCCGGTTTCCGCGAGCGAGTACTGCGCGCCTACGAATATCGCTGCTGCGTCTGCGTCTGCGGCTTCGACCTGCGCCTGGAACAGCAAACCATCGGCCTGGAAGCCGCCCACATCAAATGGTTTCAGGCCGGCGGGCCGGATGTAGAAACCAACGGCCTGGCCTTGTGCACCCTGCACCACAAGATTTTCGACCTGGGCGCTTTCACCATCCTGCCCGACAGCTACACGCTGGTGTTCAGCCAGCAGGAAGCGGGCGGCGAAGCCACCAAAAACACGTTGCTGGCGCAGCACGGCAACCCGCTGATCAAGCCACAAAGCCGCGACTACCTGCCGGCGGGTGATTTTCTGGCCTGGCATGAGAAAGAGGTTTTCAAGCGGCTCCAACCCGAGCTTGAGGTTAGGTGAACGACTTTGAATTGGACGCGTGACGAACTTCTCCTGGCCATGAACCTGTACTGCCGCATTCCTTTTGGACGGCAACATAGTCGGGCACCGGAAGTCATCGAAATGGCGCAAGCGCTTAAGCGCACGCCAGGAAGCGTGGCGATGAAGCTGAATAATCTGACTTCACTCGACCCCGAAGAACTAGCGCGAGGCGTCAAGGGGCTACCAGGTGCCAGCCGACTTGACCGGCAGGTTTGGCAAGAATTTCATCAGGATTGGCAGCGACTGGCGATTGAAAGCGAAGCGCTGCGGGAAAGCATTTGTTCGGGCCAGACAACGCAACCAAGCGATACGGCCCCGGCCGCAGAAATCCAGACGGAAACCGAGCGAAAAATCAGAGTCCGTTTAGCGCAAAGCTTCTTCCGGCGTGTTGTCCTGTCAGCCTATCAAGCGCAATGCTGCGTCACCGGCAACCCAATCGCCGAATTGCTGGTGGCCAGCCATATCCTGCCCTGGGCCAGTCATCCGGAGCAGCGCGTCAACCCGCGCAATGGACTGTGCTTATCTCGCCTTCACGACGGTGCTTTCGACCAAGGCTTGATCGCGTTCGATGACGATTACCGGCTGATTTTGAGCAAACGACTAAAGGACCATTTCACCAATCAAAACATACGAGACAACTTCGCTGGTTTCGAGGGCAAGTCGTTGAAAATGCCGGAACGGTTTTACCCGGACAAGGCTTTTCTCGCGGGACATCGGGACTCTGTATTTCAAACCCAATGATTACGCACAAGCTTGATGCAATCGTTTATCTACGGTTTGGCAGCAACGCGTGATCGCAGCAAAAACACGAATGGAGTAATAACATTGATATTGAAACCTTACCGAGCAAATGAATCGGCCATTGCCGAATTGGAGAGCCTGCTTGCCGCAGCGCCAACTTCTGCGAAAAACCGGATTGAGCTTGAACTGAGGTTGATGCGCGCTGGCAAAAAAGGCGAGCAAGAATCTGCTTACTTCATCGACTTTGAAAATGCGGCATTAAAGAAACGGGTCGTGCTGCATGACCTTCGCTTTGAAATCAACGGCCGGGTTGCTCAGATCGATCACCTCATGATCAACCGTTTACTCGACGTCTACGTTTTTGAGACCAAGCACTTTAATGCAGGCATCAAGATCACTGAAGACGGCGAATTTCTGCGTTGGAATGACTACAAGAAAACTTTTGAAGGAATGCCTTCACCGCTGGAGCAGAACGAACGTCATATAGCTGTTCTCAAAGATGTGTTCGATCAGATCAATATGCCGACAAGGCTTGGGATAAGGCTTGCACCGTCCTTCCAGACGCTTGTTTTGATAGCCCCGAACGCCCGGATAGATAGGCCCAAAAAATTTGATACCAGCCGTGTCATCAAAGCGGATAGCCTGAGCAAAACCCTTAGAAAAGATATTGATGATAGTGGCATTCTCGGTGCTTTCAGCATGACCAAAATGGTTGCCTCAGAAACTATCGAAGACATTGGTCGACAACTTCTACTCAGACACACACCGATCAAGATCGACTACATGGCGAAATTCGGCTTAAACGCTATTCAGAAAATTGTCGATGAAGCACCGGTAATCTCTTCACCTATCAATCTTCAACTAAAGCAAGAACTGCGGGGCAGCGAGCCGATGAAGTGCCGTGCTTGCGGTAGCGAAAAGCTGTCGGTCCAGTACGGAAAATATGGCTATTTTTCAAGTGCGCGTCGTGTGATGGCAACACACCGATCAAACGCGGCTGCGGCGTGGATGGGCACAAAGAACGCCTACGCAAAGAGGCCAACTTGTTTTTCCGTGAGTGTTTGGACTGCAAAACCAGCTCACTGTTTTTTCAAAATCCGGTACAGAAAATCGCATAACAATCATGCTTGGCTTTTCATCCGCAATGCGTATGGCAAAACCCATGTAAGCGTTTGAGGAACCGCAGAACTTTATCGGCTGGACATCTCAGCATTATTGCTAGTTTGCATAACCCACCATGAACGACACCCAAGCCTACTACGACAAAAACGCAGTGACTTTCTTTGCCCAGACCGCAAACGTCGATATGTCAGCGCTGCATGAACGGTTCCTGGCCCATGTCCAGCCCGGTGGATTGATACTGGATGCAGGGTGCGGTTCTGGGAGAGATGCCAAAGCTTTTTTGGCGTGCGGCTATCAAGTCAAAGCGTTTGACGCTTCGCCGCGCCTGGCGCAACTGGCTTCGGAATATTTGGGTCAGCCGGTTGAGGTCAATACGTTCGCCGGAATTGTTGAGCGTCATTGCTATGACGGTATTTGGGCCTGCGCCAGCTTGCTGCACTTGCCGTTGGCCGGGATTCCCGCTGCCCTTGAACGGTTGTGGACAGCACTCAAGCCGGGGGGCGCTTTCTATCTCAGTTTCAAAATGGGTGAAGGCGAGCGTGTGCAGGATGGGCGCCATTTCACCGATACGAGTGAAACCAATCTGCGCGAATGGTTACGGGTGTTGCCGCAGTTGCATGCGATAGAAACCTGGTTAACCGATGACCAGCGACAGGATCGACAGGAAAAATGGATCAATGCAATTGCGGTGCGTGGCGACAGTGCCTCAGACAAGCTGCTCACTGGCGGCGACAACCCATTTTTGCCGCATCTTTGCAAATCGATTAGCCATGCCACCGAGATCGACTTCGCGGTTGCCTTCATTAAAGCGACCGGACTAAGGTTGCTGTTGCCTGATTTGCATGATGCCCTTGTGGTTCAAACTGAAACGACCCGGCCCGCAGCGAGAATTCGGGTACTGACCAGCGATTATCTGGATGTCACCGATCCCGATGCACTGCGCCTGTTGTTGCTGTTACAGGAACAAGGTGCGCAAGTCCGAGTGTATGAAGCGGCCAATAGCAGTTTCCACATGAAGGCCTATTTGTTCACCCGCTATGCTGAAGCCGGCCAGCTTCACGGCACCGCGTTCATCGGTTCCAGCAACATCAGTCGGCAAGCTTTGCAGGACGGTTTGGAATGGAATTACCGCATCGACTATCCCGGCGATTCGGGATTTTTGGAGGCAAGGCGGCGTTTTGAAAGTCTGTTTGCACACCCGAAAACGGTGGCGCTGAGTGACGCCTGGATCGAGCGTTATGAAGCGCGCCGGCTGCCGCAATTACGTGCGGTGGCACCCGGAAGTCTGGAGCAGGAGCCGTTGCCACAACCAACCAGTGTGCAACTGGCCGCTTTGGCGGCGCTGCACGCGACACGCCAGGAAGGCTTTCGCCGTGGGCTGGTGGTGTTGGCTACTGGCTTGGGCAAGACATGGCTTGCCGCCTTCGATGCCGAGCAAGCAGGTGCGCGGCGAGTGTTGTTCGTTGCGCACCGCGAGGAAATTCTTACGCAAGCGGCTGAAACCTTCCTGCGTATTCGTCCGAAATCGCGCGTTGGTTTTCATGCCGGACAGGTAAGAGATGTGGAAGTTGATGTGCTCTGTGCTTCGGTACAGACCCTGAGCCGGACAGCACACATTGAGCGCTTTTCGCCACAGCATTTCGATTACATCGTCATCGATGAGTTTCACCATGCCGCTGCGGCAACCTATCGACGCGTATTGGCCTATTTCGCCCCGCGTTTCCTGCTCGGGCTGACTGCCACACCTGACCGCACCGATCAATCAGACATTTTGTCGTTGTGCGATGACAACCTGGTTTTTACCCATAACCTGTTCGCCGGCATCGAATGTGGCCTGCTTGCGCCGTTCCATTACTACGGCATCTATGACGATTCGGTCGATTACCGGGAAATTCCTTGGCGCAATGGCCGCTTCGAGCCGGAGCAACTATCCAACAAACTTGCAACATTGGCGCGGGCCCGCCATGCCTTGCGTGAATGGCGTCAACGAGGCCAGCAACGCACCCTCGCTTTCTGCGTTTCCACCCGTCATGCCGATTTTATGGCAGCGCAATTTAGCCAGGCTGGCGTGGTGGCAGCCGCTGTTTATTCAGGTTCCGATCTCGGCCGGGGCGATGCTTTGGCGCAATTGCGCGATGGCCGTCTGGCAGTGATTTTCTCGGTTGATCTCTTCAACGAGGGCGTCGATTTACCCAGCATCGACACGGTGATGATGCTGCGTCCGACCGAATCGAAGATATTGTTTCTTCAACAACTTGGGCGTGGTTTGCGCAAGGTCGAGGGCAAAAACCAATTGGTGGTGCTCGATTTCATCGGAAACCACCACAGCTTTCTACACAAACCTTCAGCGTTGCTCGGCATCGGTGCCAGCTATCGGCAATTGGCTGAATTCGCGCGCCAGGTCGAGCAGCAGCGAGTTCAAATGCCAGAGGGTTGTTACATCAATTACGACCTCAAGCTGATTGAGTTCTTGAAGAACCTCGATAGTGATGGCACTCAAAACGAATATCAGGCACTCAAGCAAGGTCTTGGCCGGCGTCCGAGCCTGAGTGAGTTTTACCGCGCTGGCGCCAATCTCAGCCGCATGCGGCAACAGTATGGCAGTTGGTTTGAGTTGGTTGAGGCCATGAACGACCTGGAGGTAACCGAGTCCGCTGCGGCAAAGTCATGCCGAGCCTTCCTGCGCGAAGTGGAAACCACCAGCATAACCAAGAGTTACAAGATGGTGTTGTTGGAAGCTTTGCAAGAACTCGATGGCTGGCGACAACCCCCCGAGCTTTCCTCGCTAGCCGAACGGTCATGGCAAGTCCTCCAGCGCCGGCGTCCATTGCTTGCTGATTTACCTGCAGACAAACGCGAGTTAGCGGATGGCACTAGCGGTGCCTGGCAAAATTATTGGCGAAGTAATCCGGTTGCGGCATGGATAGGCGCGAATCGGACCCCGGCGACCAACGCCAATTTCACCGTGTCGGATACCCGTTTAACCGCAACTTTCAGCGTGGCACCAGATCAGGTTGAAGTGTTTTCCTCTTTAGTCCAGGAGTTGGTGGATTACCGTCTTGCAGCCTATGAGGTGCGGCATGCCCCTGAGGAAACGGCGGACAACGTCATTCCTTTTCGTCGGCCAGCAGCAACTTCTGCAATATCCAGAACGGAGTTGCCCTATTTTCCCAATCTCAAAATTGCTTGCGGCCATTTCAGGACAGGCAGCGCCGATGCGGAAGAATTTCGCGCTTTAGGCGCGGGATACGGCCGTCTGGAAGCTGCGAGGCATTTCATCGCGCGGGCTTCGGGCAATTCCATGGATGGCGGAAAACAACCCATCCGGGACGGCGATTATTTGTTGCTGGAGCATGTCAGTCCCGGCAGTGCGGGTTCGATAACTGGCCAGATCATGGCGATAGAACGGCAAGATGAAAGTGGTGACAGCCAGTATTTGTTGCGTGTCGTCACAAAAACGTCTGATGGGCGTTACAACCTCAAGGCCAACAACCCCGATTACCGCGAGCTGCCAGCAAGCGATGAAATGAAAACCCTGGCCAGGTTCAAGGCGGTGATCGATCCTCTGGAAATGGCGATAGGACAAGCTTGGTTGAGGGAGGAAATCCCTCCACTATTTGGCGAGACATTCAATCCCGGCAACTGGAACACCGGCCATGTCGTACTCAAGGCGAAGAACGCCCACATTCTTTTGGTTACCTTAAACAAGCAAGGACGTGCTGCAGATCATCGCTATCTCGACCATTGGATTGACGAACACAGTTTTCATTGGCAAAGCCAGAATTCCACTTCGCCTATCAACAAACGCGGCAAAGAGATCATCGAACACCAGCGGCTTGGCATCAGCATCCATTTATTTGTCCGCGAGGCCAGGCTGGCGGGGGGCACAGCGGCGAGATTCGTTTACTACGGGCCAGTAACCTATAGAAGCCACAGCGGTACTGAACCGATGAGCGTGATATTTGATGTGGTTTAGAAACCGCTGCCTTACCTTCAATGCAAAGACTGTTTCTCCACCTCTGGCAGCAACCCCACAAACCTGAGCCAGCCAGTCCGGCATGACTTACCAAGTCCTCGACGTTCCCACAGATGCCTCTACCCAACTTGAACAACTGGGTACCAAGGCGAAGTTCTGGTTTCGGTTGGATGCGGAGCGACGGATGTTGTTCAAAGAAGGCCGCCCCGGCACCGGCGAAAACTGGGCGGAGAAAATTAGTTGCGAGGTGGCAAGCCTGCTAGGTTTGCCACACGCGGAATATGCGCTTGCCCTTTGGCGAGGGCGACAAGGTGTGGTGACGCCTTCCATCGTTCCGGAAAATGGACGTCTGATCCACGGCAACGAACTGTTGGCCAAGGTGTTCGATCAATACGACCCGGTGGCGAGCTATCGAGACAGCCAGCACACGTTGCGCCGGGTGGTTGCCGTACTACGCAGTCCGGGCGTTGGGCTGCCGCTTGCGTGGCCTGAACCAGATGAAGTCACCAGCGCGGTTGGTGTGTTCGCGGGCTATTTGCTGCTGGACGCACTGGTAGGCAATCAGGATCGGCACCACGAGAACTGGGGACTGATCTGGACTCCAGACCAGGGACTGACCCTGGTCGCCAGCTTTGACCACGCTTCCTGCCTGGGACGGAACGAATCCGATGCAGTGCGGATTGAACGCTTGAACACTCGTGACATCGGTCGTTCGGTTGAACACTTTTTTTCGCGTGCGCGTTCCGGCTTGTATGAAACACATTCCAGCAAGAACCCAATGACCACCCTGGAAGCCTTCGCGGATGCGCTGAAACTGGACCCCGTTGCGGGCTGCTATTGGCTTGGCAGGCTGGAGGCTATCGAGTTATGTACTTTCGATGAGTTGTTACGGCAGATTCCGCATGACTGGATCACCTCTCCGGCCATAGTCGTAGCCGAGTCGGTTCAAGCAATCCATCAATTTGCGCTCGGAAAGATTGGTGAGGTCGCCGCGCATCATGTCGGACACCTTCGGTTGGGTAATCCCCATGCGCTTTGCCGCCGCTTGTTGAGTTAGATATAGGTGACGCATAGCCTTCCTGATCTCAATAACCAGATCGGCCTTGATCTTGAGCTTTTCGGCGTCAGGTAGACCAAGATCGGCAGATACGTTGCCGGAACTGCGCTGCACTTCGATACCGTCAATGAGCCGTTTTTCCATTTCGTATCCCCTTTTCAAGCGCTTGAGGAATGAACCCTACCGCCTACGCTCAGGCCATCAATGCCAGATGTGCGATGAAGCTGGAACGACTCTCTCCCGCAGCGCGTGCTTTGGCATCCAGCCGGGCGAGCACGCGGCGTGGTAGGGTGATGTTCACCCGCTCGGTCTGATCTTCCAGCAGGGCCGGATCCACCTCCGCTAGAGCCCAAATCCAGCCGGCGAATTCCGGATTCTCCCGATGCGCGCAAACGCTTCCAGGTTTCGGGATGTTGCCCCCATCATCCAACACCGTCTCGATCCACAATGTGATGGCCTCGCTGGCATTGGTGATGGCCTGATCCAGGGTATCGCCCGCCGAAAAACAGCCGAGCAGATCGGGCACCACCACGCCCCAAGCGTGCGTGTCGTCACCGGGTTCAATGGCAATCGGATATCTCATGGTCTTACTCCTTCAAGCCAGCCTGCTTCAGAAGCTTATGGGCCAGGCCCACACCCAAGTCCTTGCGCGGATGCGGCACGCTCAGATGACCCGGTCGCTCAGGGTGCGTGAAGATGTGATGCGATCCCTTCACGCCACGTAACTTCCAGCCCGCCTGCTCCATCTGCTTGATTAATTCCGCGCTGTTCATGAAGTGGCAGTGTACACGATACACACTCCATACAGGAGGGCCGCCAGGGCGGACAAATAGTCGTCCGAAAAAATCATTATTGCCCGCTGCACTGGCTACTCCCTTTCGAAATCAACCGCGCCCGTGGGGGCGCATTTCGTAAAGGAGAGTCGTCATGAAAACCATCATCTTCGAAGGTGAAACCGGTTCCCCGGATTGTCCGGAATGGCATACCTGGCGTCAGCAAGG
>JBBQQT010000045.1:0-22143 GCA_038215555.1 Burkholderiales bacterium | reverse complement strand
GGGTTACAACGGCGATATCCGTGTGGTGCCCAACTTCATCGAGCGCGCTCGCTGGGGTGAACTGAAACCGGTACGCCGGCGGGGAGAAAAACCGCGCGTAGGCTGGGCCGGTAGCGTCACCCACGATGGTGATCTGGCGATCATCTTCGATGTGGTCAAAGCCACTGCCAAGGAAGTCGATTGGGTCTTTTTGGGCATGTGCCCGAATGAAATCCGGCCTTACGTCGTTGAGTTCCACAAGGGTGTGAATCTGGAGGATTACCCCGCCAAGCTGGCCAGTCTTGACCTGGATCTTGCTGTCGCTCCGCTTGAAGACGTACCGTTCAATCACGGCAAGAGCCATCTACGCTTGTTGGAATACGGTGTGCTGGGCTTTCCGGTGATCTGCACCGACATCACTCCTTATCGAGGCGATTACCCGGTGACACGCGTATCGAATCGCTTCAAGGATTGGGTGGATGCCATCCGTTTACATGCCGCTGATCGTGACGAACTGGCAAGACGCGGCGATGTCTTGCGAGACTACATCAATGCAAACTGGATACTGGAGGACCATCTGGATATCTGGCAGCGGGCGTGGTTGCCCTGAAAACGAAAACGCCGGCAATGCCGGCGTTTTGCTATGCACTCGGAATCGCCGAGTCTTATTCGATCTTGGCTCCCGTGCGCAACTCGACAACATACTTGCGCAATTGCAGTTGCTGCATCTGATTGGCGATACGCTCTTTCAACTTGTCGTACTCGGGGAAATCCAGGCTGCGGATTTCTTCCATACGAATGACATGCCAGCCGAATTTGGTTTGCACCGGTTTTTTGCTGATGTCGCCGGCTTTCAATTTGGTCATCGCCTCGGCGAACTCGGGCACCAGATTGGCGGGGAGCACCCAGCCCAGATCGCCGCCGTTGCCGGCTGAGCTGTCCTTGGACTCGGTCTTGGCCAGGTCTTCGAACTTGGCCTTTTTCTTGCCGGTAGTGAGCTTGGTGATGACCGCATTCGCCTCTTTCTCAGTGTTCAGCAGAATATGGCGAGGACGGTATTCGGTGCTGCCGGCTTTGGCTTTGGCTTTGTCATATTCGACCTTGACGGCTTCTTCCTGGATGGGATTGTTGCGGACAAATTCTTCGATCAGCGCCTTGCTCAACAATTCCTTTTTCTGGAATTCCATCGCCGCCTGCAGCGTCGGCCCATTCGCCAGACCTTTGCGAACCGCTTCCTGCGACATCAGTTCAGCGGCGATAACCGCTTCCCGAATCGATTCCTCGGTCAAAGTTTCCGGCGGGCTATTCCGACTCATCCGCCCTTGACGGACAAAGTTGGCGAATATCTGGGGCAAGGCAACGCCGTTGACCACAGCCAGCGGTTTGTTCGCTGACGTAGTCGCGGCATTCTCGGTTGCCTTCGTGGATGCCTCATCGGCGGCGGTGGCGGCTTGGGGAATCAGACCAATACTGGCGGTCAGAACAGCGATCAGAAGTTTCAGTTTCATTGCAATTCCAGGTTATCAACAAGGGAAAATTAGGTTTGAAGAATACAAGTGAGTTCCCGGCCAGGCGAAATCAAAGTTCTTCCGGAGAATAAGCGGTAATCGACAATGCGTGGACGCGGGTTTGCATCAAATCCCCCAGCGCTTGATAGATGGCGCGATGGCGAGCGACGATGTTCTGGCCCTGGAAAGTCGGTGCAATGATCGTCAACTGATAATGGCCGCCGCCGGAACGAGCGCCAGCGTGGCCGGCGTGCTGGGCTGATTCGTCGATGATTTCGATGTTTTCCGGTGCGAGTACGGCCAGACGCGATTTGATTTCGGCAATGGTGTCATTCATGGCAGTACCTTTTTGAACGGTTTGACGCTGACCCGGGCGTACACCCCGGCAGCCAAATAGGGGTCAGCATCGGCCCAGGTTTGCGCAGCTTGCAGGCTTTCGAAAGCGGCGACGATCAGGCTGCCGCTGAAGCCGGCCGGACCGGGGTCCGGGCTGTCGATGGCGGGGTAGGGTCCGGCCAGCAGCAGGCGGCCTTCATCTTTCAATTGATTGAGCCGAGCCAGATGCGCCGGCCGCGCGCTTGATCGTTTGTCCAGACTATCCGGGACATCAATTCCTTCAATGGCATAAAACAGATTCATGGTTCTTCCTTGATATGGCGCGACAAATAAACCGTTTGTCCGATGATGAAAACAAGCATCAGACCGATTGAGCCGAACATCTTGAAATTGACCCAGGCGTCAGTCGAATAATTCATCGCTACCCAGAGATTGGCCACGCCCATCAAGGTAAAGAATGCGGCCCAGGCCAGATTCAAGCGGGTCCAGATCGCATCCGGCAATTGCACATTCTTTTCCATCATCAGGCGGATCAAATTGCGTTCGAACAACATGGGCGCCAGTCCGAGCGATAAGGCGAACAGCCAATACAGCACGGTCGGCTTCCATTTAATGAAGGCCTCATCGTGCAAAAACAAGGTGGCACCGCCAAAAACCACGATCAGGCCAAGCGAAACCCAGAGCATGGTGTCGATCTTGCGGTACTTGATCCAGGCCCAGGCGAGCTGGATGAAGGTGGCGGCAATGGCGACGACAGTGGCCAGGAAAACACCCGGTTTGTCATTGCTTTCAAGCACGATGCCGAGTGCCGCCAGCCAATCGGTGGCATTTTCCGGATGCGAGGCGCCATATTGATAGGCGGCAAAAAACAGAATGATGGGGAAAAGATCGAAAAGAATTTTCACTGCGGTGCCGTCGTAACGGTCTCCAGAAGGGAAGGGCGGCAGGCATTTTGCTATGATTCCCGCCATGGGCTCAACCTGGACGCCTCATAACATTACTAATAACACCACTTAAAGCGCTGCTAACTCAACTCCCGGGTGAACTTAGTTTGATGACTATTTACGACCTTCATTGCCACTCTACCGCCTCCGATGGCGTGCTTTCACCGCGTGAGCTGGTGCAGCGCGCCAAAGCGCATGGCGTCGATGTGCTGGCGCTGACCGATCACGATGAGTTGAGTGGGCAGGCGGAAGCCGCAGAAGCCGCCAAGGAGTTTGGCTTGCGCTTGATCAACGGGGTCGAAATCTCGGTGACCTGGGGCAATGTGACACTGCATGTCGTCGGTTTGAACTTCGATCCACTTGACCCGGTACTGGTGCATGGCCTGGCGCGCAATCGTGGCGGACGCAACGAGCGGGCGCGGCGAATCGGTGACGAGTTGGCCAAAATCGGCATCGCTGGCGCTTTTGAAGGTGCTTGCGCGTTGGCGGAAAACAAGGAATTGATCAGCCGCACGCATTTCGCTCGTTTCATGATCGAAAGCGGCGTGGCTAAAAACATGAAGGCGGTTTTCAAGAAATTTCTGGTCAAGGGCAAGCCAGGCTATGTTTCGCACGAATGGGCCAGCCTGGAAAACGCGCTGACCTGGATACACGCCGCCGGCGGTGTTGCGGTGTTGGCGCATCCCGGGCGGTATCAGATCGGCAGCGAAAAAATGCGCCTGCTGCTGAGTGAATTCAAACATCTCGGTGGGGGCGGTATTGAAGTCATCACTGGCAGCCATACCGCTGAACAAGTGCCGCAGTACGCCGCACTGGCGGTTGAATTTGACCTGATGGCGTCAATCGGCTCGGATTTTCACGCGCCTGGCGAAGGCGGTCGTGAATTAGGCCGCTTGACCGCGCTGCCAGAGCGTTGCAGACCCATCTGGCACGCCTGGAATTGAACCCGATACATTTATGAGCCAACATTTTTATTTGCACCCCGATAACCCGCAGCACCGACTGATCCGCGAGGCGGTGAAACTGCTCAAGTCAGGCGGCGTCATGGTTTATCCAACCGATTCTTGCTACGCCATTGGCTGCATGATCGGCAACAAGGAAGGCATGGAACGCATTCGTGCAATACGCGGCGTCGACGACAAACACCTGTTTACCCTGATCTGCCGTGATTTATCTGAAATCTCGCGTTTTGCGCTGGTGGATAACAAACAATATCGGATGCTCAAGTCGGTGACGCCGGGCGGCTACACCTTCATTCTCGAAGCCACCAAGGAAGTGCCGCGCCGATTGCAGCATCCGAAGCGCAGCACGATCGGTTTGCGCGTGCCGGAACATGCGGTGGTGGCGATGTTGCTGGCTGAACTGGATGAACCGATTCTGTCGATGACGCTGCAATTGCCAGGAGACGAGTATCCGTTGAACGACCCGGAAGATATTCTGGAACGCCTCGGCAACCGGATCAATGTCATGCTTGATAGCGGATTCTGCGGGATTGAATCGACCACCGTGGTCGATTTAACCGGCGCCGCACCCGAGTTGATTCGCGCTGGAACGGGTGATGTTCGACGCCTAGGATTTGAATAAATACTTATTACAAACAGAGAGTAATAATTGGAACTTAATCTAATACAAAAGGTTGCTGTCTTTGCTTTACCGGTGATTTTTGCGATCACCTTGCATGAAGCTGCACATGGTTACGCCGCTTTGCGCTTTGGCGATCGCACGGCTGAATCGCAAGGCCGCATCAGCCTGAACCCGATTCGCCACTTCGATCTGGTCGGCACGCTGATCGTGCCGTTGACCATTCTGGTGATTTCCAAACTGACTGGCGGCGCCGGCATTCTGTTTGGCTGGGCGAAGCCGGTGCCGGTCAATTTCAATAACTTGCGCCGCCCCAAGCAGGACATGCTCTGGGTTGCCGCCGCTGGTCCTGGCGCCAATCTGTTGATGGCGCTAATCTGGGCCGGTTTGATCAAACTGGCATTCGCCATGCCTGGCAGCGTCTTTGCGATGCCCCTGGCGTTGATGGGCGCAGCGGGCATTTTCATCAATGCGGTTTTGATGGCACTTAACCTGATTCCCTTGCCGCCGCTGGATGGCGGCCGCATTGCAGTCAGTCTGTTGCCGAGCAACCTGGCCTACAACCTGGCGCGCATCGAGCCCTACGGCATCTTCATCCTGCTCGGCTTGATGTTCATGGGGTTGCTTGGCGTCTTCATGTGGCCGCTGATCCAGTCGATTATTCAACTGGCGGCGTTCATCTTCGGCATCAATCCGGTCGAACTTCTCGCCCTTATCCAAATTGTTTTGAACTGACGGAAAACTCCATGTACGCAGATCGCGTTCTCTCCGGCATGCGCCCCACTGGCAGCTTGCACCTTGGTCACTACCACGGCGTCCTGAAAAACTGGATCAGGCTGCAACATGAATACGAGTGCCTGTTTTTCGTCGCCGACTGGCACGCGTTGACCACGCATTACGACAATCCGCTCGGCATCGAACAGGCGACCTGGGAGATGGTCATCGACTGGCTGGCGGCTGGTGTCGATCCTTCCAAATCCACCTTGTTCATCCAGTCGCAGGTGATCGAGCACGCCGAACTGCATCTGCTGCTGTCGATGATGACGCCGCTGGGCTGGCTGGAACGGGTGCCGACCTACAAGGATCAGCAGGAAAAGCTGACCGAGAAGGATCTTTCGACCTACGGCTTCCTCGGCTACCCGCTGCTGCAAAGCGCAGACATCCTGATTTACCGCGCCAACCAGGTGCCGGTGGGCGAGGATCAGGTGCCGCATATCGAGTTCTCGCGCGAGATCGCACGTCGCTTCAACCATCTTTACGGCAAGGAACTCGGCTACGAAGAAAAGGCCGAAAGCGCGGTGAAAAAGCTCGGTGGCAAGAAAGCCAAGCTGTATCAGGAACTGCGCACCCGCTATCAGCAGGAAGGCGATGACGAGGCGCTCGAATCCGCCCGCGCAATGCTCGGCGAAACCCAGAATCTGTCGCTAGGCGACAAGGAACGGCTCTACGGTTTTCTCGAAGGCGGCGGCAAGATGATCCTGACCGAACCGCAAGCCTTGCTCACCGAAGCCTCGAAAATGCCGGGTCTGGACGGTCAGAAAATGTCCAAGTCGTACAACAACACCATTTCGATGCGGGAAGAACCGGAAGCGGTGACCAGGAAAATCCGCACCATGCCGACCGACCCGGCGCGCGTGCGCCGTACCGACACGGGTTCACCCGACAACTGTCCGGTTTGGCAACTGCATCAGGTTTACAGCGGCGACGATGTGAAGAATTGGGTGGTACAGGGCTGCACCAGCGCCGGCATCGGCTGCCTGGATTGCAAACAGCCGGTGATCGATGCGGTTCTGAAGGAATTGGCGCCAATCCAGGAGCGCGCCCGCGCTTATACCGAAGATCCGGATACGGTGAAAAACATCATCGCCGATGGCTGCGAGAAAGCGCGCGATCTGGCGCGTGAGACCATGCGCGATGTGCGCGAATCGATGGGGTTGAATTACGGCTGATGCAAACGCTGACCGCGTCAGCGTGTTTGAAAACCAGCCTGGTTCGGGTGGGCGGGTGGTGGCAAGGCCGGGTTGGGAAAAATGGTTGTCGATCTTGAACGATCTTGAACGATCTTGAAATCTCGCATCCTGGCCGCACCAAGTTATCGACTTGCTGACGGAAATATTCCATGAATGAAGATCTAGACACGCTTGAAGGCGAATTAGTCAAACCGGGCGAACCGGACGGCGCAGCAGCGACCCCGAATCTGCCGGCGCAAACCTTGCCGGCGACGATCTACATCCTGCCGCTGACCGAGAAACCGTTTTTCCCGGCGCAGACCCTGCCGCTGATCATGAATGAAGGGCCGTGGGCGGAGACGGTGAAGCGGATCGGCGATGCCGGCCATCATCTGGTTGGCCTGGTCATGGTGCATGGCGATATTTCGGATGACGCGCGGCCGGAAGATTTCTACGGCACCGGCACGCTGGTGCGCATGCATCATCCGATGCGTTCGGACGGCAAGATCCAGTTCATCGCCGAAGGCATCACCCGCTTCAAGGTCGCCGAATGGCTTTCCGGCAAAGCGCCGTATTTCGCCCGCGTCGAATATCCCGCCGAGACACGGCAGGCCACCAGCGGCGAAGAGATCAAGGCGTATGCGCTGGCGATCATCAATTCGATCAAGGACTTGCTGCCGCTGAACCCGCTGTACAGCGAAGAACTCAAGTTCTTTCTCAACCGTTTCTCGCCCAATGAACCGGCGTTGCTGGCCGACTTTGCCGCCAGCCTGACCACCGCGCCAAAGGAGAAATTGCAGGAGGTGCTGGAAGCGCTGAACCTGCGCAAGCGCATGCAGAAGGTGCTGTTGCTGATCAAGAAGGAACTGGAAGTGGCCAAGTTGCAAAGCCACATCCAGGAGAAAGTCGAAGAAAAGATGACCCAGCAGCAGCGGGAATTCTTTCTGCGCGAACAACTGAAGGCGATCCAGAAGGAGCTCGGCATCGCCAAGGACGATCGCACCGCCGATCTGGAGCTTTATCGCGGCCGTCTGAAGAAGCTGACGCTGCCTCCGCACGCCGAGAAGAAGATCGGCGAGGAAATGGACAAGCTGTCCGGCCTCGAACATGGCTCGCCGGAATACACCGTCACCCGCAACTATCTGGACTGGCTGACCAACCTGCCCTGGGGCAAGTTCACCAAGGACAAACTCGATCTGGTGCGCGCGCGCAAGATTCTCGATGCCGACCATGATGGCCTCGACGACGTCAAGGAACGCATCATCGAATTCCTCGCCGTCGGCACGCTGAAAGGCGAAGTAGCGGGTTCGATTCTGCTGCTGGTTGGTCCGCCCGGCGTCGGCAAGACTTCCATTGGCCGTTCGGTGGCGCGCGCGCTGGGCCGCAAGTTCTACCGTTTTTCGGTCGGCGGCATGCGCGACGAGGCCGAAATCAAGGGCCACCGTCGCACCTATATCGGGGCTATGCCGGGCAAGTTCATCCAGGCGATCAAGGAAGTCGAATCGCAGAATCCGGTGATCATGCTCGATGAAGTCGACAAGATCGGCGCCAGCTATCAGGGCGATCCGGCTTCGGCGTTGCTGGAAGTGCTCGACCCTGAGCAGAACTCGGAATTTCTCGACCATTACCTCGATGTGCGTTTCGATCTGTCGAAAACACTGTTCATTTGTACCGCCAATCAGTTCGACACGATTCCTGCTCCCTTGCTCGACCGCATGGAGGTAATCCGTCTGTCCGGCTACCTGATGGAAGAAAAGCTGGCTATCGCCAAACACCATCTCTGGCCCAAGCAAATCAAGAAAGCCGGCCTCAAACGCGGCCAGGTTTCGATCACCGAAGCGGCCGTCCGGCGCATTGTCGAAGGCTATGCGCGCGAAGCCGGCGTGCGGCAACTGGAAATGAACCTGGGCAAGGTGATCCGCAAAAGCGTGGTCAAGATTGTGCGCAAGGAGGCCGAGAAACTGCACGTCACGGCCGATAATCTGGCCGATTACATCAATGAGCCGCCCTACATCCCGGAAAAGCTGCAGGCCGGCATCGGTGTTGTGACCGGTCTCGCCTGGACCGCGCTGGGCGGCGCCACGTTGACCATCGAGGCGACCAAGGTGCATACGCTGAATCGCGGTTTCAAGCTCACCGGCAAGCTGGGCGATGTGATGAAGGAATCCGCCGAGATTGCTTACAGCTACATTTCCAGCCATCTCAAGATGTACAAGGCCGACGACAAGTTTTTCGATGAAGCTTTCGTCCACCTGCATGTGCCTGAAGGCGCCACGCCGAAAGACGGTCCCTCGGCCGGCATCACCATGGCAACCGCGCTGCTTTCACTGGCGCGTAACGAGAAGATCTGCCGGCCGCTGGCGATGACCGGCGAACTGACCCTGACCGGGCAAGTGCTGCCGGTGGGCGGCATCCGCGAAAAAGTCATCGCAGCCAAGCGCGTCGGCATCCACGAACTGATTTTGCCCAACGCCAATCAGCCCGATTTCGAACGCTTGCCGGATTACGTCAAAGCCGGCCTGTCGGTCAGCTTCGTCAAGCATTACAAGGATGTCGCGAAGCTGGTATTCGGCGCGTAATGCCGCTGCTGCATCCCAGCGGCGGCTTGTTCTATCACCTGCGCGCGTGGCGCTGGCAAAGCACGCGCTGGCTGCCGTTTCATAGCGAAGTGGCACGCTGGCTGGACGCCTGGCAGCCTGAAGCAGCGCAACTGGTGCTGATCGGCCCAAGCGGTGGCTATGCGCTGAATGCTCGTTTTCTGGCGCGTTTTCAACGCATTACCGTGCTGGAACCGGATGCGCTGGCGCGCCATCTCTTGCGCAAGCGTTTCTCCGACTTCGAGTTTGAATTTGCCGATTCAGCCTGGCTGGCGCAATCAGATGGCCCCACCATCCTGGCGCAACGTGATCCAGATGCGGCCTTTCTGTTCTGCAACCTGCTTGGCCAGAAACTGACTGGACAGGGCGCCGAGCACGATCGGCAAGCCTGGCTGGGAATGCTGCAATCTGCTCTGCAAGGTCGAAACTGGGCCAGTTGGCACGACCTTGCTTCCACCACTCGCCGGCCAAGCCGCTTTGTTCAGCTCACCTTGCCCCAGGCAGAACTGCTGGACGACTTGCTGGCCCGGTTCTGGCTGGGCGGTGAACTGGAAATCCACGATCACGAATGCGCCGGCATGCTGCCCCAATCACTCCGGCAATACACCCTCTGGCAACTCGCACCGGGGCGGTTTCATCTGGTGGAGTGGCTGCGAGCGTAATGGGTGACGAATGTGGGCAGGCATTGGCTTGCTGCCAGGTTCAATAATTTTGAAAGCGTTGTATCTTCCGCTGGCCCATACAATCAATGAAGCAACAAGGTGCAGACCATGAACTCGACGATTAATGAATTTACCCTGCCCAACCTGACCGGCGGCACCCTCCGCCTGGCGGACTATGCCGGCCAGGTGATGTTGCTGGTCAACACCGCCAGCGAATGCGGTTTCACGCCGCAATATGCTGGCCTGGAGGCATTGTGGCGGGCATACCGGGAACGCGGTTTTGTCGTATTGGGATTTCCCTGCAATCAGTTCGGCCATCAGGAGCCGGGCGACGCAGCCGAGATTGGCCAGTTTTGCAGCAAGAATTACGGTGTCACCTTTCCCCTGTCAGCCAAGATCGAGGTCAATGGCGCCCAGGCGCACCCGCTCTACCAATACTTGACGCGTACCGCGCCCGGTTTGCTTGGCACCGAGGCGATCAAGTGGAATTTCACCAAGTTTCTGGTGGACCGTAACGGTCAAGTGCTTGGGCGCTATGCACCCACCACCAAGCCGGCCGAGTTGACGGCAGAAATCGAGCGGCTCCTGTCGATTCCGCCAGTTGCGGTTTGATGGCGATGAGCCATGTCAGATGCGCGTTTTTGTTACATCAGCCTTCGTTAACAGGATGTTGAAATACGTGAATAACCTCAAGAAAACCGTCATACCGGCGCAGGCCGGTATCCAGAAGTCGTTGACTCTATTGAGCCTGTTGTACTGGACCCCGGCCTTCGCCGGGGTGACGGTGAGGTTTTCAACACCCTGTTTTAATCGCAATGTGGTGTAAGTGAGAAACCTTGAACCGCGCAACGATCAAATCAAATAATGAACCCGCCCCGAGCAGCCTGCCGGAGGCCGATCAAACGCGCCTGCGACACCTGCTTGAGACGCAAAAATATGCCGTGCTGGCCACCGACAACCACGGCCATCCTTACACCAGCCTGATGGCTTATTCGATTACCGATGATTTGCGCGCCTTCATCCTGATGACTGAACGCGGCCGCCTCAAATACGAGAACCTGATGTCCAACCCACGGGTCGCGATCATGATCGACAACCGGGAAAACCTGGGCAGCGATCTGGAAGCAACCCTCGCGGTGACAGCCCAGGGCGTGGCGGAAGAAATCAGCGGCGATGCGCGTGATGCAGCGCGGGCATTCTGTCTGGCGCGGCATCCCGCCTTGCAGTCATTCGCCGATTCGCCAAGCTGTGCCTTCATTCACATCCAGGTCACTTCTTATTTGATCGTGCGGCAGTTTCAGGACGTGACCGAATGGCGCATCGCACGCTGATGTTGAGCACAACACATGCTCGAAATTGATCATCTTGCGCGTCAGTTCAACGGCCGCAGTGTGCTGCGCGATGTCTCACTGCAACTGCACGCTGGCGAATATGTGGCCATCGTCGGCGAATCCGGCGTCGGCAAATCGACGCTGCTCAACCTGATTGCCGGACTTGATCGGCCGGATGGCGGTCGAATTGTTCTCGATGGCGTCGATTACAGCCAACTCGATGAAGCGGCGCTGACCCGATTACGGCGCGACAAACTCGGCTTCATCTTTCAGGCTTTTCATATCCTGCCGCATCTCGACATTCTGCAAAATGTGGCGTTGCCGCTCTGGTTGCAGGGCGAGAAGGACAGGGCGGGCAAGGCTGCGGATGCGGCGGCGCAGCAGTTGCTGAATGCCGTTGGCCTCGGCGATCGGCATGCCAGTTGGCCGCGCGAGCTTTCCGGCGGTGAATTGCAACGCGTGGCCATCGCCCGCGCTTTGGTGCATCGCCCGCGTCTGGTGCTGGCGGATGAACCCACCGGCAATCTCGACCCGGCCAACGCCGCCAAAGTGCTGGCTTTGCTGGCCGAGCGTATTCGCGAAGCAGGCGCCATCGGCATTCTGGTGACCCATTCGCGGGAAGCCGCAGCGACCACGGATCGGGTGCTGCACCTGACCGCCACCGGGTTGCATGGATGAGGCTGGCGCCGGTTTTTCTGGGATCGCTGGCCCGGCGACGCCTGGCCACCTTGTTTTCGCTGGTCGCCATCATTCTTGGCGTGTCGCTCGGCATGGCGGTGCAGGCCGTGCATGAAGCGGCGCTGAACGAGTTTGGCCGCGGTGTGCGCTCGCTGGCCGGCGCGGCGGATTTGCAGGTAGTCGGCCCGCGTGGTGGGTTTGATGAAAATCTGTATGGCGTTGTCGCCAGCCGTGCCGAAGTTGCTGCGGCCAGTCCGGTGCTCGAAATCGATGTCGAACAGGTCGGGCGGGATGAAAAGCTGCCGCTGCTCGGGGTTGATGTTTTTGCGCTGGCGCAAGTCACGCCCGCCTTGCTGCCGCGGCCGAATATTTCTGAATCGCTCACGCCATCCGACCGGTTCGCCACGCTGGCGAATGACACCGTCTTTCTCAGTTCAGCCGCCCAGGACGCACTCGGCCTGAAGGCCGGACAACAAATGGAATTCCAGGCCGGCAGCGGCAAGCTGAGTTTTCGGATTGCCGGCGATATTCCGGGCGCCGACGAAAACCGCCGTCTTGCCGTGATGGACATTGCCGCCGCACAGTTTGCTTTCGGCAAGATCGGGAAGATTTCACGCATCGATCTGCGTCTGGCGGAAGGGGTTTCGACCGCTGTTGCGCGCCAATCGCTGCAACCCTTGTTGCCGGCCGGGGTGCTGATCGAAGCGCCTGAAGCGGCTGCCGATCAGGCCGGCAATCTGTCACGCGCTTACCGGGTCAACCTGACCATGTTGGCGGCAATCGCACTGCTCACCGGTGGCTTTCTGGTCTTTTCGGCGCAAGCTCTCTCGGTGGTTCGACGGCGCACCGAATTCGCATTTCTGCGCGCGCTGGGCCTGTCGCGTCGCAGCCTGTTTTCCTGGTTGTTGGCTGAAGGCGCAGCGGTTGGACTCATCGGCGGTGTGCTCGGCGTCATCCTCGGGCATGGCTTGGCCTGGGGCGCGCTGGCGCTGCTTGGTGGCGATCTCGGCGCCGGCTATTTTTCCGGCTTGAAACCGGTGTTGGTGTTTCAACCGCAAGCTGCCGCCGTTTATGTCCTGCTGGGCTTGCTGGCTGGTATTGCCGGCGCCTGGTTGCCAGCTCGCGAGGCCGCCACGGTATCGCCTGCGCAGGCTTTGAAGGCGGGTGATGAAGCCGATTTGATCGGCGGTCGCGGGCATCCCTGGCTGGGCTTAGGCTTGCTGGCCGCCAGCATTGCCGCCAGTGTGATTCCGCCCCAGCACGGCTTGCCGATCGGCGGCTATCTGGCGGTAGCCTGTCTGCTGGCAGGCGGCGTCTTGTTGTTGCCGGCGCTGGCTGCCGGCATCGCCCGTCTTTTGCCTGCGCGCGGTCCGGTGCCGGCCCGGCTCGCCGCGGCCCGCCTGGGCGCCGCACCTGGCCATGCGGTGGTGGCTGCGGCGGGCGTCATGACCAGCGTTGCACTGGCGGCAGCGATGGCGATCATGGTTGCGTCGTTCCGCGATTCCGTCGATCAGTGGTTGCATCAACTTTTGCCGGCCGATCTCTACCTGCGCGCCGGCGGCGCCCAGACCAGTGTTTATCTCGACCCAGCCCTGCAAGCGCGGATTGCCGCAGTCGATGGCGTCGCGCACAGCGGTTTTACCCGCCACAACAGTGTCCGGCTGGCTGCGGGCAGGGCACCAGTCGCCTTGATCGCGCGGCCGATTGCGCAGGACGGGTCTGATCTGCCGCTGGTCGGGACGCGGCATCCGACTTCGCAAGCCGCGATCTGGATCTCCGAGGCGATGTTCGATCTTTATGGCTGGCGGCCAGGACAGACGGTCGAGCTGCCATTGGCCGGACGTCTGGTTCCGCTTCAGGTGGCCGGTGTCTGGCGCGATTATTCCCGCCAGACCGGCGCCATCATGATCAATCTCGCCGACTACCGGAGGCTGACCGGCGATGCACTGGTGAACGATGTGGCGATTTACCTGGCGCCGGATGCATCGATCGAGCAGGTGACGGCGGCGCTGACCGCGTTGGCCGGGCCGGGCATGCTGGAGATTGCCCGGCCAGGTGAAATCCGCGCCATCAGTCTGCAAATTTTCGACCGAACCTTCGCCATCACCTATTTGCTGGAAGCCGTCGCCGTGACGATCGGACTCGCCGGCGTCGCCGCCAGTTTTGCTGCGCTGGCGGCGGCGCGACGGCGCGAATTCGGCATGCTGCGCCATCTCGGCCTGACGCGCCGCGAAATCGGCTGGATGCTGGCGCAGGAAGGCGCGCTCGCCGCCTCGGTGGGCGTTATCGCCGGGCTGCTTGCCGGCGGCGCAATCGGTATCGTGTTGATCGAAGTGGTCAACCGGCAAAGCTTCCACTGGAGCATGGACCTGCATGTGCCTTGGGCTTCGCTGGCGCTGTTCGGCGTCAGCCTGGTTGCGCTCGCCGCACTCGCCGCCGTGCTCGCCGGACGCCAGGCGATGCGGCAGGATGCGGTGCTGGCGGTGCGCGAGGATTGGTGATGCAGCGGCGCGATTTTCTCCTCGCTATAGCCAGTCTTAGCCTGTGTCGGAGCCAGGTTCAGGCGGCGGAAAGCGTCCGCTTTGGCCGCGTGTTGCCGGGCCGCAAACTGGTTTTTCCGGCCGATCACGGCGCGCATCCCGATTTTCGAACCGAATGGTGGTACGCGACCGGATGGCTCAGCTTGCCGGACGGCAGCCCGATCGGATTTCAGACGACGTTCTTCCGGGTCAGAACCGGGGTCGGCGAAGGCAATCCCAGCGCATTTGCGCCGCGCCAGTTGATTCTCGCCCACGCCGCCATCGCCGACCCCAAGCTGGGCCGTTTGCGGCATGCCGAACGCGCCGCCCGGGTCGGGTTTTCTCGCGCTGGCTATGCAAGCGGTCAAACCGGTGTCTGGGTAGGCGATTGGCGGTTTGAACAAAGTCAGGGCAAAAATCAGAGCAACTATCTGGCCCAGGTGCGCACCGACGATTTTGCCTACTCGCTGCAGCTTATCCCGAGCCGCCCGCCGATGCTCAACGGCGATGCCGGTTTCAGCACCAAAGCGCCCGATCCGCGCCATGCCAGTTACTACTACAGCCAGCCTCAACTCAAGGTGGAAGGCAGCGTGACGCTCGCCGGACGCACCAGCGCGGTCACCGGCAAAGCCTGGCTCGATCATGAGTGGTCGAGCGAACTGCTGCCGCAAGGCGCGCAAGGCTGGGACTGGATCGGCATCAATCTGCACGATGGCAGCGCGCTGATGGCGTTCCGCATGCGCGGTGAAAAAGATCCCGCGCTATGGTCTGCCGCCAGTTATCGACCGGAAAATGGCGCTACACAGACATTTCCTCATGATGAGGTCGATTTCTTACCCTTTCGCCATTGGCGTTCACCCCGCACCGCGATCAATTACCCGATAGCCTGGCGTTTGCGCGTCGGCACACGTCATTTTGAGCTGCAAGCGCTGATGCCCGACCAGGAACTCGATAGTCGGCGCTCAACCGGCGCCATTTACTGGGAGGGCGCCGTGCGATTGCTGGAAAATGAGCGCGAGATCGGGCGCGGTTATCTTGAAATGACGGGGTATGGCGAGAAAATACGGCTGGATTGATTGTCGTGAAAGCTCGGTGGGTCAATCAGGCGTCGCCCACCCTACAATCCAGCGCTTATTTCAGGTTAAAGAAAGATGAACATGAACGATGAAGAAGTCCTTGCCGCGATGCGGCTTTGGGTAGAAAAGGCGGTCATCGGGCTGAATCTATGCCCGTTCGCCAAATCGGTTTACGTGAAGAATCAGGTCCGCTTTGTGGTCAGCCACGCCAAACATCTGGATGGCTTTCTGGAAGACCTCGATCGCGAACTGGATTTGCTGGCCGAAGCTGATCCGGCTGAAATTGACACCACGTTGTTGATTCATCCGACCTTGTTGCCGGATTTTCTGGATTTCAACGACTTGACCATCATTGCGGAATCCGCAGTCGAAGAGCTCGGGCTGGAAGGTGTGATTCAGGTGGCCAGCTTTCATCCGCTGTTTCAGTTCGCCGATACCGCACCGGATGACATCTCGAACTACACCAATCGGGCACCTTTCCCGACCTTGCATTTGATTCGTGAGGCGAGTCTGGAAAAAGCGGTGGAGGCTTTCCCGGATGCCGAGGCCATTTTTGGCCGCAATATCGAGACCCTGCAAAAACTGGGTCTCGCCGGCTGGCGGGCGCTGGGTTTCTCGACTGATGCAGGCGCAGACAAAACGGATAAGGCTTAGCAGGGTGTTGAAAAACGTGAAAAACCTCAAAAAAACCGTCATACCGGCGCAGGCCGGTATCCAGAAGCCGTTGATTTTATTGAGCCTGTTGTACTGGACCCCGGCTTTTGCCGGGGTGACGGTGCGTTTTTCAACACCCTGTTAGAGCAGGCCAGATTCAAATGCCGTCAGGGCAGGATGATCAATCGGCGGCAGGTGGAACGGGTGTGTCGTCGGCTTCGGCCTGGGCCTCGGGTTCCCTATCCGCAGGTTCCTTATCTGGTTCCATCTCCGCATCATGGCCGCCGGTCGATTTACGCTGTTCGAGCTTTTCCTGTTTCTTTTGTTTTTTTGCCAGTTCCTTCTGGCGTTTTTCGAATGCGTAGTTGGGTTTTGCCATGTGTATTTCCGCTCCTGGAAAATATGAGGTGATGTGGGTAGATATGTGGGTAGATATCTCAAGCAGGGCGAGAGCGTACCCCGAAGCAGGCATTTCAATCGCATCGTTTTTTTGAGGCAAGCATGGCTGACAAGAAATCCAGATATCCCGCGCAAACCGCGCCAGTGGCCTTCCGTGAACCTGAAATCAAGCCGGGCCAATCCACCGAGTTGCTGCAGGAACTGCATATTCTGACCCGCGACGGCAAGCTCAATCAGGACAGCCGGCGCAAGTTGAAGCAGGTCTATCACCTGTATCACTTCATTCAACCCTTGCTGGCGGAAGTCATCAGCGCCAATGGCGACCTGACGCTGGCCGATCATGGCGCCGGCAAGTCCTATCTCGGTTTCATCCTGTATGACCTGTTTCTCAAGGAACGTCAGAGCGGCCATGTTTTCGGTATTGAAACGCGGCCGGAGCTGGTTGAAAAATCGCAGGAACTGGCGGCTCGGCTTGAGTTTGAACGGATGTCGTTTCTCAACCTGACGGTCGAGGAATCGATTGTTTCCGACGCATTGCCGCAGCAGATCGATGTGGTTACCGCGTTGCATGCCTGCAATACCGCCACCGATGACGCCATCCGCTTTGCATTGCAGAAACAGGCCAAATTCATTGTTCTGGTGCCCTGTTGCCAGGCCGAAGTCGCCGCTGTGCTGCGCAAGAACAAGAACGCTTCATTCGCGAAGACGCCGCTTTCCGAACTCTGGCGGCATCCCATTCACGCACGCGAATTCGGCAGCCACCTGACCAACGTCCTACGCTGTCTGCTGCTTGAATCTCATGGTTACCAGGTCACCGTCACCGAACTGGTGGGTTGGGAACATTCGATGAAGAATGAACTGATCATCGCCCGCCACCACGGCGCAGCCCGCGGCAACGCCCGCGAACGGCTGGAAACCATCCTGTCCGAACTGAACCTGGAAGAACTCAAGCCGCGTTTTTCGTATTGAACTCGCTGCATCTGTCTTTTCCTTGAGGTTCAGCCCGACGACGTTGCCTTCAAAATAGTTCAAATCGTGCTTATCCGGTTGTCACCCAAACCCACTACGGCGGCGATTCAACTGATGTGGAACGAGCACCACACCCGGTAGGATGGGCGAAGCGCAGCGCGCCCATCGTTTCGTGCGTAGATGATGGGCGCGCCTTCGGCTTCGCCCATCCTACGACTTGGGCGTTAACCGGATAAGCACG
Organism: Burkholderiales bacterium; assembly: GCA_038215555.1. GTDB lineage: Bacteria > Pseudomonadota > Gammaproteobacteria > Burkholderiales > Thiobacillaceae > PFJX01. The sequence goes on along the minus strand of JBBQQT010000045.1, from coordinate 4,720 downwards.
GTTCAACCTGGAAACCTCAGTTGACCATTGATTCATCTCTGGTAAGCCGCGTGAATACGGGCGAGTGGCCGGTTTTTGCATGCCCCCATCGGGTGAGGTAGCAAAGCTGTAGGAGGCACCGCTTACGGGCCGATCCCACCACCTTCGCGCCGCAAGCGGACGCTCCTACGACGCGGTCAACTGCGGGATTCAGGTTCAAACATTAACTTGCCGTATTCGTAGGCAGGTTGAACCGCCCAGCTTTCATGCCGCTTTGACGCTGATCGCGGCCCGGCATGAGTCGCCCAGCCGATTCACCCCGCTCAACAGCGCCTTGATCGAGGCGGTGACGATGTTGCCGTCGATGCCGACGCCGAAGTGCTCCGCGCCGCCGCCGGCCGGGACCAGTTCGATGAAGGCGCAGGCTTGCGCGTCGCCGCCGTGTTCGCTGGCATGAATCGAGCGTTCCTCGTAGGCACGCACCTGCACGTCGATGCCGGCGTCTTGCAGGGCGCGCACGGCGGCGTCGATCGGGCCGTTGCCTTCGCCGCTGAGCAAGCGCGTGATGCCATCGACCTCGATGGTCAGACGGATACCCTGCGCCTTGCCGTGTTCGAACAGATGGTGTTCGACGTAGCGCACGCTTTGCTCGTCGGCGAGGTAAGTGTCGGAGAACAGCATCCACAAATCGGCCGCGCTCATCTCGCCGCCGTGGCGGTCGGTATGGCGCTGCACTTCGGCGGAAAACGCTACCTGCAAGCGGCGCGGCATGACGATCCCGTATTCGGTTTCCAGCAAGTACGCCACGCCGCCCTTGCCGGACTGGCTGTTGACGCGGATCACCGAGTCGTAGCCGCGACCGAGATCGGCCGGATCGATCGGCATGTAGGGTACGTTCCACATTGCATCCGGCTTTTGCGCGGCAAAGCCTTTCTTGATTGCATCCTGATGCGAGCCGGAAAAGGCGGTGAACACGAGATCGCCGACATAAGGGTGGCGCGGGTGAATGGGCAAGCCGGTGCAATGCTCGGCGGTACGGGCGATGGCGTTGATGTCGGAGAAATCGAGCCCGGGCGCGATGCCTTGCGTGTAGAGATTGAGCGCGAGCGTGACCAGATCGACATTGCCGGTGCGCTCGCCATTGCCGAACAAACAGCCTTCGATGCGATCGGCGCCGGCCATGATGCCCAACTCTGCGGCGGCGACGGCGGTGCCGCGATCATTGTGCGGATGCAAGCTGAGAATCACGCTGTCGCGGCGGGCGAGATGGCGATGCATCCATTCGATCTGGTCGGCGTAGACGTTGGGTGTCGCCGCTTCCACGGTTGCCGGCAAGTTGAGGATGACCTTTTTTTGTGGCGTTGCGCCCCAGGCGGCGGTGACCGCGTCGCAGATTTCGCGGGCGAATTCCAGTTCGGTGGTGGAGAAGGTCTCCGGGCTGTATTCGAGCACCCATTCCGTCTCCGGCTGTTCGGGGGCGTGTTCAGCGGCAAGCTGTTTGATGAGCCGCACTGCATCCACCGCCATGTTCACGACCTCGGTCTTGCTCATGCCGAACACGATGTCGCGGAACGGCTGCGCGGTGGCGTTGTAGACGTGGACGATGGCACGGCGCGCGCCCTTGAGCGATGCCATGGTGCGGCGGATCAAATGTTCGCGCGCCTGGGTGAGCACTGAGAGGGTGACGTCATCCGGAATATGGCCGCCTTCGATCAAATTGCGCACGAAGTCGAAATCGGTCTGCGAGGCGGACGGAAACGCGACTTCGATTTCCTTCACGCCGATCTCGCACAAGGTGAGGAACAGGCGCATCTTGCGCTCGATGTTCATCGGCTCGAACAAGGCCTGGTTGCCATCGCGCAAATCGGTGCTCATCCAGATCGGCGGCTTGGTGATGGTGCGGCTCGGCCATTGACGGTCGGCAAGCTGGATGGCCGGGATGGGACGGTATTTGACGGCGGGGCTGGACAACATGATGACGGCTCCTGGCAGTGCAGTTTTCGATGCGCCATCGTAGCCGGGGAGGGGCGAAATTTGATTGCGTTGTATGCCTTGATAATTTGATTATCAGCAATAAAATTGCTTATATATTCGAAATGACGAAATTTAATTATTAACTTTCGAACAAGGTAGCAATTCCATGCAACTCGACCGCTACGACCGCCAGATTCTTGCCGTCTTGCAGGAAGACGGCCGCATCAGCAACCAGGACCTGGCCGACCGCATCGGCCTGTCGCCGTCGCCCTGTTTGCGCCGGGTGCGCGCGCTGGAGGAGTCCGGCCTGATCACCGGCTACCGCGCGCTGCTCGATGCCAAGGCGCTCGGCCTGTCGCTGATGGCATTGATCCATCTCTCGATGGACCGCCACACGCCGGAGCGCTTCGAACGCTTCGAGCAGCAGATCAGCGAAATTCCGGAAGTCATGGAGTGCCTGCTGATCACCGGCCAGGCCGCTGATTACCAACTCAAGGTGGTGGTGAAGGACATGGATGCCTACCAGACGCTGCTGCTCAACCGCATCACCCGCATCGAAGGCATCACCGGCGTGCATTCCAGCTTCGTGCTGCGCCGGGTGATCGACAAGACGGCGTTGCCGGTAGGGTAGGGGGCTGACGCCGCCGCCAATCTGCCTCCGGGTTTGGGTTGAACCTGAATCCGGCAGTTGACCGGGTCGTAGGAGCGTCCGCTTGCGGCGCGAACGTGGTGGGATCGGCCCGCAAGCGGTATTTCCTACAGCCTTGTTGCCTCACCCAATGGGTGCATGGAGAAACCGGCCACTCGCCAGTTTTCACACAGCTTCCCGGAGATGAATCTATGGTCAACAGAGGTTTTCCAGGTGGATTCGGCTTGGGTCGACTCGGCTTGGGTTTACTCGAAGAGCGTGGCGATCTTTGCCAGCACTTCATCCATGAGTGGCGCGGGCAAGGTGTCTACCTTGCGGGCGTTGCGGGCAGCCAGATCAAGTACACGGGGTTGGTCACAGCGAATGACGCCAGTGGTCTTGATGCCTGTCACAGTGACGGAAAATCCAAGGCGACGTGCGAAGTCGCCACCGTTCGTGATCGGGCAGATCACCGGCAACTTCGTGGCTGAGTTGAACGCTTCCGGCGACACGACCAGAACAGGGCGGCTGCCATGCTGTTCGTGGCCTTCGCTCGGATCTGGCGACACCAGATAGATGTCGCCCCGCTTCATATCAGTTCGCCGCCTGCGACAGGCGCATCGACCCACTCCCGCTCTTCAGTCGGTTGCGGTTGCGAGTAATCGGAGACAGCGAGCAGTTCCGCCAGCGTGTAGCGCGGTCGAGGCTTGGGATCGACCACCAAACGGCCATCGGCAACGGATACGCCGACCGTTGCGCCAACTTGCAAATGCAATTGATCCAAAAATGCCGGTGGGACAGCCAACATGACTGAACCGCCGACCTTGCGCAGATTGGTTGTATGCATGACGATCCTCCACAGGACATAAAGTTATATTGTTGTATAACCATTTTCAGTCCTGGCTGCAAGCAGGATTGCGTCTTGCCTTGTCTACTCAGTACTGCATGGGTGATGCATTGATCAGCAAGTTCGCAAAAGATTGACGCTGCCCCGCAACCGCCCTAGTCTTTATCGAACGATCGTTCGATAAAGACTGCCATGCCCACCGACTTCGACTACCTCACCCAACTTCAGGATTACTACGCCGCGCACGGTGCGCTGCCGTCCTACGCGCGCATTGGAGAACTGGTCGGTTTGCGTTCCAAGTCGTCGGTTTCGGCGCTGATCGACCGTCTGGCCGAAGCCGAGTTGATCCAGCGCACGCCGGACCGGCGGCTGGCGCCGGGCGAAGCTTTCTTTGCGCGGCCGCTGGTCGATAGCGTGCGCGCCGGTCTGCCGCAGGCGGCCAACGATACCGGCCAGGACAGCATTGCCATCGACCGCTATCTGGTGCGTCAGCCGAGCCGTACCGTGTTGCTCAGCGTGCGCGGCGATTCGATGCAGGATGCCGGGCTGCTGGAAGGCGACAATCTGGTGGTGGATCGCGGTGCGCCGGCGCGGGTGGGCGACATCGTCGTCGCCATCGTCGACAACCAGTTCACGGTGAAATATCTGGCGCAGGATGCGCGCGGTTTCTATCTCAAGCCGGGCAACATCGCCTACGCGCCGATCCGTCCGGAAGGCCAACTGGAAATTTACGGTGTGGTGACCGGCAGCTTCCGGCGCTATTGATTGACCATGCGATCGACCATGCCACATTGCGACTGCATCCTTCCCGCCACCGCCCCCGCGCACCGGCCGATTCCGCTGTTTGCCAGCCGCATTCCAGCCGGCTTTCCGTCACCGGCGGACGATTACATCGAGGCGCGCCTCGACCTCAACGAACTCTTGATCCAGCGTCAGGAGGCCACCTATTTCCTGCGCGTCAAAGGCGATTCGATGCAGGGCGCCGGCATCCATCATGGCGATCTGATTGTGGTGGATCGCTCGCTTGAGGCGCGGGATGGCAGCGTCGTGGTCGCCGAAGTCGATGGCGCGTTGACCATCAAGCGGCTGCGTCTGGGCGGTGACAAGCCGGAATTGCATCCGGACAACCCGGCGTATCCGGTGATCCGCTTCAAGGAAGGTCAGGAATTGCGCATCTGGGGCGTGGTGACCAGTTCCGTGCATACGGTGTGCTGATTGCCATGGCAGATACGCCACTCCGGATGATCAACTCCCGTAGGAGGGTCCGCTTGCGGCCCGAATCACAACGCACG
>JBBQQT010000044.1:0-22159 GCA_038215555.1 Burkholderiales bacterium | reverse complement strand
GGCGGTGGCCAGATCAGTGATGCGAACAGAGGGAATGCGAGGCACGAAGATTTCGCCACCGCGCATGCGCTGGAAATTCTTCAGCACGAAGTCCACGCCATCCTGCAACGTGATCCAGAAGCGGGTCATGCGCGGGTCGGTAATGGGCAGGCTGTCCACACCGTCGGCAATGAGTTTGGCGAAAAATGGCACCACGGAACCGCGTGAGCCGACCACATTGCCATAGCGCACCACGGCGAAGCGGGTACGCGTGACGCCGACCATGTTGTTGGCGGCGACGAAAAGTTTGTCGGAGGCGAGCTTGGTGGCGCCATAGAGATTGATGGGGTTGGCGGCCTTGTCGGTGGAAAGCGCGATGACCTTGTCGACATTGTTGGCCAGCGCCGCCTTGATGACGTTTTCCGCCCCATAGATGTTGGTCTTGATGCACTCCATCGGGTTGTATTCTGCTGCCGGCACCTGCTTGAGGGCCGCAGCGTGGATGACGAAATCCACTCCATTCATCGCCTGGCCAAGGCGCTCGTAGTCGCGCACATCACCGATGAAATAGCGCATTGATGGAGCGTTGAACTCCTGCTGCATTTCGAACTGCTTGAGTTCGTCCCGGGAATAGACAATGAGTCGGCGCGGTTTGTAGCGCTCCAGCAGGGTGCGGATGTAGAGCTTGCCGAAGGAACCGGTACCGCCGGTCACCAGGATGGATTTGTCGTTGAACATGGCAACCTGGGTGTTCGTGGAAAAAGCGGGTGGATGATGCGCGGATGTTAACTGCAATAGCGAACCAGAACAGCAGCAGTGAATGAGGTTTACCCGCCCTCGCCTCGCAAACCTGCGGACACATTGAGATTGATGCTGATCAAGATGTCGAGTTTTTCCGGGGCCGGGTATGCCAGTGTTTCAAAGGTTCGTCGATCAACAAACAAGCTCAATGCCAAAAGATTGCGCTTGATTTCATCGGGTAGCGGATTGTCATCCATCGACAACTCAGCCTGAAAAAAAGACCAGACTTTCTGGTTGTAATTCAATGCAGCTTCGAGTTCGGCATCATGGTCATCACGGGTCCAGTTTTCTTTGATGACTTGCAACTGCATCGCGGCCTTGCTGAGTACCGAGGCTTCCATATCGCGTTGCGACAAGGTGGCTTTCTCGACATTACGATAAGCATCAAGCGGGTTAACGGGCATTGCTGATTAACTCCTGTTCATAACGGACTAATTCCCGCGCAACTTTCAGCGCCTGGTAATACTGACCCTCGAGTACGGCAACGCTCAGTTTGTCGATCAACTCGTTGGTACTGGGCGCCGCATCAATGACTGCGCGAACCTTATCCCAGTAATACTGATGGTAACGCGCCAGATTGGGGGTATCCATATACATCATCTGTACTGCGAGATAGATGCGCTTGCAGGGCGTATTGGCGTCTTCATCTTTGAGAATATCTTTCTCACGCAACACCGGGACATCGTTCAAGACCGCCAACTGACAGCGGCTATCGCCATTAACGAGAACGGCCCCGGCGAGAAAAAGCTTCTCGTGGGGCCGCAAATCGAGTTTAAGAGGCATTACAGTCAAATACTCTTGGTTTAGCGCGATTCAGCAGCTTGAACGAGCTGACCGGCATTGCGGCCAATACCGGCTTGCTCCACACCAGTTTGGCTTTCACCGCTCACCTCATTTGCGCTTCGCTCAACAAGTTGATTACGAACTTCAGCGCTGCTATTTTCCGCAGCCGAAGGGTCAGCCTGCTTCACAAAGTTGATCACGTCTTTCCACATTCCAATATGCAGGTCCTCCAGCAAGGATTTTGTGGATTTGATCTGATCCAACGTTTTTCGCACATCCGCATCACTTGCTGTCATGGAGTCCAGCGCGAGAATATCCCACATGGGTTCCTTGACCAGAGAAGCGGCCTTTGCTACCTCGCTAGCATCAGCTTTTCCATTTGCCTGATCGCCCAACAAACGCCCAAGGGCATCCAAAGACTCCTCTGGCGGAAAAGTCAACGCTTCAATCTGCCTACGCAATCCGCCAAAGTTATTCAGCAGTTGAACGCGTTCAGGACTATCAACCGGGTAAGGCGGATACATCTTGACCACCGCACCCAGTTCACTTTCCATCTTGTTCAACAACTGACCCGCTTTTTCAGCCGTATTACCCACCTCGCGAACCACCGATGCTGCGCCGTTAAGCGCTTCCTGGCGATTCCGAAGCTGCGCGTAAGCGCCTGCAAGCTGATTGGCCGATGTCGTTTGCTTCTCGCGGGACACATCGCCCAAAGCCTCTTTAGCAGCTAAACCTGTTATTAAGGGGCGCGATATTTCCGCAATACGTGACGACAAAGGCGCAACAGTTTGAGCAACCGGTGAGTGACTGACTCCAGCCCCTGAGATTTCAGTGACCATTTTCACTCTCCTCCCGCATGCGCCCTGGAGCGCATGCGGAGCAAGTTACCAAGCATTAGCGGAATTAGAACAATCTCAAGATCGACTGCTCAGACTGCGAGGAAATGCTTAGTGCGGTGGTACCCAACGATTGCTTGGTTTGCAGCGAGAGCAGATTCGCACCTTCCTCGTTGGTATCGGCCTCGGTCAGCTTCGTCGCGCCCACGGTGAGGTTATTGACCATCTCCTTGATAAAATTCTGGCGCGTGGTCAAGGTGCTCAGATTGGCTGCCAGTGTGCCAGCTTGCGTCTGCAAAGTGGCTATAGCCGCATTAAGAGACTTCTCAACGGCATCGAGTTCAGTGCCAGTATCCAAATCACCCGAAGTGATATTGCCCGTCGTTCCAGCAACCGTAAGGCTGCTGCCGCCACCCGAAATAGCCAGACCGCTGGCACCAGAATTGAAGCCCGACATCACGATCTTGGTGGTAGCGTTTTCATTAAAGTTAACCGCCAAGGTGACGCCGCCACTAGCCAGGAAGTTGGTACCTTTGTAACTCGAGTCCGTAACCAAGTTGTTAAGTTGCTCAACCAGACGGTTGTATTGCCCCGTTAAACCAGCAACACCCGTAAAGCCAGAAGCATCAGCCGTGTTGCCACCCGCCAGAACTATACCGCTGTTGACCGTGTCATTAATTGCTGAACGCGCCTGAGTCACAACACCACGCAGCGCCTCAATCGTAGTTAACACACCCTTGATACCTGAATCAGCTGCCTTGACCGTCTGAATCGCCTCACTGATGTTGTCCTTAAGGCCATTCAACTGATTAGCACGAGAGGTATGGCCTTGTGCCGCGAAAAAGTTGGCTGGGTTATCAACTGCTGTATTAACACGCTTGCCAGTGGCGAGCTTTTCCTGAGTCTCTCCCATCAGCCGTGCGGTAGTCTGCAAGCTGATCAGGTTGGAACGCATGGATGAAGATAGACCGATTTCGCCGATTGCCATGATAAAACTCCTTTTCTAGGGTTGAATTACTGGAGGTTTTCTGCCCCCAGGACAAGATCAAATTACCCTGTCCTGACACATATACGGCTGCAAACAGGAAAACTTTAAGATTTTTTTGGTTTATTTTTTACCAGCGATTAACTGCACTACTACGGGTTGCTCACAGGTCAAAGCTTGCGCCATTTTCCGGCACACTCACCTGCCATCCCATCCCATCTCGAAGCATCACACCAAATCCTAACGCAGTTTGTTCCTCACCGTGCACAACGAATGTCTGCACCGGTGGACGTTTGAAATGCGACAGCCATTGCAGCAACGCATCCCGATCCGCGTGGGCGGAGAGTCCGCCAAGGGTATAGAGATCAGCGCGAACGGGGACGGTTTCTCTAAACAAGCGCACAGTGCGTGCGCCATCCACCAGACGCCGTCCCAGCGTGCCTTCAGCTTGGAAACCCGCGATGATGATGCTGCATTCGGCGCGTGGCAGGTTGAACTTGAGATGGTGTTTGATTCGCCCGGCGTCGCACATGCCGGAGGCTGAAATGATCACCGCGCTCTGGCGTATTTTGTTCAGCGCCATGGAATCTTCCACGTCTTCGGTCACGCGCAGATAGGGCGCATCCGGGCTGGTGCGAAACCATTGCAGCATTTCGCGCGATTCTTCATCCATGAGATTGGTGTGATTCAAGGTGATCGCGGTTGCTGCGCTGGCCATCGGTGAATCGACAAAGATCGCCAGATTTTTTGGCAAGCGGCCCTGACGTACCAGATCCATCAGCAAATAGAGCAGATCCTGAGTACGACCAACTGCAAACGCGGGGATGATGACGTTGCCCTTTTTACGTTCCAGCGTATCCGTGACTGCATGTGCCAGTTCATCGATCGTTTCGGACAATGACTTGTGCAGTCGATTACCGTAAGTCGATTCGACCAGCAAAATGTCTGCTTCGTGAATCGGAGTCGGGTCATTCAGGATTGGGCGACCAGACATGCCCAAGTCACCGGAAAACACCAGCTTGCGGCTGTTACCGCCCTCTTCTACCCAGACTTCGATAATGGCGGAGCCGAGAATATGACCGGCATCCTGAAACCGTACCCGCACGCGTGGGTGTGGACGGATTTCCTTGTCGTAGCGCACTCCGCGCACGGTCTGCAGGATGTCCTTCGCCTGTGTGACCGTATATAACGGTGCCAGATCGCTGATGCGACTGCGCCGGTTTTTACGATTGGCATAGTTTGCCCATTCCGCCTCTTTCTCCTGGATGTGAGCGGAATCCGGCAACAACACACTGAGCAGATCGGCGGTGGCATGCGTGCAATGCACCGGACCACGATAGCCCATAGCGGCCAGACGCGGCAGCAAGCCGGAATGATCGATATGGGCGTGGGTCAGAAGAACGAAATCGAGTGTTTCCGGATCGAATCCCGGAAAACGTCGATTCCGCTCATCCGCCATGGGCCCGCCCTGAAACATGCCGCAATCGACAAGGAAATTCAGCTTCCCGCTCTCCACCCGATAGCAGGAGCCAGTTACTTCACGCGAGGCACCATGAAAAGTCAGCTTCATGAATCAAGCATAGTTATTCCCACTGAGTTGGCTTACAGAAAATGGAATAGGCGTGAAGCAGTTGGCATGACACAGTTCAACCTTGAACCCGCCCGCCAAGAATGAAATTTCCTGCCCTACCCTACCTGCCCTGGAGACCGCCACATCTTGAAAGTAGCCCGATCCAGCTCAATGCGCGCCGTCTATACATCCTGCCGACGCGCGCCGGCATGGTGTTTGCGCTGTTATTACTGGGGCTGTTGGTCGGTGCCATCAATTACGGTCTCAGCCTGGCTTACCTGTTCACCTTCTGGTTTGCCGGCGTGGCGGTGGTTGCCATGCTGCATACCCAGCGCAACCTGTTCGGCCTGCGGCTCAGCGCCAAAGCCTCGCAGCCCGTGTTTGCCGGAGAAAGCGCCCGACTGCTGCTGGAAGCGGACAACCCGAGCGCGCTGAAACGCTTCCGTATCGGCCTGACACACCCGTCCGGCGTGTGCGAAGAAAGTGATATTCCTGTTGGCGGAAAAACCGATCTGGCATTGCAGCTAATCAATGCCGAGCGCGGTTGGCATGCGCTTGGCCGCTTCGGTATTTATTCGTGTTATCCGCTGGGGCTGTTCCGATGCTGGAGCGTGCTGGAACTGTCCGATTCCAATGCCACCCCGTTTGGCGTGTTGATCTACCCCAAGCCGGCGGCCGATGCCTTGCCGCTGCCGGCTTCGGTGGGCGCAGATTCAAACGCAGCCGCCAGCAAAACCGATGGCGATGACTTTACTGGCCTGCGCGTCTACCAGGCCGGTGACACACCGCGCCGCATCGCCTGGAAAGCAGCCGCGCGCAGCCAGCATCTGCTGACCAAGCAATTCAGCGGTCAACAGGGAGCGACCTTGCAGCTAAGTTGGTCGCAAGCCCCGGAAAAAGAGACTGAAGCCCGCCTGTCTCGCCTGACCCGCTGGGTGCTCGATGCCCATGCCGCGAGTTTGCCTTTCTCCCTGACATTGCCTGGTCGCGAAATTGGCAAAGGCATCGGCGAAGCGCATCTGAGACTGTGTCTGGAAGCCCTGGCACGCTTTGGGAATCCCGATGCCAAGAATTGACCTCAATACCCCGCTGCTTGCCCCACTGCTTTGGCTGATCTTGCCGCTGGCGCTGGTGCTGGCGCCGCATGCGCTGGACTTGCCCATCTGGATCAGCCTGAGCTGGTTGGTTTTTGCGATGCTCAGCGTATTTTCCACCCAGCGAAAAAAAACCTGGTCAGGCGGAATGAAGATGCTGCTTTCGCTGGCTGGTGTGGCCGGCGTACTGCTGCAATATGGCACCGTCATTGGTCCCCAGGGCGGTGTCGCGCTGCTGGTCTTTCTTTCCGGCGCCAAACTACTGGAAATCCAGACCACGCGGGATCGGCTCGGTTTGCTGTTCGTCGGCTGTTTTCTGCTGGTGGCGTATTTCCTCAACTCGCAAAGCCTGCTAATGGCCGGTTACATGGTTTTTGCCGCCGGCGCGCTGGTGGCGGCGATGATCGCGAATGTACAAATAAGCGCACAAACAAGCGCACAGAAGAACACACCATCAAGTCCGCAACCAAGCCCACAACCTGCTCCCGAACTTCGAGCCACGCTCGGCATGGCTGGGCGATTGCTGGTGCAAGCGTTGCCTTTGGCGCTGCTGTTGTTTCTGTTGTTCCCACGCTTGCAAGGTCCGCTCTGGGGATTGCCGCAGCAAGGCACCGCCCAGACCGGCTTGTCGGATCGCATGAGTCCGGGCGATTTCGGCCAGCTCACCTTGTCAGACGAGATCGCGTTCCGGGTCGAATTCTCGACTCCGCCGCCGAGCCCAAGTGCCCTCTATTGGCGCGGACCGGTGCTATGGGATTTTGATGGCCGCACCTGGCAAACCCGTTTTGCGGTTCCAACCACGCCAGTACGTGGCGAAGCGTCAGGCCAACCCATCGCGTATGCCATCACCTTGGAGCCGCATCGAATGCGTTGGCTGTTTTTGCTGGGATTGCCGCGAGAACGCCTGCCCAGTCTGCCCAACATGGAAACCACCCTGGGACCCGATCTGCAATGGATGAGCAAAAACCCGATCAATCAGCGTTTGCGGTATCAAATCAATGCCGATCTCGACTATCGGCTTGAACCGGATGGGCTCAGTGCTGCCACACGCAATCGAACCCTGGCGCTGCCGGAGGGCAACCCTCAAGCACGGGCGTTGGCTGAACAATGGGCGAACCAACGGAGCGACGCCCAAGCCATCGTCAACCAGGCCCTGGCTCACTTTCGCAAAGAAGCCTTTTTCTACAGCCTGAAACCACCGCTCCTGGGCGAAAACAGCGTCGATGATTTTCTCTTCGTCAGCCGGCGTGGTTTTTGTGAACACTATGCCAGCGCCTTCGTCGTGCTGATGCGGGCGGCCGGCATTCCGGCACGGGTGGTCACTGGCTATCAAGGGGGCGAGCTCAATCCGCTGGGGGATTACTGGATTGTGAGACAGCGCGATGCGCATGCCTGGGCCGAAGTCTGGCTGCCGAATCTGGGCTGGACCCGGGTCGATCCGACGGCTGCCGTTGCACCGAATCGGGTTGAACGCGGCCTCAATGCCGCGCTACCGGCAGGCGAACGTCTGGCTGGCTTGATGAACTTGAATGCGAACTGGCTGATGCCGCTACGCCAGCGCTGGGACTTGATCAACAACCAATGGAATCAATGGGTTCTGGGCTACAACCAGGATCGACAACGCGAGTTTCTCGCCCGCCTGAATCCATTTCTTTCAACCTGGCAGGGTATGGCCTGGGGACTTGCTGCAGCGGGTGGCGCGTTGCTGCTGATCGCTTCGTTATGGGCGATACCGCACCTGGCAAGGGTCAAACGCGATCCGGCCAGCCTGCTCTACACGCGTTTCTGCCTGAAACTGCAACGCCACGGCATCGTGCGTGGCGACGCCGAAGGTGCTGCCGATTTTGCTCAACGCGCTGCGCAATTGCGTCCGGATATGGCCAAACCCATCCACCTGATCACCCAGCTTTATCTCGGCTTGCGCTATGACCGGGCTGAGGCGGACAAACTGGCGCAGTTAAAGCAACGGGTCAACGCGTTCAAGCCATGAACCTGAAAACTTCAGTCGAACACAGATTCATCTCCGTGAAGCCGCTTGGATACAGGCGAGTGGCCGATTTCCCTATTCACCCATCGGATGCGGCGGCAAAGCTGTAGGAGGCGCCGCTTGCGGGCCGATCCCACCACGATCGCGCCGCAAGCGGACGCTCCTACGACCCGGCCCGATCAGCGGAATTCAGGATGAAACACCCTGAAATTCGTCGCCGCCCCTTACCAGGGTGTTTATCCGGTTATCACCCAAACCCACAACGGGGGCGATTCAAACTGATGTGGAACGAGCACCACCCCGTAGGATGGGGCGTTAACCGGTTAAGCACGGATTCAAGGTTGAAAAGTGCACCGTGACCCCGCCCCGGATACCCCCATTCCGGGGTGACGGCCAAGCCGGGGTCCAGTCAACTGGACTTAACGAAATCAACGACTTCTGGATACCGGCATCCGCCGGTATGACGTAATTTTTAGCGCTTTTCTCGTTTTTCAACACCCTGTTACTGACGCTCGCCTTTGTTGTTCAACCGGCGTCGATACGGATGTCCAACCTTGCCGGTGGCAGCTTCCGAGCGCTTCGAGTCGGGCTGCTTATGATCAGACTGCTTATGATCAGGCCGCTTATGATCGACAGGATCATCCGCCTGGCGTTTCTCCGCCGCACTCTTGACCATGCCGCACCAGCGCAACAGGGCCTCGACTTCTTCTTCCGGCAGTTCTTCCTTCATGCCGCGCTTCAGGCGCGAAGGCATCGCCACCGGGCCAAAACGAACCCGGATCAGACGGCTGACAGTCAGCCCCAGATGCTCCATCAGACGACGTACCTCACGGTTGCGGCCTTCCCTGATGATCAGGTGATACCACTGGTTGACGCCTTCGCCGCCAGCGGGAACGATCTGGTCGACTTTGGCGATGCCGTCATCCAGTTCAACACCGGTGAGCAGCGAATTCATCTGTACCGCATCCAGCGCGCCAATCAGCCGCACGGCGTATTCGCGTTCGACTTCATAACGCGGGTGGGTCAGTTGATTGGCCAGTTCGCCATCGGTGGTAAAGATCAGCAGACCTTCGGTATTGAAATCGAGACGGCCGATGCTGATCCAGCGGCCGCTGCGCACGGCGGGCAAATGATCGAAGACAGAAGGCCGGCCTTCCGGGTCGTCGCGCGAGACGATTTCACCTTCCTGCTTGTGATAAATCAGGACGCGCGGGATCTGCCTCTTCCAGCCCAAACGAATGACTTTGCCATTGACCTTGACCAAGTCGCCGGGCTTGACCCGATCCGCCACCTTGGCGATCTGGCCATTCAGGCTGACGCGGCCATCGGCAATCAGTTGCTCCATCTCGCGACGTGAACCCATTCCAGCCGTGGCCAGGGCTTTGTGCAGTTTTTCGCTATGGTCTTCGAGTTCTTCTGGTCGTGCTTTCAAAGGTCGCCCCATGTAGGAATAGCGTGGCATGTTGTTCTCTCTATGGTTGTGTTTGCGGGTTTCCAATCCCGGGCCGGCATTATCACGGATTAGCAGCGTTTTTTATTCTGTTGGCAGCGGTTCTTGAAACAATGCAGAGACCTGCAAATTTTTTGCCATCTCGGGCAAAGGCGGTAATTCCGAGAGCGCACGCAAACCAAGGTCGCTCAGGAACTGCTTGGTGGTGCTGAACAAGGCCGGCCGGCCTGGCACTTCCTTGTGGCCAACGACTTCGATCCAACCGCGTTCTTCCAGCGTGCGGACAATCTGGGTATTGACCGCAACGCCGCGGATTTCTTCCACATCGCCGCGCGTCACCGGCTGCCGATAAGCGATGACCGCCAGCGTCTCCAGCGTGGCGCGTGAATAGCGCGGCGGTTTTTCCGGGTTCAGGCGGTCAAGATAGCGCTGATAGTCGGCCTTGGTCTGGAACCGCCAACCCTCCGCCAGTTGCACCAGTTCAACGCCGCGGCCCTGCCAGTCGGCACGCAATTCATCCAACGCCCGGCGCAGAAAATCGTTGGACAGTTCCACCTCGAACACTCGTTTGAGATCCGTCAGCGTCATCGGGCCGGCGCTGGCCAACAGGACCGTCTCCAGGATGCGTTTGATCTCGCCCAATTGGGTCGCTTCAGCTTGTTCGGCGGAGGTCGGTTTGCGTGCCATGGCTTTAGACTGCATCGGGTTGATCGACGGGTGCGGCCATTTGCGCGTGGATAGGCGCAAACGGTTCGTTCTGCACGATATCCACCAACCGCTCGCGCACCAGTTCGAGCAGCGCGAGAAAGGCGACAACCAGCGACGAACGGCCCTCCGCCGGGTCGAACAACTCGGTAAACAGCGAGCGGCCACTGGTTTGCAGGTGTTTCAGGATGCGGCTCATGTGCTCGCGCACGGAAAGTTCCTGGCGGCCGATGCGGTGGTGTTTAGTCATCGAAGCGCGCTTCAGGATCGCGCGCCAGGCATCCAGCAGGTCTTCGCTGCCGACCAGCGGCAAGCGTTTGGCTGCCAACTGCGAGACAAAGACACTCACCGCCTGAAAATCGCGCCCCAATTGCGGCACGCCATCGAGATTGCGTGCGGCCAGTTTCATCTGCTCATATTCCAGCAATCGACGCACCAGCTCCGCACGCGGGTCATGCTCCTCGCCGGTGTCAGCCACTTCCTTGCGCGGCAGCAACATGCGCGATTTGATCTCGATCAGCATCGCTGCCATCACCAGATATTCCGCCGCCAACTCCAGTCTTTTTCGCTGCATGACGTCCACATACGTCATGTACTGCTTGGTCAGCGCCGTCATATTGATGTTGAGCACATCCAGATTGTTTCGCCGGATCAGCCACAGCAGCAGATCGAGCGGGCCTTCGAAGGCTTCCAGAATCACTTCCAGCGCATCCGGCGGGATGTACAGATCGGTCGGCAGATCCGTCCACAACTCACCTTGAACCTTGGCGAGATGGCGGATTTCTTCTTCGGCGGCCTCGGCGATTTCAAGCACTTCGCATCTCAACGATCCTCGCGGGTGTGCCAGAGCCGCAGTACGTAGATCACCCCATCCTGAATCTCGTAACGCATCTCGTACTGACCAACCAGAATCTGGCGCACTTCGCGCGGGGAAAACTCTTCGAGCGCTTCGCCAATGCGCGGGTGGGTCAGCAGACTGGTCGGTGCGCCAGCGAGCATCTGAACCGTGCGCACCGCCGCTGGCGGGTTTACCAGCGACAGGAATTCATGCCGGCGCGCCAGATCAGACAATGCTCTGCTCGTCCACCTCAGTTGCATCAGCGCGGCACAGGCAACGGTAAAGCCAGGGGTGATTCGCTATCCAGGCTGGCCGCCCAGGCTTGCACTGCCTGATGATCGATGACGCGACCCGCATCGACATCGGCCAGCGCTTCCAGAGTCAAACGACTGCGCTCCTCTTCCTGATCGATCCAGGCCGACAGCGCCTGCTTCACGATCCAGCCACGCGAACGTTCAAGACGAATGGCCATCTGGTCCACCTTTTCAGCCAGCGGCAATGGAACGTGAGCGGTGAGTACCTTGGTTTGTGTCTGTGCCATGTCGGTTTCCTCCTAAGCGAAGCGATTGGAAATGATTAAAGCACGGACCCGCTACTTTATGCCGCCGCTCGATCCCGGCTACTTTTCAGCGCCACCGCGTAGCCCACATTGAACGTGCCGAATTCCGCCAACGCAACGAACAGATCTTCACTCAACCGCAGCCGCCAGGCTTGACCGAGTTGCACATCGCATTCCGCCTGCGGATTGCGATAGTGAAGTGACACCGGGCAACCGCCGCCCTTGCCTTCCTTGTAGCCGGTCAACAGGTCGATCAAACGGCGTACTTGTGTTGGCGTCCACTCGACGCCTTCCTTCAAATCCAGCTTCAGGCCGGTGGCGAAGCGGGTGCGCGCGGTGTCGAGGTCCATCACTTCTTCGGCGGTGACGCGCATGCCGCCGGAATAGCTGTCATCACGCGCATTGCCGGCGACGATCAGCAGCGCGTCTTCCTTCAATAGCGCTTTGTTGGCATCGAACAACTCGCCGAACACGGCAATCTCGATCTGCGCGCTGCGGTCGTCCAGCACGATGCTGGCCATCTTGCCGCGCCGGGTCATCTGGATGCGCATGCTGGCGATGGTGCCGGCCATCAGTTGCAGTTCGCGCTGCGGCTTGACGTCTTTCAGGGGGCGATCCACCAGGCCTTTCAACGAAGCGCGGTCGGCGTCGAACGGATGGCCGGACAGATACAGCCCGAGCGCGGCTTTCTCATGAATCAGGCGTTCCTTCAGCCCCCATTTCGCCGCCTTGACCAGATCTGGTGGCGTTTGTGCTTCGACATCGCCGAACAGCGAGTCCTGCGCGGCATTGGCATGCTGGTTTTCGGCCCATTCCATCGCCAGGCCGACGCTCATCAGCGCGGCATTTCGGTTGGGATGCAGCGTGTCGAAGCCGCCGGAACGGATCAGCGCCTCGATCACACGACGATTGACGATGCGTTTGTCTACCCGGCGGCAGAAATCGAACAGATCGGTGAAGGCACCGCCGGATTCTCTCGCGGCCAGGATGCAGTTGATCGCGCCCTCGCCGGTGCCCTTCACCGCGCCGAGTCCATAGCGCACCTGCTTGCGATCCACCGGCACGAAGCGGAAGCTGGACTGGTTGACTTCCGGCGGCAGGATGGCGATGCCGTTCTTGATCGCGTCATCGACAAAAATCTTGACGCTGTCGGTGTCGTCCATGTCGGCCGACAGTGTGCCGGCCATGTACGCCGCCGTGTGGTGCGCCTTCAGCCAGGCGGTCTGGTAGGAGACCACGGCGTAGGCGGCGGTGTGCGATTTGTTGAAGCCGTATTCGGCGAACTTTTCCATCAGGTCGAACAGCTTCATCGCCAGTTGCGGCTCGTAGCCCTTCCTGGCGGCGCCTTCGGCCATGATGCTGCGGTGCTTGGCCATTTCCTCGGCCTTCTTCTTGCCCATCGCGCGGCGCAGCAGGTCGGCGCCGCCCAGCGTGTAGCCGCCGATGATCTGGGAAATCTGCATCACCTGTTCCTGATAGACGATGACGCCGTAGGTGGGCTCCAGACATTCCTTCAGGTCGGGATGGAAGTAGTCGATGCTCTGCTTGCCCTTCTTGCGCAGGATGAAGTCGTCCACCATGCCGGAGCCGAGCGGGCCCGGCCGGTACAGCGCCAGCACCGCGATGATGTCTTCGAAACGGTCCGGTTCCAGCTTGGTCAGCAGCTTCTTCATGCCGTCCGATTCGAGCTGGAAGATCGCCGTGGTGTTGGCTTTCTTCAGGATATCGTAGGCCGCCTTGTCGTCCAGCGGCAGCGTCTCAAGCGGGTTTTCCACCCCTGCGTCCCAGTTCGGGTCGAGCTGTTTGATGTAGCGCACCGCCCAGTCGATGATGGTCAGGTTGCGCAGGCCGAGGAAGTCGAACTTGACCAGACCGACCTTCTCGACATCATCCTTGTCGAACTGCGACACCACCGAATCCGAGCCTTCGACGTTGTACAGCGGACAGAAATCGGTCAGCTTGCCCGGCGCGATCAGCACACCGCCGGCGTGGGTGCCGACGTTGCGCGACAGGCCTTCCAGCTTGCGCGCCAGGTCAAACAGTTCCTTGACCTCCTCCTCCTGCTCGTAGCGCGCCTTCAACTCCGGCACCTGTTCCAGCGCCTCGTCCAGCGACACGTTCTTGCCGGGCTGATTCGGGATCATCTTGGAAATCTGATCGCAGAAGGTGTAGCTGAGATCGAGCACGCGGCCGACGTCGCGCACCACCGCGCGCGCCGCCATGGTGCCGAAAGTGGCGATCTGCGACACCGCATCGGCGCCGTATTTGGCGCGCACATATTCGATCACCCGGCCGCGTCCGTCCTGACAGAAATCGACGTCGAAGTCGGGCATGGAAACCCGTTCCGGATTCAGGAAGCGCTCGAACAGCAAGGCGTAAGCCAGCGGGTCGAGATCGGTAATGCCGATCGAGAACGCCACCAGCGAACCGGCGCCGGAACCCCGCCCCGGCCCCACCGGCACGCCGTTGTGCTTACCCCAGTTGATGAAGTCGGCCACGATCAAAAAGTAACCGGGAAAGCCCATCTGGATGATGGTGTTCAGCTCCAGTTCCAGCCTGGCCTCGTACTCCTCCAGACGTGATGCGCGCACTTTCTCGTCCGGAAACAGCACCAGCATGCGTTTGGCCAGTCCGTCGCGTGCGAACTGGCGCAGGTATTCCTCCAGCGGCATGCCGCCCGGGGTCGGAAAATCCGGCAGCTTGCTCTTGCCCAGCTCCAGCACCAGATTGCAGCGACGGGCGATTTCGACGCTGTTCTCCAGCGCCTCCGGCAGGTCCGCGAACAGCTCGGCCATCTCGGCCTGGGTCTTGAAGTAATCGTCCTCGGTAAAGGTCTTCGGCCGGCGCTGGTCGGACAGCACATAGCCTTCCGAGATGCACACTCGCGCCTCGTGCGCCATGTAGTCGTCGCGCGCCATGAATTCGACCGGATGCGTCGCCACCACCGGCAAACCCAGTTCCTCGGCCAGCGCCACCGCATGCGCCACATGCGGCTCGCATTCCGGGCGGCCATCGCGTTGCAATTCCAGGTAATAGCGTCCCGGAAAACGCGCGCTCCATGCTTTGGCCAAACTCCGCGCGGTATCCAGCGATTCGTTCATCAACGCGACGCCGACATCGCCCTGATGTCCGCCGGACAACGCGATCAAGCCGGCCGTGCTGTCGGCATCGAACCAGGCCGGTTGCAGGATGGCGCGGCCGCGATGCATGTTGCTGCGGTAGGCGCGCGTCAACAGCTCGCACAGATTGCGCCAGCCGTGGGTGTCCTGCACCAGCAGCAAAAGACGTGTCGGCTTGTCGGAAGACTCCGGCGGCGCCAGCCAGACATCGCAACCAGCGATCGGCTTGAGGCCTTTTTTACGCGCCGCGGAATAGAACTTGACCAGGCCAAACACGTTGCCCAGATCAGTCAACGCCAGCGCCGGCATGGCATCCTGCTTCGCCAATTTGATTGCTTCATCGACACGCAGGATGCTGTCCTGGATCGAATATTCGCTGTGCAAACGGAGATGGATGAAACGGGGGTCGGGAGAAATTGGAAGCGGTTCGGACATGGGGCGAATTCTAATCGCCCCAAAGGCGTCGCCTACAAACTGCGGAAAAACGCCAGCGCCTCGGCCAGACTTCCGACGCCAATCACTTCCATACCGGCAATTTTTCCTTTCGGTAAGTTGGCTTTCGGACACAGCGCCTGCGTGAAGCCCAGTTTGGCAGCTTCCTTCAGGCGTTCCTGGCCACGTTGCACCGGCCGGATTTCTCCAGTGAGGCCAATTTCACCGAATACCGCGAGCTTGTGCGGGATCGGTTTGCTGCGCAGCGAGGACACCACGGCCATCGCTACCGCAAGATCAACCGCCGGTTCGGTGATCTTGACGCCGCCGACGGCATTGACGAAGACATCCTGGTCGTAACAGGGGATGCCGCCATGCCGGTGTAGCACGGCAAGCAACATTGCCAGACGATTGCCGTCGAGGCCGACGGTGAGGCGACGCGGATTCGGCGCATGCGCGGCATCGACCAGCGCCTGGATTTCCACCAGCAACGGTCGCGTGCCTTCCTGCGCAACCACCACGCAGGAACCGGGCGCTTCGCGTTCATCGCGGTTCAGGAACAGCGCCGATGGGTTGGAGACGCCCTTCAGGCCTTTGTCGGTCATCGCAAACACACCGAGTTCGTTGACCGCGCCATAACGGTTCTTGAACGCACGCACCAACCTGAAGCTGGAACTGGTGTCGCCCTCGAAATACAGCACGGTATCGACGATGTGTTCCAGCACGCGCGGGCCGGCCAGCGTGCCTTCCTTGGTGACGTGGCCGACCAACAGAATGGTGATTCCGGATTGTTTGGCGTGGCGGGTCAGTTCCTGCGCGCATTCGCGCACCTGGGCGACACTGCCGGGCGCGGATTGCAACTGGTCGGTGTAAACGGTCTGGATCGAGTCGATCACCGCGACTTCCGGCCGCTCTGCTTTCAGGGTGGCGAAGATTGCTTCCAGACGGATTTCGGTCAGCAGCGGAATATCGGCGTTCAGACCCAGCCGACGCGCCCGCATGGCGATCTGCGCGGCGGATTCCTCGCCACTGACATACAGCGTTCGGCAGCGCGCGCTGAGTTCGGCCAGCGCCTGCAGCAACAGCGTCGATTTGCCGATGCCGGGATCGCCGCCGATCAAAACCACGCCGCCGCCGACAAGTCCGCCGCCGAGGACGCGATCGAATTCAGCCAATCCGGTCGCAATGCGCGGTGTATCCACCGCCTGCACGGCGGAAAGCCGAACGACCTCACCGCTTGCCGCCAGCGCCTGGAATCGACTGGGTTTCGCTTCGCGCACCGATTCGGTGAGGGTGTTCCAGGCCATGCAACCTGGGCACTGGCCTTGCCATTTTGGTGACTGGGCACCGCATTCGGAGCAGATGTAAGTGGTATTGGTTTTTGCCATGACGCCTTATATCTGCCCGTTCCAGCGCATGCAAGACAGCACACCCACAACCGACATATCCCTTATGGATACATGGCTTTGGCTGGCTGGCCCCTGCCATAACGCTTATCATCCAGCCTGCTCCAAATCACCTTATTCATCTTTGCCGGCAGCAGTTTCTCCGCCCGACATATCTTCAGACCCAGGATCAACATGAAATGCGTGGATGATTTCCGCTTCCGCTTAGGCCAGCATGAGCTGGTGCCGATCATGATCGGCGGCATGGGGGTCGATATATCGACCGTTGAGTTGGCGTTGGCAGCCGCCCGCTTGGGTGGCGTCGGGCATATTTCCGACGCCATGGTGCCGACCGTCATCGACCGCCATTTCAAGACCCGCTTCGTCAAGGACAAGCTGAAGCTTTACAAGGCCAACGTCACCAATCTGGCCGACAAGACCCTGGTCAAATTTCATCTCGGCGAACTCGAAGAAGCGACCCGCATGCATGTTCGGCGGGCAATGGACGCCAAACACGGCCCCGGCATGGTGTTCATCAACTGCATGGAAAAGTTGACCATGAACGCGCCGAAGGAAACCCTGAAGGTGCGCCTGAACGCAGCGCTCGATGCCGGCATCGATGGCATCACGCTGGCCGCTGGTTTGCATCTGGGTTCGTTCGGCCTGATGGAAGAGCATCCGCGCTTCCGTGATGCCAAGATCGGCATCATTGTTTCCAGCCTGCGCGCCTTGCAATTGTTCATCCGCAAGAATGCCCGCACCAACCGCCTGCCCGATTACGTCGTCGTCGAAGGACCGTTGGCTGGCGGCCATCTTGGTTTCGGCATGGACTGGGCAGATTACGATCTGGCCAGCATCGTCGGCGATATCCAGACCTGGCTAAAGGCGGAACAACTCGATATCCCGCTGATTCCGGCTGGCGGTATCTTTACCGGTTCCGACGCCACCGCATTTCTTGAACGTGGCGCCGCCGCCGTGCAGGTGGCCACCCGCTTTACCGTCACCAAGGAATGCGGCCTGCCCGACCCGATCAAGCAGGAATACTACATAGCCGACGAAGACGACATTGAAGTCAACGGCATTTCACCCACCGGTTATCCGATGCGGATGATCAAGAGCAGCCCGGCGATCGGCGCCGGCACGCATCCCAACTGCGAGTCTTTCGGCTACCTGCTCGACGCTAACGGACGTTGCGCTTACATCGACGCTTATAACCGCGCGGTGGCTGAGCATCCGGGTGAGAAGAAGGTGAGGGTGTGGGACAAAACCTGTCTGTGCACCCACATGCGCGACTTCGACCTCTGGACTTGCGGTCAGTACACTTACCGTCTGAAAGACACCTCGGTCAAACAACCGGATGGCACCTATGCGTTGCTCACCGCCGAGCATGTTTTCCATGACTACCAGTTCAGCAAGGACGGCAAGATCGCGCTGCCAGTAGCCTGAAGCCAGCGCCGGCGTGACAGCACCGTCATGCCCGCCGGGCTTTGAAGAATCACGCCGCTACTTTTTTGATTCTGTAGGGTGCGCCATGCGCACCATTCCACGTTAATTGGTGCGCATGGCGCACCCTACTAATTCCTTCGCTGCGTTTTGTGGCAAGCAGCCGGTTAATCCAGTAATTCATCACACAACAGGGAAAATGGTTTTGCCTCGGCAAAATAGTGCCCCTGGCCGTAATCGACGCCCATGGCCTGCAGCGCATCGGCAGTTGCCTGGTCTTCGACATACTCCGCCATGGTGCGGATGCCCATGATGCGCGCCACCTTGGCGATTGCCTCGACCATTGCCGCATTGATCGGATCTCGCACCATGTCGCGCACGAAAGCGCCATCGATCTTCAGGTAGTCAACGCCCATATTTTGCAGATAGGCGAAGGATGACAGTCCGCTGCCGAAGTCATCCAACGCGAAACGGCAGCCCAGAGTTTTCAGATCCTCGATCAGCGACTGCACCGATTCAAGATTCGAAATTGCGGCGGTTTCAGTAATCTCGAAACAGAGATGCGGCGCAATCCGCAGGTTTTCCCGCATTGCTTGCCGGATAAAAGCCTGAAATTGCGGGTTGCTGAGGGATGCCCCGGAAAGATTGATCCCGAGGACAACCTGCTTTGCCCGCAATGCCGGCAAATGGACAGTGCATTGTTCCAGGCTGTGCTCGATCACCCAACGATCAATCATCGGCATGATCTGGTAACGCTCCGCTGCGGGAATGAAAGCCATCGGCAACACCGGATACGCTTCATCATGCAAGCGCAGCAGCAGTTCATAGTGCGGCTCGCGCATCGCGTCCGACAGCCCGACAATGGGCTGGAAATAAAGCTGGAAATGTCCGGCCTGCATCGCACGCGTCAAACGACCAACCCACTGCATTTCGCCCCGCCTGCGTTCGACTTCTTCATCGCCGCGCCGATACAGGCGCACCGTGTTGCGGCCAGCATCCTTGGCGGCATAGCAAGCCGCGTCGGCTGCGCTCATCAAATGCGCGGTATCCGGCCAGTCCTGATCCATTTCGACCAGACCGATGCTGGCGCCCACCTGATACATGCGCCCCTCCCAGGAAAAACGGAAGTCGCTGATCATGCGACGCAATTTTTCGCCAAGTTGTGCGCCCAGGCTGGCATCGCAATCAGTCAACAAGATGCCGAATTCATCACCGCCCAGTCGCGCTACCACATCACTGCCCCGCAATGCGCGCCGCATCGAAGCAGCCAGTTGGCGCAACAACTCGTCGCCGGCCTGGTGCCCGCTCGTGTCATTCACCAGCTTGAACTGATCCAGATCGAGGTAAAGCAGGCAATGCCGCATGCCAGTCTGATGCGTGGCATCCCATGCCTTTTGCAGCGCCAGGTCGAAACCGGCGCGATTCAGCAGGTTGGTCAGCGCATCGTGGTGCGCTTGCCAGGACAACTTTGCGGTGGCGGCGCGAATCTTCTCCTGCAAGGTGTCATAGGAATTCTTCAATTCCACCACCATGTCATTCACACCACGTTCAAGCACCGCGAACTCTCCGCCGGTTTCGACCTGAACCCGCGCATTCAAGTCACCCGCCGCAATTCTTTCAACCGCTCGCGTCAGCGCCCCAATCGGCCGCACGATATCGCGACCGAGACGCCAGGCCAGCAAACTGGCCAGCAACAAACCAAGAAGCGTGATCGACAACCCAGCCAGCAAGATCGTCCTTTGCCGATCCAGCGTCGCCTGGCGAGAGGCCTCCAGCAAGACGAAACCGAGCACAGGTTCGGCCATACCCACTTTCAGCGGCGTCGCAAGATCGTCAATTTCCAGCGCACGCTGCAGCACCGGCGCAACCACCAGAATGGATTCATGATTGCGCGCAACCAGCCCCGTTGCATCACCCGCCCAATGCGCCCGGATCTGATTTCCCAGCTTGACGATAGCCTGGCCCTGCACATCCACGATCGCTACGGATTGCACACCCGACTCGCGCGCCAACGAGCCAGTAAGAAACTCCAACTCGGCCCGGTTGCCGGAGAACAGCGGGAACTCACACACCTTCGCCAACTGGTTGGCGCGTTCCAGGGCGCGCTGTTCGAAGGTGCGGTCCATTTCCGCATAAGCCGAGGCGATGAAATACCAGGACAACCCCGTCGCCACCAACAACAGCGGCAACAGCGCCAGCATCAATACGCGCTGGCGGATGCTGCGATTGGTCATCCAGGGATTAATCATTTTTCGATTCCAGCTTGCGGCGGATCTCGGCTTCGCTCGGTAAAACCACGCCGAGAGAGCGCGCCACATAGGAATTGAACGCGAATGAACTTTCCCTGGCATGGCGTGGCACCGGCAGTTCTCCCATCTCAACCAACCGGGCAGCGAACTGCGCGCCCTGCAAA
This sequence comes from Burkholderiales bacterium, assembly GCA_038215555.1. Classification (GTDB taxonomy): domain Bacteria; phylum Pseudomonadota; class Gammaproteobacteria; order Burkholderiales; family Thiobacillaceae; genus PFJX01. Next base: position 1,780 of record JBBQQT010000044.1, on the reverse strand, counting down.
CCGATTTGTGCAGGCGAAGAATAGACGCTGACCACCGCGCCGGCTTTCGTCAGCCCTTGAGAAAAGCCCACTACCGGAATGCGGAAACGATACGTCGTCAACAAAACGTTCTGCGCATTGCTGGCATTGATGGCAACAGCATCCGGCACCAACAACAACACATCACTCTCAGCCAGCACCCTGCGCAAGGCAGACGGCAGGGCCTCGGGCCCGGTAATGGTTTCCACAGTCAGGCGCAGATTGCGTCGCGCCGCCTCCCTGGCCAGAGCTTTCGCAACCGCCTCGTTTTCCGAAGAAATCACCAGTCCGACATTGCGCGCGGCCGGGAAAGCCGCTTCCACCAAGGTCAGCGAGCGCTCAGGCGGCTGGTCGATGAAGACTGCGGAAATCTTTTTGCGGGACATCCCGGCCGGCCATTTCAGCTTTTCGCTGGTTGCGCGCGGAATCATCAGGGCGAGGACAGGCGCTTGGCCGGCATGCTGCGCCGCCACGAATCGCGTCGCTTTGACCCCGACAGGCACCACCAGATCGCTACCTCCGGTCAGATTTCGCACTTGGGCGACATCAATATCCGCCAGCGTCCAGACCTTGACGTTCAGCCGCGGCCCGATGCCAGCGCGAAAAGAATTCGCCACCTCCTGATAAGCCGCAGCGTCTTCACTCAAGATCAGATGCACGACGTTTTCTGCGCTCGCTGGCGATGCGAGCGACCAGAAAAGGCAACACAAGAATATCCAGCGCGGCATGGATCAGCTTATGCGAGGCGTTTCAGAAATCAAGCTGGAAGTGCACATAAGCTCGGCGATCGAACACATTCTGCGGCGGATAACGGCTATTGAATTCGGTATAAGAATCGCCCAGGTTCTGCCATACCAGCGCAATCTGGCCATTCAAACCAGCCACCTTGAATCGCTTCGCCAAACGAGCATCCAGTCGCTTGTAGGAAGGAATTAGCTTCTGACCAATCGCCTCAAATCCGGAAACCCAATACTGCGATAGCGACAGATCCAGCCCCTTGGAGAAGTCATGCATCAAGTGCAAGCCAGAAATCTGGGGCGGTGAGTATCTTGTTTCACTCATGTTGGCGTCGATCCGCAAATCAGCATGATTCAGCATCACCGTGTTGTTGGCATTCGGATTCCACTTCAACTGAAACTCATACCCTTGCTGCAAAGAACCTCCGTTATTGCACCAATCCCGAGCACCTGTAGGCGTCGTGGTACTGACTGGACACTCGTGCGGCCCTCCCCCGGGTGTATCAAGCAGAATGAAGTTATCAAATTGCTCACGAAACAGCCGCAAGTCAACCGTCAAGCCAGCCTCCGGCCATACGCCAAGATAGCCAATATCACGACTCAACATCGATTCTGGTTTGATCACACTGCTTGAAATGATGTAGGGCAATTGAGCAAGTACACTGCCATCCGGCTTTAACACGGTGATGTTGGCATTTGCCAACGCTTCGAACATCACCGGATTTCGGTAGGCCTTGGAGATGCCGATGCGGAAGCTGTGATTCAGACTCGGTTGCCAATGCAGCGTCGCACGCGGTGATACAAATTGACCGACCAGTTCATGGTCTTCCCAGAAAGCGCCAAGGTTGACCAACCAAGGTGCCAGTGGACGCCACTCGATGTGGCCAAACATCCCCCACGAATCCGCATTCAATTTCTCGTTTGTATTCCAGTACAGGTAAGAACGAACCGTATCTCGTCTCAAATAGGCGCCGACCACCGTACGGGCATTTTCGCCCACCGCCTGTGTGTACTGCCCTTCCAGG
>JBBQQT010000043.1:0-22952 GCA_038215555.1 Burkholderiales bacterium | reverse complement strand
GCAGCCGGCACCTTGTCGATCAACACCGGTACGCTGGAAGTGCGGAATGGCGCCAGTATCAGCAGCAGCAGTATCGGCATTCAGCACAATGCCGGTGCGGCCGGGAAAGTGCGGATTCAAGCCAGCGATAGCGTGCGCATTCATGGTCTTTCCAGTAATGGTTTGCCCGCCACGATTGATTCCACCAGCTATGGACCGGGCGCGGCGGGTGACATCGATATCCAGGCGCGACAGGTCGGCGTGGAACATGGCGGCTGGATCAGCGCCACCGCGGCAGGAAGCGAGGCAGGCAGTGGAGACGGCGGCGCGATTGGCATCCGGGCCGACGGCGAGGTTCGCGTCCAGGGTGTCGGCGACAATGGCATATCCAGCCGGATTGACTCGAGTTCATCCGGTTCCGGCGCGGCTGGCGTAATCAAGATTTCAGCCGGAACACTGTCCATCCTGGACGGCGGTCAGATCACCACCGACACCTGGGATACATCGCCAGTCGCCGGCCCGGGCGGCAATATCGCCATCCAGGTCAAGGATCTGCGCGTTGTCGGCAGAGATGCCGGCAGCGGCCGGGGTAGCATGTTGACTTCATCCAGTGCGGGTAGCGGTGCGGCCGGACATATCGAGATTGATGCCGCCAAGGTGGAAATTTCCGATGCCGCCTGGATCAAGAGCAGCTCACTCGGCGTGCTGGCCGATAGCGGCCCGGGTGGCAATATCCGTGTGCATGCGCAATCCATTCGCCTCGCCAATGCCAGTTACATCTTTGCCGGCAGCTCCGGTCCGGGAAACGCCGGCGCGATCACGCTGGAAGCAGCCGACGCCATCTTGCTTGAACATCGGGCAGCGGTTTACACCGGAACCACGCAATCGGATGGCGGCGATATTCATCTTGGCGCTGGATCATTCATCGAGCTGGTCGACAGCGGCATTCTGACTTCAGTGGAGGGCGGCTCAGGCAATGGCGGCAATATTTCGCTGGTGGACTCGGCTTTTGTCGTGCTCAACGACAGCGTCATCGCCGCCAATGCCTTTGGCGGAGACGGCGGCAACATCGATATCGTCACCGATTACCTTGTCGCTTCACCGATCAGCCGTCTCGAAGCCAGCTCGCAACTGGGTATCGACGGTCGTATCGAGGTCACCAGTCCGCCGATTGATCTCGGCTCAGGTCTGGCAGCGCCAAGCATAGGGCTGGTCGATGTCTCCCTGATGCTGCGCGAAACCTGCCCGTCGCAAGCGCGGCGGGGTCGTTTGAACACCTTTTCAGCGGGCGGACGTGGCGGCTTGCCGCTGCATCCGGAAAGCTGGACGCCTACCGATTACACCGGGTTTTTCAGCAGCAACCGGAGTTCAATCCGTGAGGGGCTGGTCGATAGGCAAAGTCACTCGTCATTGTTGTCGGTTTGTCGGAGCAACTGAATCATGCACGCCCAGAGCCGAGTCATATTGGTTGCACCGAGAATGCCGGAATGGTCTGTTCGCGCCCTGCTGTTCGGGCTGATGTTCTGCCTGAGCGCCCTGCCGGCAGCCGCCGAAGCGCTGGTCGACCTGATCGACCCGGAGCAGAACGCGATATCCATCGCCAAGCTGGTCAGGCAGGCGACGGAAGATCGCCAGCTTGGGCATCATCGACTGGCGCTGGAGCGTCTGTTGATGGCTCGCGAACAGGCCCGCGTCAGCGGTCTCGAACAACTCGACGCACGACTGGCAGCACCGATCGCACAGGCTTATCTGTATCTTGGCCAGTCGCAGAAAGCGGGCGATGAGTTCACCCAAGCCCTGGCTCGGGCAACACAGGATAACGATGTACTGCTTGCCGCCGGCATCGACAATGATCTTGGCCAGCTTGCCGCCCGCGAAGGTCGCCTGGATGATGCGCAACGCCATTTTCAGGCCAGTCTATCGCGTAGCACCAGCACGTCCGATCCGCTCGCCAGCATCCATACGCAACTCAACCTGGCCCAGTTGGCAATGCGCCGCGACTTGCCGGAACAAGCGGCACAATGGCTGGTTGAGGCCGAATCCGGGCTGGCCCCAATGTCTGCTACCCGCGCAAAACTTCACCCTCTGCTGCGTGCCGCGACGCTGGCGCAGCAACTGAATACGCCCGCCGGCGATGCCGCGCGATGGATTGAACTGGCCGATGATCTGGCCGCGCGTCTGAATGATGCCCGCGGCCAAGCGACGACGCAGGCGTTACGCGGTCAGCACAGCGCCGCACAGGGCGATCTGGAGCAAGGCCTGCTCGCGACACGGCGCGCCATTTTTATCGCGCAGAGCGTCCAGGCGCCCGACCTCTCGTATCGTTTGCATGCCCAGGCCGGACGCTTGTTGGCGGCACTCGGGCGGCGCGATGCGGCAATTGCCGCGTATCGGCGCGCTGCCGTGATTCTGCGAAGCATTGAAGTCGATTTGATGGCCGAAAGCCTGATCGGTGGCGAGAGCTATCGCGATCTGGTCGGACCGGTATATCAACAACTTGGGGATTTGCTGTTACAGCGCGCCGCCAGCCAACCGGCGACCCAAGGCGGCGATCTGCAGCTTGCCCGCGATGCCATCGAACGCTTGAGAACTGTGGAACTGCAAGACTATTTCCAGGATCAGTGCGTAGCCGAAAGCAGGCAAGCGGGACAATCAGAGGTTGCCGCAATGGCAAATGTTGCCGTGCTCTATCCGGTGTTGCTGGCGGATCGGGTTGAACTCATCGTGACATTGCCGGATGGTATGCGGCAGATCATATTGCCGGTCAGTGCCACCAGATTGACTGAGGAAGCCAGGAAACTGCGTCAACTCCTGGAAAAACGAACCACCCGCGAATATCTGGCGCCGGCCAGGCAACTTTATGACTGGTTGATTCGCCCGCTGGAAGCGTTGCTGAGTCGGCATTCGATCGATACCCTGGCGGTGGTACCCGACGGCGCGCTGCGCAATATTCCGTTTGCGGCGCTTCACGACGGAGCGCATTTTCTGATTGAACGCTACGGGCTGGTTGTCGCCCCGGCGGTCAGTCTGGTCGAGCTTGCGCCTTCCGGCGGCACGTCCAAAGCGACGCTCCTGTCAGGAATCACCGATGCGCGGGGCAGCTTTCCGGCATTACCTTTCGTCGCGACCGAACTGGATGGGCTGTCGCAACATCTCAATGGAAAGTTGCTGAAAGATGGCCAGTTTCAACTCGCCATGTTTGCCAGTGAAGTGCGTGACACACCCTATGGCGTCGTCCATATCGCCTCGCACGGCCAGATCGAAGCGAATCCCCGGCACAGTTTCGTGCTTGCGCACGATGGCCGATTGACGCTGGATCAACTGGAACAACTGGTCAAGTTCGGCCGCCTGGGCGGTGGCGTGCTCGACCTGGTGATGCTCAGCGCCTGCCGTACCGCAGTCGGAGATGATCGCGCCGCGCTTGGGCTGGCGGGGATGGCGGTCAAAGCCGGCGCGCGCAGCGCGGTGGCGACGTTGTGGTACGTAAATGACGAAGCTGCGAGTAGGTTGGTCGGCGCTTTTTACGATGAACTTGGAAAGGGCGCCACCAAAGCCACCGCCTTGCGGAATGCGCAAAGTCGTCTGCTGGCCGAACCACGCTTCCAACATCCGTTGTACTGGGCGCCCTTCATCTTGGTCGGCAATTGGCAGTGAACATTCTCAGCCAGACATCCAGATGGCGCGTGCGAGTGATTGTGATCGCCATTGCCCTTGCTTGCGCGTTCGCCGTAATCGGCATCCGCAATGCCGGCTGGCTGGAAGCGATTGAGCTGGATTTTTATGATCGTTTGTTGAGTCGGGTGGCTGTCAGCCGCGCGGGGGATGCTCGAATTCTTCTGGTGGGTATCGACGAAGCGGATCTCGGCAGGCTTGGCTGGCCGCTCAGCGATGCCGCCCTGGCTGATTTGCTGGAGCCGCTGGCGGCGGCCAATCCCCGCGCTATCGGTGTCGATCTGTTCCGCGATGCCGCGCGACCACCAGGCAGCGAGCGTTTGCGCGCCCTGTTGTCGACAGACCAACGCATGGTTTTGGTGCGGCGGATTGGCTCGCCCGGCAAGCCGGGCGTATCGCCGCCGGCCTACCTTTCGCCGGAACGGGCGGGCTTCGCTGACATCATGCTCGACTCCTCGGGCAGCGTTCGTCGTGGCCTGCTTTACCTCGATGATGGTCATGAGGTGTTTAGCAGTTTGAGTCTGCAATTGGCGCTGCGTTATCTGGCAAAGCACGCCATCCACCCCGAGCCGGACGGGTCCGGCTCGGGTCATCTGAGACTGGGGAAGGTGATCCTCGTCCCGTTGGAAGCCAACGACGGCAGCTATGTTCGCGCTGACCCCGGCGGCTACCAGTTCTTGCTTGATTTTTCCGGCGGCCCCGCCGCGTTTGATTTCGTCTCGGCCGACGCGGTCATTTCCGGGCGCGTTCCCGCCGCGCGCATTCAAGACCGCATCGTCATCGTCGGAACCGTCGCAGACAGCGTGAAAGACTCGTTTGTAACTCCGCTGGCTGCCTTGCCCGCCGCCGACCCGCAGATGTTCGGCATCAGTCTGCATGCGCATGCGACCAGTCAGTTGCTGAGAATGGCGCTCGATGGCAACCCGCCGCTGCGCTTCCTCTCCGACTGGCAGGAAGCTATTCTGGTCGTGCTGGCCGCGGCACTTGGCAGTCTGGTTGCCGGTGCGTTGAGATACCGTTTGTTGTTGTGGGTCACCTTGGCCGGCATCCTGTTGCTTGCGGGCGGCGCCATCACGGCGATGTTTTTTGCCTGGTGGATTCCGCTTGCACCGCCGCTGTTGGCCATTTTCCTCTCCGCCGGTTTTACGCTGAGCTATGTCTCCCGCGTTGAGCGGCAGCAGAAAAACCAACTGATGCGACTGTTTTCACGCTATGTCGCGCCCGAAGTGGCAAATCAGATCTGGGCGCATCGGGAAGACTATCTGGATAGTGCCCTGGCGCCACGCCCGTTGCGTCTGCAGGCAACGGTGTTGTTCTCCGATATCAAAGGCTTTACCTCGATTTCCGAACAACTCTCTGCGACTGAACTGATGCTTTGGCTGAATCAATACACCGCGGCGATGGCAAGCATTGTCATGGCGCATGGCGGCATGATCGACAAGTTCATTGGTGATGCGGTCATGGCCGTCTTTGGTGCGCCGATCCCGCGCAGCGAAACTTCCGCCATTCAGCGCGACGCGATTGCTGCAGTGGATTGCGCGCTGGCAATGGCCGCGCGGCTGGAAAGTCTTGATGCAGCCTGGGGGCAAACGGGATTGCCCCGTATCGCCATTCGAATTGGCATCTATTCCGGTCCATTGGTCGCCGGGTCGCTAGGTAGTCAGGAGCGAACTGAATACACTGTAATCGGCGACACCGTCAATGTCGCCGCCCGTCTGGAAAGCGTCGACAAAGACTGGCCGGGGTTGGAGGGGGGCGAAATCTGCCGGATTCTGGTGGGTGACACCACCCGTTCGCTGATAGGCGCGGAATTCAACATTGAACAGATTGGAAGCACTGGGTTAAAGGGCAAATCGATGCCCATCGATATTTACAGAGTGAGGGGACGATCATGAAAATCAGTGCATTGAATCGCGTGTCCAGTTTACTGACGATACTCGTCTTGGTTGTCGTCGCGCACGGATACACGCCAGTGGCGGCGGCCGAGTCGGCCTTGCCGCGCATCGTCTACAAGCCGCCACTGCGCGGCGCGCCACTCATCCGCGTTGGCGGCGGCACGCGCGGTTTGGAGACCCTCATCTTGCCGGCGATCGAAGTGCTGGCGCCGAATCATGTCGGGCTGACGCGAAGCAGCCAGCCAAGGCTGTATTGGTATATCGCTGACACCACCACCGCCAAGATTGAACTGACCCTGATCCAGGCGACGGCGGAGAGGCCGGTTCTGGAACTGTCTTTGTCTAATCTCGCCGGGCCGGCGATACACGTGATTGACCTTTCCCGACATGGCATCGCGTTGACGCCCAATGTTGACTATCAATGGTCAGTCGCGTTGGTGCCTTTCAGCGATACCCGCTCCAACGACATCGTTGCCAGCGCGGCGATTCGCTTCGTTCCGTCAGCAAAAAAAGAGCGTGCAAATCAGACGTCCGAGGTCAGCAAGCAAGCCGCACGATTGGCCGAGCAGGGCATTTGGTATGACGCGTTCGATACGCTCTCGCAAGCCATTGCCAGCCATCCGGAAGACCCTGCAAATGCAGCTTGGCGAAAAATGCGCGCCACTCTGCTGGATCAAGTTGGATTGGCAACAGCCGCTGCTTTCGATTCGATTCGTTGATCAACTAGCCGTTCTCAAGCAACCGCCCTCATGCTCGCCGCCCCGCAGGCGTCGGCATAGCCGCTCAGCAGAGTCATCGCGGCGTGGGTGTGCAGATTGACCAGACCAGGAATCAGCGCGTGACCAGGTAGTTGTATTTTTTCTTTGCTGACCCAGTTGTCGGCTTCATCACGCTGTATCAAGGCTGCGATACGGCCATCCTTGATCAGCAGGCTATGGTCGGAAAGCGAGCGGTGATCGGGTTCGATCGGAATGATCCAATTGGCATCAATACGCAAATCGGCGGTGCGGGGGCGGGCGGTGTGCTCGGTCATGGGGGCGGACATCGGGAGAGGGGCTGATGCTGGCGCAGCCAGCGGGGCCTGCGAAGTCTCTCACCGCGCAACGCGCTATCGGGAACCGAACAGGGAAGGTAGCCAGGTCGACAGGAATGGCAAGAGCGATATGGTCAAAGCCCCAAGGAACATCGCTGCCACCGCCGGTATGACGGAAGCGGCGATATAGCGGATCGGCTTGTTGAACATGGCGGAGGCGAAATAGATGTTCATGCCGGCGGGCGGGAACAAAAAGGCCATTTCCAGGCTGGCCAGGAACAGGATGCCGAAATGAATCGGGTTGATGCCGTAGGCCAGTGCCACCGGGAGCAGCAGCGGGACGAGGACGATGATGGCGGCATAGATTTCCATCAGTGCGCCGGCGATGACCAGAAACAGGGTGAGCGCGACCAGGAAGGCGTATTTGTTCGGCAGGATCGATTGCACCCATTCAACCGCCAGGTCGGGAATGCCGGCGTCGACCAGGTAATTGGTCAGGCCGAGCGCCATGCCGAGGATCAACATGATGCCGCCGATGATCTGACTGCAGCCGACCAGTGCGCGGCCGACGCCGCGCCAGTCGAGTTCGCGATGCGCCAGGGTTTGCGTCGCCAGCGCATAGGCGGCGGTCAAGGCGGCGCTTTCGGTCGGTGTCGCCAGGCCGCTGATCATCGAGCCGATCGCCACCCCCGGCGCCATGATTTCCCATTTTGCGGCCCAGGCGGCGGTTTTGATCGATCCCGGTTCGTCGCGGCTGAGGGGGGCGTTTGTCGCGATCAGACCTTTGCGTCTCAGAAAACCGCCGACCAGCAGCAGGAAGGCGACCATCACCAGCGCCGGCAGGATGCCGGCCAGGAACATGCTGTTGATCGGCACGCGGGCGATGATCGCGTACATGATCAACGGTACCGACGGCGCCAGCAGCACGCCCAGCGCGCTGGCGCTGGTCACCAGACCGATGCCGCGTTTTTCCGGGAATCCGGCCTTGCTCAACAACGGCAGCAAGAGGCCGCCCAGGGCCAGGATGGTGACGCCACTGCCGCCAGTAAGCGCGGTGAAGAAGGAACACAGCAACGCGGCGGCGACCGCGGTGCCGGTGACGCCACCGCCGAACAGCGCGGTGAACAGCGCACCCAGACGAGCCGCGGCGCCGGTGCCGGCAAAGATCAACCCGGCCAGCGCAAACAACGGCAGTGCCGGCAGCGATGGATTGACGGTGATTTGATAATGGCTGAGAGGCACCGCCGCCAGCGGTTGGCCCTCGCTCCAGAACAGCGCCAGTGCCAGTCCGCCGAGCACGGCAAAGATCGGTGCGCCGCACAGCAGCACGATCAGCAGCCAGATTACAAAAGGCCATAACGGCAGCGTCGCGCCATCGAAGTGGCTGGCGAACAGCCCGCCGGCAAGCGTCAGTAATACGGCGACCAGCCAGCGCCAACCAGTCGATGGAGCCAGGCGTGAAGCGATCTTGATGCCGAGCATGGCAAAACCGAACGGCATCGAAGCCTGAAACAGCCAGCCCGGAATGCCGTAGGCCAGCGCACGTGGCGCCGCCATTTCGCTGCTGACGAAGACCCAACTTGCATGCGCCAGCATGCCGGCCAGCAAGGCTGAACTGATGCCGGCAAAGAGGATGGCGGCGCGCTGGAGCAGCACATGTTCGGCGGCGGCGAGGCCGGCGCCGAGAGAAGTCAGATGGCCGCCACGCTCGGCGACCAGCGCGCCGAACATGGCCAGAATCAGGCCCAGATGCTGGACCAGAACCGGCGCGTTCTCGATGCCGCGCCCAAATACCGGACGCAACACGATTTCGGCCAGCGGAATCAACATCATCAATGCCAGCGCACCGCCCGCCAGCACGGCATCGAAGGCGCCCAGGAGCCTGTCGGACTTTGGTCGTCGATAGCGAAAATCGGCCCCAGCGAGGCCGTTTTTTGCCGAATTCGCCGCCACATGGTTGTTCCATGGGGCAGCGGATACCTTGGCGGGCGTCGTTTCCCCGCTTAGGTATCCGGCGTGCCCCTTTGCGGGTGCAAGAAGCCGGTGAAAAAGGGGTCGCTGCGGTCGATTTGCAGCCGACGATTCCAAAGTCCGACAGGCTCCTAGACGGCGCAGCCAGGCCATGACCTTACTTTGCCTTGGCCGTGCGATAGGCCTTCAGCAGCGAAACCACTTCATCGAAGGTTTCCGCCGGCACCATCTTGCCGCGAATGCGCGGGTACAAGGTGTCGGCCAGTTTCAGCCATTCCTGCATCTGTTCCGCATTCGGCTGGCTGACCTTGAGGCCGCGCTTCTGCATCGCGGCAACCGCTTCGTCGACTTCCAGACGCGCTTGAGTGCGCATCCGCGCGCCGGCTTCGACGCTCGCCTTGCGCACCGCAGCCTGAGTTTGCGGTGTCATTTCATCCCAGGCCTTGCGCGTCACCACCAAGGCGCCGACGATGGGCGCCCAGTTCAGGTCGAGCATGTAGGGCGCGCTGTTGTAGATCTGCGTTGCCAGCGCGAAATACGGTGTCGACGGTACCGCGTTGATCATGCCGGTCTGGATCGCCGGCAGAATGTCGTTGGTTTCCAGCGGCACCGGAATGTAGCCCAGGCTTTTCATGATTTCCTGTTGTTCCGGCTCGCCACCCCAGGTGAAGAATTTCATGTTGCGGAACTCGCCCGGACGCACTGCCGGTTGCTTGGAGAAGAAGCGCACCCAGCCGGCGTCGCCCCAGGCCAGAATGACGAAGCCCTTGTCGAGAAACTTCTGTTCCATGCCGGCGCGCATTTTTTCGCGCACGTAATCGACTTCTTCCCAACTGCGGAACATCAACGGCATGTTCTGCAGCGCGGCGATCGACGGCTCGATCTCGCGCAGGCCAGCAACCGACATCAAGCCGCCCTGCAACTGGCCGATGCGCATGCGGCGCACCATGTCGACCTCGCCACCCTGGCGGCCATCCGGATAAACCAGATACTTGCCGCCACCCTGCGCCTTGCGCCAGGCTTCGCCGACGTCCATCAACTGACGGTGATACAGCGAGTTTTTCGGCGCCATGGTGCCGATGCGCAAGTTGGTTTCGTCGGCAAACGTGTTACCGGTGATCAATAAGGCTATCAGCAACTGCAGAAGCGTTTTCATGCGACTTTCCAAGTGGATTCGGAGGAATAATTCGGAGGGTTAAAACAGGTCGTCGACGTTTTCCAGCAACCAGGCCGCGCGTCGACGCATGACCTCATTCGACAAAGTCAACGTGCTGTCCGGCGCTTCCCGTACTGCCAGCGCCTGATTGATCAATTGCTCGTACATTTCGCGGTTTCCCGCCGGCAATGCGTAGTTTTCAGCTTTGCCCAGCAAGGCGCCGGCGCTGTGGCCTTGCGACTGCGCGATTGCCTGGTCGAACCAGTCCAGTGCTTGCGCAGGTTGGCCGCCGGCGCGGGAGGATTCGAAGGTGGCGAGCAAGCCGGTCAGCGTGCCTTGGCCCCAGTTTGGGTTGGTTTGCCAGGCCAGATTGGCCAGACGCACCGCGAGCGGCAAGTCGGCGACGACATCGGGATTGTCCTTGCTGAGTGAAATCCAGCCACCCCAGGCGGCGGCAGCCCAATAGGCCAGACCCACGTGCTCAGGCTTCAGTGCTGGCACGGGGTTTGTCGAAACGCCGCGCAGTGCCGCGAGCATGCCGGGGAGGTTGTGTTCCAGCGCGGTCATGGCATGCCGCTGTGCGCGTTGATACAGCTTCGCCGCTCGCGTCCGTAGCCGTTCGGCGGCGCGCGCATCTTCGGCCTCGATGCGGTCGGCTTCGAAGGCGACGAAAGCGTAGGCATATTGGGTGAAACCGGCGGCCACCGATTCGGCCAGCGCGGCATGGCCGGGTTGTTCACGCAAAACCGATTCGGACAATTTCAGATAGAACGGACTGGCATCGCGCACCAGATCGAGATCGTTTTCCACCGCCTGACCTTGGTTCGCCAGACTGTCGGCCAGGCTGCCGATCACCATTTGCCGGGGCGAACAGCCGGTCAGGCTGAGCATCAGGATCAGCGCCACCATACCGATTGGACGGGTTACAGATAATTTCATGCCGAGCTGGATAATTTTGCAGCCCGGCAACTTAGCAGCCGTGTGTTACAGGCAAATGATGGCGTTGATCCAAGGCCAAAATGACACGGCGTTGATTCTTTGAACGTTGTCGGTTGAAACTCATACGCAGGGCTGAAATCATGGCCGTTTTGGTCCGGAGAGAGGGCTTTGGCGTGCTAAAATCGCCCGGCTTTTTTTTCTGAAAGCGCCTGTAAAAACAAAACGCTACTCCGCGCGAGATTAGCCCACACCGACGAGACGCCCCGCAATGGAAAACCAGTTCGCCAAAGAAACCCTGCCTGTCAGTCTGGAAGAGGAAATGCGCCGTTCTTACCTCGATTACGCGATGAGCGTGATTGTCGGGCGGGCGCTGCCGGATGTGCGGGATGGCCTGAAGCCGGTGCATCGCCGGGTGCTGTTCGCGATGCACGAGCTGAACAACGACTGGAACAAGGCTTACAAGAAATCGGCGCGCGTGGTCGGCGATGTGATCGGTAAATACCATCCACACGGCGATACGGCGGTGTACGACACCATTGTGCGCATGGCGCAAAATTTCTCGCTGCGCTACCCGCTGGTCGATGGCCAAGGCAACTTCGGTTCGGTCGACGGCGACAACGCGGCGGCGATGCGTTACACCGAAATCCGCATGTCCAAGATCGCGCATGAGTTGCTTGCCGACCTCGACAAGGAAACCGTCGACTTCGGCCCCAACTACGACGGTTCCGAGCACGAGCCGCTGATCCTGCCGGCGAAATTCCCGAATCTGCTGGTCAACGGTTCATCCGGTATCGCAGTCGGCATGGCGACCAACATCCCGCCGCACAATCTGAATGAAATCGTCGATGCCTGCCTGGCGGTGCTGCGCGATCCGTTGATCGGCATCGAAGACCTGATCGAAATCGTGCCCGCGCCGGATTTCCCCACCGCCGGCATCATCTACGGCACCGCCGGGGTCAAGGAAGGCTATCGCACCGGACGCGGCCGTGTGGTGATGCGCGCCAAGGTGCATTTCGAGGACATCGAGAAATCGGTCGGGCGCCAGGCAATCATTGTCGACGAGCTGCCGTATCAGGTGAACAAGGCGCATCTGTGTATCAAGATCGGTGAGTTGGTGCGCGAGAAGCGCATCGAAGGCATCAGCGAAATACGCGATGAGTCGGACAAGTCCGGCATGCGCATGGTGATCGAGTTGAAGCGTGGCGAAGTGCCGGAAGTGGTGTTGAACAATCTGTACAAGCAGACGCAGATGCAGGACACCTTCGGCATGAACATGGTGGCCATCCTCGACGGCCAGCCGCGTCTGTTGAACCTGAAGCAGATTCTGGACGCCTTCCTGCGCCATCGCCGCGAAGTCATTACCCGCCGAACCCAGTTCGAACTGAAGAAAGCGCGCGATCGCGGCCACATTCTGGAAGGCCTCGCCGTGGCGCTGGCCAATGTCGATGAAATCATCGCGCTGATCAAGGCCTCGGCAACGCCGCCGGAAGCCAAGGCGGCGTTGCTGTCCAAGGCCTGGCGCTCCGGCGTGGTGGAACAGATGCTGGCTAAAGTGGCCGGTGAGGCTGTCGGCACCGAGTCCTTCCGGCCGCTCAATCTGGCAGCCGAATTCGGCCTGCATGCCAACGGCTATTTCCTCACTGAAGTGCAGGCGCAAGCGATTCTCGATTTACGCTTGCAGCGGCTGACCGGACTGGAGCAGGACAAGATCGTCGGCGAGTATGGCGACATCATGGTGCGCATCGCCGACCTGCTCAACATCCTCGATACGCCGGAGCGCGTCACCGAAATCATTGCTACCGAACTGGGTGAGATCAAAGCCGCCTTTGGCGACAAGCGCCGTTCCGAAATCATCGCCTACGCCGGCGACATCTCGCTGGAAGACCTGATCACGCCGATGGACATGGTGGTGACGCTGTCCAACACCGGTTACATGAAAGCGCAGCCGCTCGACGAATATCGCACCCAGAAGCGTGGCGGTCGCGGCAAGCAGGCGGCCAGCACCAAGGAAGAGGATTTCATCGAGAAGCTGTTCATCGCCAATACGCACGACTACATCCTCTGCTTCACGAATTTGGGCCGCATGTTCTGGCTCAAGGTCTATGAAGTGCCGCAAGGTGGGCGTGGCGCGCGTGGCAAGCCTATTGTCAACCTGCTCAAGATGGATCCGGACGAGAAGATCAACGCGATCCTGCCGGTGAAGGAGTTCGACGCCAACCATTTCATCTTCATGGCCACTTCTTCGGGCATCGTCAAGAAAACCCCGCTGACCGATTTCTCGCGTCCGCGCACCGCCGGCATCATCGCGGTGAATCTCGACGAAGGCGACTATCTGGTCGGCGTGGCCATCACCAACGGCCAGAACGACGTGATGCTTTTCTCGGACGATGGCAAGGCCAACCGCTTCGACGAAAACGATGTGCGCACGGTGGGTCGCAACGCGCGCGGCGTGCGCGGTATTCGGCTCGGCGGAGGCGGGCGGGTGATCGCGCTGCTGGTGGCGGAAAACGACGAACAAAGCGTGATGACCGCCACTGAAAACGGGTTCGGCAAGCGCACCCCGGTTGGCGAGTACACCCGCCACAATCGCGGTGGTCAGGGCCTGATTGCCATCTCTACTTCTGCGCGCAATGGCAAAGTCGTCGCCGCGACACTGGTCGATGAAACCGATGAAGTCATGCTGATTACCACCGGCGGCGTGCTGATCCGCACCCGGGTCAGCGAAATTCGCTCGCTTGGCCGCTCCACTCAGGGCGTCACGCTGATCAACCTGGACGCCGGCGAGAAGCTTTCCGGTCTGCAACGGATTCTGGAAACCGATTCGGAGTTGGACGTGGATGACGAATCCTCCAACGAATCCTCCAACGAATCACCCGATGCAGCCGGTTCGGAACCTGACGCCGATTAATTCATCCTTGCAGGGAGACGTTGCATGTCCACCGCTATCTTGTTCTGGGGTCCGGTTCTGATCCTGCTGGTCTACGCCGTGTTCATCTACAACAGCCTGGTGCAGATCAAGCACAACGTCGCCAAGGCCTGGTCGAACATCGACGTGCTGCTCAAGCAGCGGCATGACGAGTTACCCAAGCTGATCGAAACCTGCAAGCAGTACAAGCAATTCGAACAAGACACCCTGCGTCAGGTTACCGAGGCGCGCAGCCGTGTGCAGCAGGCCAGCAACGCGGGCGACATCCCCGCGCTGGGCCTGGCGGAAGGTGCGTTGCGCATGGGGCTGGGGCAGATCTTCGCGGTGGCCGAGGCTTATCCGGAATTGCGCGCCAATGAGCATTTTGCGCAATTGATGTTACGCATCACGGGCCTGGAAGACGCCATTGCCGACCGACGCGAGCTCTACAACGATAACGTCAACATCAACAACGCCCGCATCGAGCAGTTTCCCGATCTCTTCATGGCGCACCTGTTCAGCTTTGGCGTCAAACCCTTGCTGACTTTCAGTGCAGCGGACAAAAAAGACGTCGACGTCAAAGCGCTGTTCGGCTGAGCGTCATGCGGCGTTGGTTATCCCGGCGACTGGGGTGGCGAGTGACGCAAGGGTTGCCGTTGGTCTTGCAAGGCAGTCTGATCGGATTCGCCGCTTCGATTGAATCCAACCAGGTTTGGCTGCCGGTTTTCATCGTAGTGGCATTGATCAACCTGTGGGCCTGGGTCACCTCACTGCGCTGGCGGCGCGCCATTGTCGATACCCCGACGTCGCGCATCGCTTCCGCCGCGCAAGGCTTTGTCGAACTGGTTGGCAGCGGCCAGCCTTTACCGAATGCGCCATTGTTGACACCGTTCACCCAACTGCCTTGTCTGTGGTACCGCTTTAGCGTCGAGCGACGCAAAAATGGCGAATGGCAACACGCGGAGCAGGGCGAGAGTGAACTGCCTTTTATCCTCGATGATGGTTCCGGATTTTGCGAAATTGACCCGGTTGGCGCGCAAATTCACACCACGCACAAAGAAATTCGAACGCAGGGCGATGAGCGCCATACCGAATATGTGCTGCTGAAAGGTGACCGGCTCTATGCCATGGGTGATTTCATCAGCGTGAATGGTGAGCAGATCCGACTCGACCGCCGCCTCGATCTGGGAGATTTGCTGGCTGATTGGAAGTCAGATCAGACCGATTTACATCGGCGCTTCGACCAGGACAAAAATGGGGTCATCGACGATGCTGAATGGCAGCAGGCAAGACAAGCCGCAGAGCGTGAAGTTGAGCAAAAGCACCGTGAAATTCGCAACCAGCCAAGCCAGCATCGATTGCGCAAACCCGACTCGCGCAGACCCTATCTGATTGCCAATCATCCACCGGAAAAACTGGGTCGGCGCTATGCCTGGCTGGGTGCGGCACATCTGGTTTTGCTGCTGGGGTGTTTGTTCGGGATAGCGTGGGCGCTGGGGTTGTCGGGCTGAATATTGCCTGTGTTCACGTACCTACATTATTCTGACCAGTAGGTGATGCCATGACCATCACAACGTTATCAAGCCGACAGTTCAACCACGATGCCAGCAAGGCCAAGAAGGCGGCGGAGGCCGGACCGGTGATCATCACCGACCGAGGCCGGCCGGCGCATGTGCTGCTGATATTCGGCGAGTACAAGAAGCTCACCGGCACGAAGGCCAGGATTGCCGATCTGCTGGCGATGCCGGGTATCGAAGATATTGAATTCAATATCCCGCCAATGCGCGACATTGCACAACCGGCGGATATCTCCTGATGTACCTGCTCGATACCCATGTGGTGTCCGAGTTGCGGAAGATTCGCGCCGGAAAAGCGGATCGTCACCTGGCCGTCTGGGCTGACAGCGTTGATGCCTCCGATTTGTTTTTGTCGGTGATCACCCTCCAGGAACTGGAAATCGGCGTGTTGCTGACCGAGCGCCGAGACCCTGTGCAGGGATCGATATTTCGGACATGGCTGAATGGCCACGTCCTGCCTGCCTTCTCGGGCCGCGTTCTGTCGGTCGATAGCGCTGTTGCGCTGCGCAGCGCACGTCTGCATGTGCCAGACCCTCGCCCGGTGCGTGACGGATTGATCGCCGCCACTGCGTTGGTTCATGGCATGACCGTCGTCACCCGCAAGGTCGCCGACTTTGAGCCAACGGGGGTGGTCGTACTCAACCCCCGGACAGGTTTTTGAGGGGCGCTTTGCCAAGATCGTTACTTCGGTCGCCAGCGCTTCAGCAGCAACGCATTGCTGACCACCGAAACTGACGAAAGCGCCATTGCCGCGCCGGCGATCACCGGGTTGAGCAGTCCCGCCGCCGCCAGCGGCAGGGCAAGCACGTTGTAGAAGAAGGCGAGGAACAAGTTTTGCCTGATCTTGCGCATCACCGCGCGGGAGAGTTCTACCGCATCGGCGACGCTGTTCAGGTCTGAGCGCATCAGGGTGATGTCGGCGGCTTCCAGGGCAATGTCGGAACCGCTCGCCATGCCGAAGCTGACGTCAGCGCTGGCTAGAGCGGGCGCGTCGTTGACGCCATCGCCGGCCATGCCGACGACGCGGTTGGCGGCTTTCAATGCGTCAATTGCGGCGGCTTTTTCTTGTGGTTTGACGCGCGCGCGCCAGTCTTTGATGCCGGCTTGTTCGGCGATCGCCTTTGCCGCGTCGGGGTGATCGCCGGTCAGCATGACGCATTCGATGTCCAATGCTTGCAGTCTTGCCACAGCCTGTTTTGAAGTCGGGCGCAAGCGGTCGGCGAAGGCGAGGCGGCCCAGAACCTTGCTGTCATCGGCCAGTACGATCCAGGTGGCGGTTGGAAGACACGTTCGCCCTGAGCCTGTCGAAGGGCCGGCTTCGACAGGCTCAGCCCGAACGGGATTAGTGAACTCCACAGCGTTATTTTCCAGCCATTCCGCCGTGCCCAGCCGCAGCGTGCGGTTTTCGACTAAACCACTGACGCCTTCGCCGCTGATGTTCTCGAACGCCGTGACGGCGGGATAGTTGATGCCCCGCGTGCGCGCCGCTTCCAGCACAGCAATGGCAAGCGGATGCGTGCTGCCTTGTTCGAGTGCGGCGGCCAGACGCAATAGTTCGTTCTCCTCGACATCGACCGAGGGTTGCAACGCCACCAACGCCATGCGTCCCTCGGTCAAGGTGCCGGTCTTGTCCAGCGCCAGCAACGAGAGTTTTTCCGCGCGTTCCAGCGCTTCCGCCGAGCGCACCAGAATGCCGAGTTGCGCGCCGCGACCGAGGCCGACCATGACAGCAGTCGGCGTGGCGAGACCCAGCGCGCACGGGCAGGCGATGACCAGCACGGCGACAGCGGGAATCAGGCTCTGGGTGAAGTCGCCGCTGGCCAGCCACCAGCCGATGAAGGTCAGCGTGGCGATGGCGATGACGGCGGGCACGAAGATGCCGGAAATCTGATCGGCCAATTTCTGGATCGGTGCTTTCGAGCCTTGCGCGGCTTCGGTCAGTCGCACGATTTCCATCAACTGCGTGTGCGCTCCAACGCTTTGCGCACGCACGCGCAACAGGCCATCCAGGTTCTGGCTGCCGGCATGCACGCGGTCGCCCGCGCGCTTGGCAACCGGCAGGCTCTCGCCGGTGAGCAGGCTTTCGTCCAGGCTGGAAGCGCCGTCGATGACTTCACCGTCGACCGGGATGCGCTCGCCGGCGCGCACCCGCACGACATCGCCGACGAGTAAACGGGCGGTTTCCACTTCGATCGCTTCACCGGCTTTCTCTACCCAGGCGGTGCGCGGTTGCAGGCCGATCAATTGTTCGATGGCGGTCGAGGTGCGTGATTTGGCACGCGCTTCCAGCAACTTGCCCAGACGCACCAACGTGACCACGGCGGCGCTGGCTTCGAAATAAACATGACCGCCGAGATCGAACAGGATCACCGCGACGCTGAAGAAATACGCAGCGCTGGTGCCCAAAACCACCAGCACGTCCATATTGGCGCCACCGCCGCGCAGGCTGTTCCAGGCGCCGGTATAGAAACGTTTGCCGGCCCAGAACTGGACTGGTGTAGCGAGCAGCCATTGCAGCCAGGGCGGCATCCATTCGACGTGATGGGCGCCGGCCAGCATCGGGATCATCTGCGCCAACAGAGGCAGCGTGAACAAGGCGGCAATCATGAAGACGCGCAGTTCATCGTGATATTCCGCTGCTTTGCGCGCCTTTGCCTCGGCGCGGCTGGCCTCGGTGATTGGCGCGGCGGCAAAACCGGCTTTCGCGACGGTCGCCAACACCATGTCGAGACTGGCGATGCCGGGCGTGAAACGCAGGCGCGTTGTCTCGGCGGCCAGATTGACGCGCGCTTCGACGCCGGGCAAGCGGTTCAAGACTTTTTCCAGTCGCGTCGAACAGGCCGCGCAGGTCATGCCGGAAATCGCCAGATCGAGGCTTTGATCCGGCACGCTGAAGCCGGTTTTTTTGATCTGTTCGAGCAACGCGGCAGGCTGGACGAGCTCCGGGTTGTAATCGACACGGGCGGTTTCGGTGCTCAGATTCACATTTGCCGTGACACCTTCGAGCCGGTTGAGGTTCTTTTCCAGGCGTGCAGAGCAGGCTGCACAGGTCATGCCGGCTATCGGGAGTTCGAGTGTTTTGAGCGTGTCAGTCATGTCGGGCACGGTACAAGCTTGCAGGGGCCACGAGCAAGCGTTGTGGATGGGCTTTTGCGCCAAGCGTCGCGGATGTCATTGTCAGGTGGGCTTGATGCGGCGGTCTTGCCCAGCCGAATGAGCGTCCCGGATAATGGCCGCGTCAATTTTTAAATGAGAACACGATGGAAAACCAACCCGCACCGGATTTCGAACTACCCGCCACCGGCGGTACCACTTTCAAATTGAGCGATTTCAAAGGACGTGGTGTTGTCCTTTACTTCTATCCCAAGGACGATACCTCGGGTTGTACCACCGAAGGTCTCGATTTCAGCGCCTTGCATGCGCAGTTTCAGGCCAGGGGCTGGGATATCTACGGTGTGTCGCGAGATAGCGTGAAGTCGCATGAGAGCTTCAAGGCCAAGTTCAGTTTTGCGTTTGATTTGCTGTCCGATGTGGACGAGAAGGTGTGCGAACTGTTCGGCGTCATGAAGTTGAAAAACATGTACGGTAAACAGGTACGCGGTATTGAACGCAGCACGTTTGTAATTACGCCGGAGGGTCAGGTTGCGCGTGCCTGGCGCGGCGTGAAAGTGCCCGATCATGCCCAGGAAGTTCTGAGTTTCGTCAGTTCCCTGTAACTTTTCCCGGAGACATTTCCCCATGGCGCGTAAATCCAGCAAGAAGCAAACCAAGCTGTTCGTTCTCGATACCAATGTGATGTTGCACGACCCGACCTGCTTGTACCGCTTCCAGGAACACGACATCTATTTGCCGATGGCAACGCTGGAGGAACTGGACCACAACAAAAAAGGCATGACCGAAGTCGCGCGCAATGCGCGTCAGGTCACCCGTTTCCTGGATGAAATCGTCAGTTCGGCGGAAATGCATATCCAGGATGGTGCATCGCTGGCCGAACACAGCCACAAAGCCGCGACCGGTCGACTTTTCCTGCAGACGCATCCAATGACCAGCGATGTCGCCTCGATCCTGCCGTTCAGCAAGGTCGATAACCAGATACTCGGCGTGGTGGCGTTTCTTAAGTCGCAGCAGCCTGAGCGCCAGGTCATTCTGGTGTCGAAAGACATCAACATGCGCATCAAGGCGCGCGCGCTGGAGATTCCGGCGGAAGATTACTTCAACGACAAGGTGCTGGAAGACACCGACCTGCTCTACAGCGGCGTGCTGGAATTACCGGCCGACTTCTGGGACAAACATGCCAAGGGCATGGAGTCGTGGCAGCGCGAGGGACGCTCGTATTACCGCGTCACCGGGCCATTGTGCGATTCATTGCTGGTGAATCAATTTGTCTGGCAGGAAGGGTCGAAGCCGTTTCAGGCCAAGGTGATCGAGATCGCCGGCAATACTGCGACGCTGGAAACGGTGAAGGACTACAGCCACCTGAAAAACAATGTCTGGGGCATTACCGCGCGCAACCGGGAACAGAACTTCGCGCTGAATGTGCTGATGGACCCGGAGATCGACTTCGTTTCCCTGCTCGGCCAGGCCGGTACCGGCAAGACCTTGCTGACACTGGCTGCCGGCCTGAACCAGATTCTGGAAACCAAGACCTACAGCGAAATCATCATGACTCGCGTCACCGTGCCGGTGGGCGAGGACATCGGCTTCCTGCCCGGCACCGAAGAAGAAAAGATGACGCCGTGGATGGGCGCGCTGGAAGACAACCTCGACGTGCTCAACAAACCCGACGAAGAAGCCGGCGAATGGGGCAGGGCGGCAACACAAGACCTGGTACGCAGCCGGATCAAGGTGAAATCGCTCAATTTCATGCGCGGACGCACTTTCATCAACAAATTTTTGATCATCGACGAGGCGCAGAACCTGACCTCGAAGCAGATGAAGACGCTGATCACCCGCGCCGGCCCCGGCACCAAGGTGGTCTGTCTGGGCAATATCGCGCAGATCGATACACCGTATCTGACCGAAGGCAGTTCCGGCATTACCTACGTTGTGGATCGCTTCAAGGGCTGGGAACACGGCGGACACATCACGCTTGCGCGCGGCGAGCGCTCGCGTCTGGCCGATTACGCGGCGGGGATTTTGTAATTGAAAGGTGCAGCCCCGCTATTTTTTTGAGCCGGCGGCAGCGATCTCAGGATAATGCGGGGCAGTTTTTGGACAGGCTCGGCGTGGCTAACCTCGACGTGGCCAACCTTTACGAATTTGAAATTCTATTTTTAAGGAAATGTAATGCAGAAGATGTCCCGAGTTGGTTTTAGCGCATTGGCGATTCCCCTGGTTATTGCCGTTCTTGCCGTCAGCGGCTGTGGCGACAAGAAAGAGGGCGATGCCAAGGTTGTTTCACAGGTGGCGGCCAAGGTGAATGGCGATGAAATCAGCGTGCAGCAACTTGATTTCGAATTGTCGAAACTAAGCAACCTGAGCCCGGATCAAGCCAAACAGGCGGCAAATCAAGTATTGAAATCGATGGTTGACCAGCAGTTGATGACGCAGAAGGCGATTACCGACAAGCTGGATAGCGATCCATTGGTGATGCAGGCCATTGAGGCTTCCCGCCGGCAGATTCTGGCGCAGGCCTTGATCAAGAAAATGACCGCCAATCATGCCAAGCCGAGCGAGGCCGAACTGGCCGATTACTACGCCAAAAACCCCGCCTTGTTCGCTGAACGTCGCATTTACCGTTTGCAGGAAATCAATGTCCAGGTCAAACCGGAGAATGTCGAAAGAATCAAGGCGGAACTCCAGAAAGCAAAGAATCTGGGCGATTTCATCGCTTGGTTGAAGGCAGAAAATATTCCAGCGCGGGCGGGACAGTCGACCAAGACTGCCGAACAACTGCCGCTTGAAATTCTGCCGCGTTTGCATGCGATGAAGGATGGCCAGGCGATGACCTTCGCTGCGCCGGGTGCACTCAACATTCTGGTGGTGGCGGGTTCGCAAACGCAGCCGCTGACGCAAGAGCAGGCCAAGCCGATGATCGAGCGCTATCTGGATAACGCGAAGAAACGTGAAATCGCCGAAGTCGAGCTGAAGAAGCTGAAGGAAGCCGCGAAGATCGAATACCTGGGTGAATACGCCGATGCCGGCAAGCCAGCCGATGTCAAGGCGGAACCTACCGCTGCAGCCGCAGCACCATCAGTGCTTGCCGCACCTGCCGCCACCGAAGCGAAGTAATGCGCTGAATCTTGCTGCGCAAAGGGCCGGTCGTGGTACGCATCCTCGGTTGGAACATCAGCCTCGCAACTTGGGCGCGTGTCCTGCCTTTCGCCCTTTACATGGTGTTTCTCGCCATGGAAGGGTTGCTGGCTGATCTGGCACCGGCGATCGATGTGCGCTGGGTCTATCCGGTCAAGATCGCGGCGGTGGTTGCCGCGCTCTGGTATTACCGCGCCATTTACGCCGAGTTGTATGTCCGCCCGAACTGGCTTTGGGCCGGGCTGATCGCGCCTGTGATCGGTCTCGTGGTATTCGTGTTGTGGATCAACATGGATGCCGGCTGGATGAATCTGGGCGGCGGCGCCGGCTATGACCCGCGCGATGCCGCTGGGGCATTCAACTGGCCGTTGGTGCTGCTTCGATTGATCGGTGCTGCGCTGGTGGTGCCGGTGATGGAAGAACTGTTCTGGCGTTCGTTCCTGATGCGCTGGATTCAACAGCAGGACTTCCTGGCGCTGGAACCGGCGCGTATCGGTCTTCGCGCCATCCTGATCAGTAGCGTGCTGTTCGGCTTCGAACACAGCCTCTGGTTTGCCGGTATTGTTGCCGGGCTGGCTTATGCTTGGCTGTATCGCGCTTCCGGCAGTCTCTGGCCGCCGATCATTGCGCATGCGGTCACCAATCTGGTGCTCGGATTGTGGGTGTTGAATACCGGCGCTTGGCAGTTCTGGTGATGCTGCCTGGTGAGGCTGGTTGATCATGTTGTGTAGCGATTATTTCTTCCATCAACCCAATCGACGCTGTCCAAAATCATGATTTATGACGCATTCAATGGCGATGCCGATGGCATTTGCGCCCTGCACCAACTCCGCCTCGCCGATCCGGTCGAGAGTACGTTGATTACTGGCGTCAAACGCGACATCGGTTTGTTGAAACAGATCGATGCGGTCGCGGGGGATGAGGTTAACGCGCTTGATATCGCGGTCGAAAAGAATGTCGTACCGCTCGCCGCGATGCTGGAAAAGGGCGTCAAGGTGCGCTGGTTCGATCACCACAATCCCGGTGAATTGCCGGTGCATGCCAATTTCCAGGCCAACATCGACACATCTGCCGATGTCTGCACCAGCTTGTTGGTAGATCGCTATCTGGCTGGAAAATACCGCATCTGGGCGGTCGCTGCTGCGTTTGGAGACAACCTGCATGCTGCCGCGCGGATAGCCGCCGAACCTTTGGGATTGAGCGGCCATCAGCTCGAACAACTGCGCGAACTCGGCGAATGTCTGAATTACAACGGTTATGGCGACAGCCTGGCGGATCTGCATTTCCATCCGGCCGAGTTGTACCGTCTGCTGCATGGTTATACCGATCCGTTCGACTTCATGCGGGAATCGGCAGCATTCCAGACCCTCCGTGCGGGTTATGCCGCTGATATGGACAACGCACGCGCGTGCAAACCGGCGGAGACGCGTGCCTGCGGCGCCGTGTTTATCCTGCCTGATGCGGCCTGGGCTCGCCGGGTGTCCGGTGTTTATGCCAACGACCTGGCTACGGCGTATCCCGAGCGCGCGCATGCCATGCTGACGCGGGCACCGGGTGGGCACCCCGGCGGCCA
>JBBQQT010000042.1:0-23189 GCA_038215555.1 Burkholderiales bacterium | reverse complement strand
ACGCAGGAATTCTGTTCCGACCCGCTGAACATCATGCTGGAAAAGCGTTTCATGGTGAAAAAGTTCTACATCGCGCTGGTGACGCAGGCGCGCATCCTGTTCCAGCAAGTACGCATCGAATCGGAAACCTGGCTGCGTCTGACACTGGACCCGATCGTCGAACGCATCAGTGAACACAAGTCGCAACTCGAGCACCGGCTGGAAAACCTGAACAAGGTGCACGCCAATCTGGGTTCGATTCAGGAACGCAGCAGCCTGGTCAGTCACGAAATCGTCGAGATACGGACCCAGGTCGAACAGATCGAAGCCATCGCCCGCGAGTTCTCGTTGCTCACCGGCGTCGCTTTCCGGGCGCTGGAACTTGCACCCGGGCAAGCCACGCCGCTGAGTTAATCGGCAGGCAGCTCATCCCGCCTCAGAGCAGGATGATGTCGTACTGCTACTGGTTGAACAGGCTTTCCACCTGCAACGAAATCGGCTTCGCAATGAAGTCGGACAACTGCGCCAGGCTCTGTGATTCCTCATCCAGAAACTGATCGATCACCGTCTGTGACGCCATGATGCGGTACTCGCGCGCGCTGAACTGGCGTGCTTCGCGCATGATGGCACGCAGAATCTCGTAGCAGGTGGTCTGTGCTGTCTTGATCTGGCCGCGTCCCTGGCAAGTCGGGCAGGGTTGGCACAATACCCGGGTCAAGCTTTCGCGGGTACGTTTGCGCGTCATCTCGACCAGACCCAATGAGGTGAAACCGTTGATCGTCATGCGCGTGCGATCACGCGCCAGCGACTTGGAAAACTCGGCCAGCACGGCATTCTTGTGCTCCGGGTTATCCATATCGATGAAATCGAGAATGATGATGCCGCCCAGATTGCGCAGGCGAAGTTGCCGCGCGATGCTCTGCGCCGCTTCCAGATTGGTCTTGAAGATGGTCTCGTCGAAGGTGCGGCCGCTGGTGAAACTGCCGGTATTCACATCGATGGTGGTCAGCGCCTCGGTCTGATCAACCACCAGATAGCCACCGGATTTCAGATCGACGCGGCGGCCGAGCGCTTTTTCGATCTCGTCCTCGACGCCGTACAGATCGAACAA
Source organism: Burkholderiales bacterium (assembly GCA_038215555.1). Classification (GTDB taxonomy): domain Bacteria; phylum Pseudomonadota; class Gammaproteobacteria; order Burkholderiales; family Thiobacillaceae; genus PFJX01. Next base: position 22,099 of record JBBQQT010000042.1, on the reverse strand, counting down.
CGGCCGATCCGCCGTGTAATGGCTGACCTTGCCAGCGCCAGTGCGGGTGAACTCGTCGGCAAACGCCTGCATGCGCAGGAAGGTCTCACGTGAGTCGACCAGGATACGGCTGGTTTCCTCATTCGCGAAATCGCGCAACACGCGGTGCGCCAGATCCAGTTCCTGATAGATCAGCTTCGGGCCGGAGGTGTTTTCCGAGCGCGCCTGAATGGCATCCCAAAGCGTGCGCAAATACTCGACATCGGCGGCAAGTTCGCTGTCCTCAGCGATATTCGCCATGGTGCGAATGATGAACCCCCCATGCTCATCCACCGGCAATACCCGCGTCAGGCGTTCACGCAGCAACTCGCGTTCGCTTTCGTCCTCGATCTTCTGCGAAATGCCGATCCGCGTTTCCTGCGGCAGGTAGACCAGAAAACGCCCCGCCATACTGATCTGGGTCGACAGACGGGCGCCTTTGGAACTGATCGGATCCTTGATCACCTGGACCAGAATGCTCTGGCCTTCATGCAAAACTTTCTCGATCGGTCGCGGACAATTCTCGCAACGCGCCTCGACGATATCGCCGACATGCAGGAACGCCGCCCGATCCAGGCCGATATCGATGAATGCCGACTGCATACCTGGCAGCACCCGGCTGACACGACCGAGATAGACGTTGCCAACCAGACCGCGCTGGCTGTCGCGCTCGATATGCAGTTCCTGCACCTCGCCCAGATAGACCACGGCAACCCGGGTCTCCTGCGGCGTGATGTTGATGAGGATTTCTTCGGTCATAAACGCTCAGTCAAAGGTGTTCAATCAAAAGATGTGAAAACCAACGGACTTCAACAGCTCCGAGGTCTCGAATAATGGCAGGCCCATGACACCGGAATAGCTGCCCGTGAGATGTTCGATAAACAACGCGGCACGCCCCTGAATGGCGTAACCACCGGCCTTTCCGAAACCCTCGCGGCCATCAACATAAGCCAAAATTTCTGTATCGGATAAGGGTTTGAAGGTCACCACGCTCTCGCTCAACGCAACTTCCATCCGGCCCTGATACGCCGCCGCGACTGCCGTCAACACAGTATGCGAACGACCGGAATAACGCCGCAACATGGCAGCCGCTTCATCGAGGTTGGCCGGCTTGCCGAGAATGTGACCATCCAGCGTCACCGTGGTATCGGCGGCCAGAATCGGCCAATGGGGCAGGTTGCGCACGTTCTGCACAATCATGCCAGCTTCCGCCTTGATGCGCGCCAAACGCAACACATAATCGGTCGCGGCCTCTTCCGCCAAAGGCGTTTCATCGACATCAATCCTTCCCGGCGATGAACGTAACGGCAACACCGTCGGTTCAATGCCGATCTGGCGCAGCAATTCGAGCCGGCGTGGACTTTGCGAAGCAAGATAGAGTCGCTTCGCGGTCAGCGGGTTGGAATGTGGCAGATGGGAAAAAGAGGACATGGCGCGCAAGTTTACTCGGCGGCGTCGGCAGGATGATCGCAAGCAGCTTTTTTCTTGTCGGCGAACATGCAACCCGCCCTATTCGCGATGATAAGGATGGTTATTCAGCAAACTCACCGCGCGATACAGTTGTTCCGCCAGCAACACGCGCGCAAAAGCGTGCGGCAAAGTCAGCCGGGATAAAGCCAACGTACTTTCCGCTTTCTCCAGGATGGCAGGCGCCAAGCCATCCGCGCCGCCGATGACCAAGCAAGTGTCCTGACCTGAGGCCATCCAGCGCGCCATCAAATCGGCCAATTCACGCGTGGTCACTTGACGGCCATGCTCATCCAGCGCCACGAGTCGACACCCAGCCTGCATCTTTTCCAGCAAACGCGAAGCTTCAGCCTGCTTCAGCGTCAACGCCGACTGTCCGCCCCGTTTCTCCGGCTTCACCGCCACCAGATCAACCCGCGCTTCACGCGGCATGCGTTTGAGATATTCCGCCGTAGCCACATCGGCCCAACCTGGCAATTTGTCTCCAACCGCCAAAATGGTCATGCGCATCACTATTCCCATCTAAAAAAGCCCGCAGGCAACATCGCAAACACATCAAAATCGGCAAGCACCCTGCGCAATAACCTTGTCAGAGGCACTCAGACAGAAAGCATGTTCTTTCAAATGATCTGACTATAATCTGCGCAAGTTTTTCTTGTTTCTCAGTGCTCACCTCTTTACAAGTCAAAAATCGGTCCTTAGAATGCGCGGCTCTCGTGTGGGGGTATAGCTCAGCTGGGAGAGCGCTTGCATGGCATGCAAGAGGTCAGCGGTTCGATCCCGCTTACCTCCACCAAGAATCGAGAAAACTCGGGAAACCGGGTTTTCGGCCTCATAAGTCCCTATCGTCTAGAGGCCTAGGACATCACCCTTTCACGGTGAGTACCGGGGTTCGAATCCCCGTGGGGACGCCAGTTAAATATCTGGAAACAAAAACGGCTTGTAGCGATGCAAGCCGTTTTTGTTTGTATTGCGGCTTTGACCTTGCCCCTGAATTCTGCATTCCATAAGCGGTCTGTTAAACGGCGATATTCACTTGCTGCCGAGCCTCACCAGTTGACCAGCGTTTGCTCCGGCACCCCCAGTATCTTTGCCGTCGCTGCTTGCCTTGTAATGAACGGCTTGAGCGCCCAACAAGCCCCTCCACAAAGAGGCCATGGATTCCGAAGGGGGCGAAAAATCGCTTGCACAGTTGGACGAGTTGGGGATAAGCAGAAAACGTAACCCCGCCCAGTGGAACGCATAACGAACGGAAAAAACCGGAATTGTGATGATCGAAAAAACAGGCTTGGCCCGTCCCGCGCACGCACGCGGAATTCACCCATGATGCCCATGCCATCCTCATTGCCCACCCACGAAGCCAACCCAACCGAGGGGGTGCCGGCGATCGAGTTGAGGCGCTTGTCGAAGGTCTTCCCGGGCAGTCGCGCGCCGGCGCTCGATGCGATAGATCTGATCGTGCCGCGCGGTGGCATTTTCGGCATTATCGGCCCCAATGGCGCCGGCAAGACCACGCTGATGTCGATCCTGGGCGGGCTGCTCAGACCCAGTTCGGGCTCCGCGCGGATCAATGGCTGCGATGTATTCGCCGAACCGGAGGCGATCAAACGGATTCTCGGTCTGGTGCCGCAGGAGCCGGCCATCTATCCAACGCTGACAGCGCGGGAGAACCTGGAATATTTCGGTCGCATGCAGGGACTCTCCGGAGATCATCTCGAAAACCGAGTCGCCGCCTGCCTGGAATTAGCCGAAATGAGCGAGGAAGCCGACCAGCGCATGGAACGCTTCTCGGGCGGTTACAAACGCCGCCTGAACATGGTGATCGGCCTCATCCACGAGCCCGAGATCCTCATCCTCGACGAGCCGACGGTGGCCATCGATCCGCATTCGCGCGTCCTGATCCACCACCGCCTGCGCGAACTTGATGCCGCCGGCATCACCATCCTGATCTCGACCCATTACATGGAAGAAGCCGAAATGCTCTGTCGCGAGATCGCCATCATCAATCATGGCAAGCTGCTGGTACGCGGGACGGTGCCGGAACTGCTGGCGCTAGGTCGGGACGGCAACCTCGAATTGCAATTATTCGATGCAGCACCGGCGGACCTCGCCGGCAAGCTGAAATCCATCCCCGGCGTGGATGCGGTCGAAATCACCGGACGCCGGGTTGTGGTCGCCAGTGAACATCCCGATCTGATCGTCGCGCCGATCATGCAAATGTTGCTCGCGGATGGCCTGAAGGTGCGCACGCTCAGCTTCGGCGGCACGAAACTGGAACAGGTTTTCATTGCCCTCACCGGCGATCATGGAGCGCCGAAATGATGCAGAACCTTGTGATGCAGAACCTTGCCAAGTTCCGCGCCAGCGTGCTCAAAGAAGCCCGCATCATCCTGCGTGACAGACAGGCGCTGATCCTGTTCTTCACCATGCCGGTGATCTTTGTGCTGATCCTCTCCCTGTCGCTGCGCGACGTCTTCGGCGATCGTCCCGGCGCCAGCTTCCCGGTGCTGCTGGTCGCCCAGGATCAGGCCGAGGTGGGGCGTGAAATCGTCGCCACCTTTCGCGCCAACCGGAGCATCAACCTGGCTCTTTCCCACGATGCCAGCGAGGCTCAGGTACGCCAATGGCTGATCGACGGGCGCTACCGTTTCGCCGTGCTGGTGCCGGCCGGCGCGACGGATCAGGCGAAGCGTCGTCTGGGGGAAATCATGGCCGATGTGCCGCTCGATCTGCGCCTGGAAAAGCCGGTCCAGGTTCAGGCGCTGGCAGATCCGGCGTTACGTTCCGACTATCGCAAAGTGCTTGAAGGCACGCTGAGCCTGGCCTTGCACGGCATCGAGATGAAGCTGGGGCGGGAACAACTGGAACAAACCCTGCGTGTAACCCAGGGCGAGCGCTTCCGCGGCCTGCCCGATCTGGAGCAGTCCGGGTTGTTCGCACCCGTGCACGGCGACACGGTGACTCGGCGCAGTGGCGGTCCAACGCCCTCATCGGTGCAGCAGAACGCGCCGGCCTGGACACTTCTGGCCATGTTCTTCCTTGCCGTACCGCTGTCGGTTTCCTTCATCAAGGAACGGGAACAGGGCAGCCTGTTCCGGCTGCAGACGATGTCCGTGCCGGCCTGGGTGGTGCTCGGGGGCAAGGCGATACCGTTCTTCGTGATCAACCAGATACAGATGGTCTCGGTGCTGGCGGTGAGCGTTTTCGTTCTCCCCTTGCTCGGCGGCGACCCGCTCGGGCTGGGCGATTCTCCTCTGGCGCTCATACTCATGGGCGCTTCGGCAAGCCTGGCGGCGATCGGCTTCGGCATCGCCGTCGCCATGTATGCGCGCACCACCGAACAGGCCGCCGGTTTCAGCTCCGCCACGGTGATGATCATGGGCGCCCTCGGCGGCATTCTGGTGCCGAAGGCGGTGATGCTGCCGATCATGCAGAATCTGGCAGTGATCTCACCGCTGTCCTGGGGGCTGGACGGCTTTCTGGATGTATTTGTGCGCGGTGGCGGCGTTCGGGAAGTGCTGCCCGAAGCATTGGCGCTGTTGACCTTTGCCGCCATCTGCCACGCCTTTGCCATCCTGCGCTACCGCAGGCGGGTCTGATCTGCGCTTCAACGCGGCGCGGGTTCCGCTTTAACCTCTTTCAAGGTTCACCCGCAGCGCGGCGCGCCATCTCGCGGGCCATGGCTTCCAGACGGACCTTGGCATCATGACGGAATATTTCGATCGACACTTCGGGCGGCATGGCGAACCCCGGTTCGATGAGTGAGCGGTAGGCGATGCGTACCGGGTTTTTGCCCAGGATCTGCCATTCGCCCATGAAGGATTGCACGTTGCCTGCAACGCGCAGGAACTGGATGCGTTTCTGCGGCGTTTCCTTCACCTCGGTAATCATCACCAGCGGGAAGTTGGGCAGCCAGGGAATGCGGCCGCGTTGTTCCAACCGGATCGTTTCGCCAGGTTGCGAAATGACCCGGCTGACCTGCAGATCCGGCACAAACTCGGACCAGCGCCCGTAATCGCTGAGCACCTGCCAGGCCAGTTTGCGATCGACCCGGGTCTCGATCTCGGCGTTGACGCGGATGAGCGCCGCATCCGTATCCACCCGGACGCGTGCCTCGGCCAGGGCATGCGCGGAAGCTGACAGGGAAAGGCACAGACCGGCGGCACGGGCAAGAAATATTCGTCTATTCATCCTGGAAAACTCAGTTGGAATGCATGTAGGTGTGAATTTATTCGCACAATCAATGTGTTCTGTGCGAATAAATTCGCACCTACAGATCACACGCAATGCTCTGATGCTTAACGATTCTATCCGTCAACAGCGGAATCCAGGTTTATGGGAGAGAGACCTGCATCAAGCAGGCCGGGCACGTCGTCCGGTGGCGTGACCAGTTTGGCGGCTTCGGCGTCGTGACAATACAGGCATTGGCTGTCGTAGTCTTGAGCGCCCCGCTCGGCGGTCGGCGTTTTCTGATTGATCACTGGCAGGGCGGCGGGCGCCAGCGCAGGCTGGAACAGGCGTTATGCGTCACCGGCCCCTTGCAGCCCAGTTCCAGAAGACACCAGCCGGCCCGCGCTCCTTCGTCATCGAACGTTTTGGCGAAGCGGCCCGCCTCGTAATGGCCGCGGCGGGAACAGCGGTCGTGCAAGGTTTCGCCGTGAAGGCCAGCGGACGGCCTTTATGATGCGATCTGCCGCATCGTCGGGGCTGGCAGGCGCAATGTGCTGTTCGCTCCATCCTTCCACGAACAAGCTCAGCAATAACTCGGCGGACAGTCGGGTTCCCCTTGCGACGGGCTGACCAGCCAACACATCGGCGTCCAATACGATGCGAATGCGCCCGGCACCTGGATCAGCGGCTCCCGGCTGCCGCGAAAGGTTTGCCCGGTGACGCCGCGGCTGGAAAACATGGCGGCGTTTCCTCAAGCGGCAGGTTTGCGCGTTGCGATCAGGCTGGCGACCACGCTCGACCCGATCAACACGGCGACGATGGCCAGCGAGGCCTGCACCGGCACGTGATACCAGGGCGCAATCAGCATCTTGGTGCCGATGAAGGTGAGCACCATGGCCAGACCGTACTTCAACAGGTGGAAGCGGTCGGCCACGTCGGCGAGCAGGAAGTACAGCGCGCGCAAACCCATGATGGCGAAGATGTTGGAGGTGAAGACGATGAAGGGATCGGTGGTAATGGCAAAGATGGCCGGGATGGAATCCACCGCGAACACCAAGTCGGTAACCTCGATCAGGATCAACACCAGGAACAGCGGCGTGAAATAGCGCACCCCGTCCTTCATCACAGTGAATTTCTCGCCGTGATCGCCTTCGCTGATGCGCAGATGCCGACGCGCGAATTTCAGCACCGGGTTCTGTTCCAGATTGGGCGTCTTTTCCGCCATCACCAGCATCCGAATACCGGTGATGACCAGGAACGCGCCGAACAGATAGAGCACCCAGGAATACTCGCGCACCACCCAGGCGCCGGCCAGGATCATCACGGCACGCAAGACGATGGCGCCGAGCACGCCGTAGATCAGCACCCGGCGCTGGTATTCGGGCGCGACGTGGAAGGCGGTAAAGATCAGCAGGAAGACGAACACGTTGTCCACCGACAGCGACTTCTCGATCAAATAGCCGGTGAAGAATTCCAGCGCCTTTTTGTCTGCGACCTCCGGCCCGATGGTGTCGTTTAGGTGCCACCACAGGCCGGCATTGAACAGCAGCGCGAGGCTGAACCAGGCCAGCGACCAGAGCGCCGCTTCCTTGACGCTGACCTTGTGCGCCTTCCTGCCGCCGAAGACAAACAGATCGAGCACCAGCATGACCAGCACGAAGGCGATGAAGGCGGCCCACATCCAGGGCTCGCCGATAGAGACAGCGTGATTCATGTTCGGGTCCATTCAGGTTGATGGCTTCTGATCATTGCAAAGTGGTTTCGATGTCAACGGAAACCGCGCCCTTGGGTTGGCTGACGATCTTCGCGAGATAGCGCTGTTTGCCCTTGATCCAGGCATGGATCTCGGCTTCAGGCGTGGCGGATTGCAGTTCCTGCTTGTAGCCCTGAGCGGCAAAGACGCGGACGTAATGGTCGAGCACCGCCGCGTAATCCGCCCGACCCTCGTAGTGCACGTTGATCTGCCTGCCTTCGCGATGCCAAAAGGTGCGCGTGAGGCCTGGATAACGCGCCACGGGTGCGATGTCCGTGCCGGAAACATCGCGCTGCGGCCTGCTGTCCTCCGATTTGCGGATGGGCACGAATTCACTCAACCCTGCGGACATTTTTTCCCGTGCGCCCGGGACCATCTGTTCCACCTGCTGCTCCACCGTCGCCAGCGCCCCGCGCGCGGCCTCGGGCGCCGCCGCGCTCCAGCCCTGAACCTGACCGAAGAACCAGCTGATCAACGCCAGAGCAGCCCAGATCAGCAAGCCGAACAACACCAGCAGACCGACGCCGACGGCGATCCAGGTGCTGCGGCGAACTTGAAACAAGCGAGGCGCGAATTGCTCGGCGGCGGCTATAAATCCGAGTATGTTCATGGCGATTCCCGCAACGACGAAGGGGCAAGACGATGACCGGACGCTGCCCGAGCGAGGCGGTCGTTGATCGCCCACCAGGTTTCATCGTCTGGCGGCGCTTCGATAAGCATGCAATCGAAGGCGAAGCGATCGAGTTCGCGTAGCCGGGCATACAGGCTGCGCGCATAGGGTTCGACCCGGGCCGGAAGCAAAAACTGGGGCAGCGACGGCGGCAATCCCAGGCCGCGCAGGGTTCGGTTGCGGCGCAATACCGCGATGCGCAAACCCTGGTCCAGCAGCATCGTGGCGCGTTCGGGCAGGGCCTCCATGGTGTGAATCTCCAACGGCGTGGCGGGCGCGTAATGGACCGCCAGGGCGCCGGGCACGCGCGGCGTGGCAGCAGTGGCCGAATCAGGCTGCCTGCCGTACTCGATGCCGTCCACGCCCAACACCTCGCGCAGAGCGGATAGCGGCAGCGCGCCAGGGCGCAACACGCGCGGACGCTCATCAAGCAGCGAGACGATGGTCGACTCCAGGCCGAAGCGGCAGGGCCCGCCATCCAGAACCTGGTCGACCTGTATTCCGAAAGCGGTGCGCACATGCCAGGCTTCGGTGGGGCTCACCGCGCCAAAACGATTCGCCGACGGCGCGGCGAGACCACCCCCATTCGGGCCGCCGAATTCACGCAGCAAGGCCAGCGCCATGGGGTGATTTGGCGCGCGCAAGGCCACGCTGTCCTGACCGCCGGTGACTCCGCGCGGCACGTCGTCGCGCGCCGGCAACACCAAGGTGAGCGGCCCCGGCCAGAAGCGTTCCATCAAATGTCGCGCGGTCTCCGAAATCTCGCTGGCCCATGCGTCCGCTTGCGACGCTTCGGCCAGATGCACGATCAGAGGATGATCGGCGGGCCGCCCCTTGATGGCGAACACCCGCCGCACCGCGTCCTCGTTGCGGGCGTCGGCCCCCAGGCCGTAGACCGTCTCGGTCGGGAAAGCCACCATCCCGCCGGCGCGCAAGCACTCCGCCGCCAAAGCGATCAGCTTGTTGGGCATGGCTGCGGCGCTACTTCCGGCGCTTCCGGCATACCCGGCGCGAATTCCCGCTGCCGCGCCAGGCGTCGTGCCAGCGTGCGACCGGCGCGTTCCGCGGCACGGTCGATGGCCAGGTAAAGGTCGGCCTCGGTATCCTCGATCACCACCGCCGACGCAGCCTTGAGCCGCACCTCGATGAGGCAGCGCTTGTCGTCGCCGCCGCGCGGGCCATTGATGTCGGAGAGCCGCACGATGACCCGGGTAATGGCCGCACCGCCGTGACTCAGGGCGTAAGCCAGCCGCTTCATGACATATTCGCGCAACCCTTCGGTAAGGCTGAAGCCCTGACTTTGAATATCGATCTGCATGGCCGTTCTCCTGTTTAGATTGAGCAAGGCCGCATCCTAAGGCTGTTCAAATACAAGAAATACTCGAACTATCATGTTGATTAATTCGAAAAAATCGATCAACAAAAGGTGCCGTGCAGCATGGTCATTCCCTGCAAGCGGCCGGCAACGTGGCAGCGCGCTCACCAGTGCCGCCCAGCATGTCCAGGCTTCCCACAAACCGGCCATGGCCATCGGCTGGCGCGTTGTTGAGTTTGTTGCCGATGCTCGGGTCTTTCGCCCAGTTCGGGGCCAGGCCCCATTTGAGACGGTGCAGGACACGCTGGCCTGCCGGCGATTGCCGGATGGCGGCAATCTCGGTGCCGGGCGGGATGTTGTAGCGCGGCGTCAGGTCGACACATTCATCCAGGCCGAAGTGTTGGATCAATTCCGCCACCGGGGCCTTGAGGGCAAAGCGACCCCACATGGCTCGGTAAACGTTTATTTCTTCTTGGCCGTGGTTTTGGCCGTGGTTTTGGCCGCAATTTTGGCCGCAATTTTGGCCTTTGGCTTGGAAGTGCTCATCGCACTTGAAAGCGCGGTGCCAGCCTTGAAACGGGCGACGTTCTTGAGTTCCTTGCCGGTCTGCGGGTTGCGTCCGGTGCGGGCGGCACGTTGGTTGACGCTGAAGGTGCCGAAGCCGATGAGCTGGACATTTTCGCCTTTGGCCAAGGCCTCGGCGATGGCTTCCAGCGTGGCATTCATCTGGACAGCAGTGGCGGCTTTGCTGGCATTGGCTTTGTCGGCAATGGCGTCGATGAGTTCGGCTTTGTTCAAGCGGGTCTCCACGGCGGGATGGAAGAAATTGGGCGAGACTTGAAGTTACTGCGGTTGCAGTAAGTACGGTCACCGTCCGCGATGGCATTTACAGTCTGGACGATCAAGCATCGTGATGGCGAAGGGGTGCCTCCCCTCGGAAAACTTGAATAACAGAACCCTTCGGGGGATTTCCACTAGCCTTCATGCCGGGCGCATCTCGGCATGAAAGTTAGCTTAAGCAAAGTGCTTGATTTGGTGCGGTCGGCGGGACTCGAACCCACGACCCTCGGCTTCGGAGGCCGATACTCTATCCATCTGAGCTACGACCGCAGGGTTTGAAACTGACTTGCTTGAATCGACTTGAAGATCGCTAGTCAGATTCCCTTGGAATCTGATCACTGTGATCACTGGATTTCAGTGGCTTGGCGGACTTATGTGCAACGTCTGACAGTTCCAAAGTGATCGAAGCATAGCATAGTGGTCGTTTAGTCGGCTGCGAAAACCCTTATAATCATCGGGTTCCCAAACCAAGACTAGGGTCTGCGCCATGTCCGATCTGCACCAAATGACAAAAACGACGCCAAAGGATTTTATTGCCGCCACGCTCGGGGGCTTGTTTGCGCCTGGCCTGACGATCTTTATGATCGTCATGTTGTTTCTTGGTTTTCAAAAGAATATGGGGCAACCTGACCCGGCTCCGATCGCAGAAAAGGGGGTGCTTGAACGCATTCAGCCCTTCGGCCAATCACTTGCGGTTGACCCCAATGTCCCCAAAATCGAACTGACAGGCGAGCAGGTTTACAACGAAATCTGCGCCGGTTGCCATGCCTCTGGCGCATTGGGTTCGCCCAAATTCAAAGAGAAGGCGGATTGGAGCAAGCGGTATGCGCAGGGCTACCCGACTCTGCTCGACCACGCAATCAAAGGCTTCAACAAGATGCCGGCTCGTGGCGGCGACCCTGATCTCTCCGATCTGGTAGTTGCGCGTGGCGTTGTTTATATGACCAATGCGGCTGGCGCCAACTTTGAAGCGGTGCTGAAGAAAGAAGTGGAGCCGACGGCGGCCGAACTGGCACGCGGCCAGACTGTGTATGTCGATAACTGCGCGTACTGTCATGACACTGGCGTTACCGGTGCGCAGAAATTGTCCGATGCAAAAGCCTGGACGCCGCTGATCAAGGAAGGCAAGGAATACCTCTACAACGCGGCGATCAATGGCAGCTTTGGCGGGCCGGCGAAGGGCGGCAACCTGAAACTGTCCGATGCGGATACCCGCTTGGCGGTTGATTTCATGGTTGATCAAGCCAAGACCGCGATTACCACTGCCGACAAAGCTTCCAAGCAAGCCGCAGCAAAATAAGCTGCCCGCCAGCGCAAGTGAGAACGCGGCTTTATGCCGCGTTTTTTATTTGCTCAGCATCGCTTTCAAGGCAGAAAGGCGACGCCTTCCATCCTCTTTGACCTCAGCGCTTTCGACGCCGCCGACACCTGTTCGCCGCACCTCGTTAGTGTCGATTTCATCAAGGAAGCGCGATGGTTCACACGCCACGATTTCGCCTCCCCGCTTGCGGCGGGTGCAGAAGCTGATCACCAGGCTGCGTTGGGCGCGGGTGATGCCGACGTACATCAAGCGGCGTTCTTCTTCCAGTCGCGCGCCCTCGAGACATTCCCGATGCGGCAAAACCTCTTCTTCCACGCCGACCAGGTAGACATGCGGAAACTCGAGTCCTTTTGCTGCATGCAAAGTTGACAGGCGTACCGCATCGACTTCCTCGTTATCACGCCCTTCGAGCAGGTTCATCAGGCTAACGATCTGGGTCAACTCGATCAGCGTCTTGCCATCCTCGGTGCCCTTTTTGCTTAACCAATCGACAAAGTCGCGCACATTCATCCATTTGGCTTTGGCGGCGCGATCGTCCTCGGTTTCATACAGCCATTCCTCATACTGAATCGCGGCCAGCAACTCTTCCAGCAAGCTGCCGGCGGCTTCCTTTTCGGCGCGGTCGGCAATGCGATTGATGAAGTCGCAAAATGCGGTCAACGGCTCCAGTTGCCGCTCAAGTAGCGTGGACTGGAAAGCGGTCTCGAAGCTGGCGGCAAACAGACTGATATGCCGCTGGCCGGCGTGATCGCCGAGTTTTTCCAGGGTGCCTGCGCCAATCCCGCGTCGCGGCGTGGTCACCGCGCGGATGAACGCCGGGTCGTCGTCCGGGTTGGCGATCAGGCGCAGGTAGGCGGTGAGATCCTTGATTTCCGCTTTATCGAAAAAGGATTGTCCACCGGAGAGCTGGTAGGGAATCTTGGCCTCGCGCAAGGCTTCCTCGAACAGGCGCGCCTGATGGTTGCCGCGATACAGAATGGCATAGTCGGCAAAGCGGGTACGGCACTCGAACTTGTGCGCCGAAATACGCAACGCGACAGATTCCGCTTCATGCCGATCATCGCGGCACTGCAGGAGTTCGATGTAGTCACCCAGACCATGTTCGCTCCACAAATTCTTTTCATGCAGACGCGGGTTGTTGCGAATGACGCTGTTGGCGGCGCGCAGGATGCGTTGGCTGGAGCGGTAGTTCTGGGTTAGCGGAATGATCTTGAGGCTGGGATAGTCCTCGCTCAGCCGGCGCAGATTCTCCACATCGGCGCCCCGCCAGGCGTAGATAGCCTGGTCGTCGTCGCCGACAGCGGTAAAGCGTCCCGCCACGCCGGCCAGCAACTTCATCAACTCGTATTGCGCGCCGTTGGTGTCCTGATATTCATCGACCAACAAATAGCGCAGTCGGCTTTGCCAGGTTTCCAGCGCTTCCGGATGACCACGAAAAAGTTCGACCGGCAGCCGAATCAAGTCATCGAAGTCCATTGCCTGATAGGCACGCAAGGTGTCCTGATAAGACTGGTAGGCAACTGCCCACTGCCGTTCCGCCTCATCCTTGGCCGCCAACAGCGCGGCTTGCGGCGCCAGCAGCGCATTCTTCCAATTGGATACAACGCTGACCGCCTGGCGCAATGTCGCCTTGTCCACCGTCTTCAGAATATCGGCCAGTATTTGTTGGGCATCGGCCGCATCCAGAACCGAAAAACGAGGCTTGTAGCCAATCCGCTTGGCCTCATGGCGCAGGATTTGCAGGCCCAGCGAGTGGAATGTGGAAACCGTCAGGCCTTTGCCCTGCCGGCCTGGGAGTAGTTCCGACACCCGTTCGCGCATTTCGCGCGCGGCCTTGTTGGTAAATGTGATGGCGGCGATATGGCGCGCATCGATGCCGCATTCCGTCGCCAGATAAGCAATCTTGCGCGTGATCACCCGGGTTTTGCCGGAGCCGGCGCCCGCCAGGACCAGCAACGGGCCGTCCAGGTATTTGGCGGCTTCACGCTGTTGCGGGTTCAAGCCAGAAAGCATGGAGGACATGGACGCCGAGAAGGAACAGCCAAATGGGATACAGCCAAAGGAACAACCAAAAAGAAACGGCCCGCATCAAGCGGGCCGTTTCAGGTCAAACAGAATCTCAGCGCAGACCGTTGATATATTCGGCGACGGCTTTCATTTCATGATCGGTCATTTTGCGCGCGATGACTCGCATCATCATGCCACCGTCGTTGGCGCGGTCGCCGCTGCGGAAGTTCTTCAATTGCGACTCGACATATTTGGCATGCTGACCAGCCAGGCGGGGAAACTGAACCGGAATGCCTGCACCGGCCGGGCCGTGACAAGACGCACAAGCCGGAACGCCGCTACCGGCATTGCCGCCCTTGTAGATTTTCTGACCTTCAGCGACCAAGGCAGCATCCTTGGCCAGACGCGGCTTCTGCTGCTGTGCACTGTAATAAGCGGCCAGATTCAGCATGTCTTCATTCGACAGCGTTGCCGCATTGGGCGCCATGATCGCGTTTTTGCGTCCGCCAGATTTGAATTCACGCAGTTGTTTGGCGAGGTATTCCGGCGTCTGACCGGCGAGAGAGGGATACGCCGGGGAAGTGCTGTTACCGTCGGTGCCATGGCAAGCGCCACAGACATCGTTGACAAGTTTTTGCGCTTTCGCGGCATCGCCCTTGGCGGCAGAAGTCGTGGCCGGGTTAGCCCAGGCCGGGGTAGCCACGGTTAAGGCCGCGGAAAGCAGGCCGGTCAACAGCGCGAGGGATTTCATCTAAAGCTCCTTAAGCCACAATAACAGCAATGTAATCGCGGCATTTTAGCGGCCTGTTTGCTATAGTGCCAGCCTTTCAATTGGTGGCCCTCCCGTGCTCAACGCCGCCTTCCATATTACTGTCGCGCAAATTCGCGAACTCCCCTCCGACAGCCTGGCCGAAGTCGCCTTTGCCGGACGTTCCAACGCGGGCAAATCAAGCGCAATCAACACGCTGTGCAACCACAAGCGGCTGGCTTTCGTCAGCAAAATGCCTGGTCGCACGCAGCACTTGAACTTCTTCCGTGTCGAAGAAGGCCGTTTTCTGGTCGACCTGCCCGGTTATGGCTATGCGCGAGCGCCAAAAGCGCAAAAACATGTCTGGCAGGCATTGATCGGCGGCTATCTATCGGGCCGCAGCCAACTCGCCGGTCTGGTCATGATCATGGATATTCGCCACCCGCTGACTGAACTCGATCGTTCCCTGCTGGAATGGTTTCGCCCTTCCGGCCGGCCGGTGCATGTGCTGCTGTCCAAATCCGACAAGCTGTCGCGCGGCCCCGCCGCGCAGACCTTGCTGATGGTCAGCGGCGAGCTCAAGAAAATGGGCATGAACGCCAGCGTGCAATTATTTTCCAGCCTGAAGAAAATCGGCGTCGATCAAGCCGAAGGCGTGGTTCGAAACTGGCTGGGCACACCCAAAAAAAACCCGGCCAATGTGGAGGTTACGGAACCTCAGGCCGGGTAAAAGTGCCTTGAAATTGCATCAAGGCCCCGCTCAGGGAGGGAAGCGGGAGACGAAGTGATTCGTCAAAAGCATGGAGCCATTGACGCCAGCAAATGTTCCCCCGCACCACTTTCGACAGACTGGTATTTTCGTTTCAGGAGAGATGCAACATGTTCGATTTGTCGAGCTTTCCCCAAAAACGTATGCGCCGCATGCGGCGTGATGTTTTCTCGCGCCGGCTGATGCGGGAAAACGCCCTGACAGCGGCCGATCTGATCCTGCCGGTATTTGTGCTGGATGGCGAAAACCGGGTCGAGGACATCGCCTCCATGCCTGGCGTGCAACGCATGAGCCTGGACAAATTGTTGGGCGTCGCGGAAGACTGTTTGAAGCTCGGCATCCCGGCCATGGCGCTGTTTCCGGTGGTCGATACCGCGTTGAAAAGCCTCGACGCGGCGGAAGCCTACAACCCGAATGGCCTGGTACCGCGCGTGGTGACGGCGTTGAAGCAACGTTTCCCTGAACTCGGCGTGATTACCGACATCGCGCTCGACCCCTACACCAGTCATGGCCAAGATGGCCTGATCGACCCCAACGACCCGCGCGGTTACGTGCTCAACGACGAAACCATCGCCGTACTGACCCGCCAGGCCGAGTGCCACGCCCTGGCTGGAGCCGACATCGTCGCCCCGTCCGACATGATGGATGGCCGCATTCACGCAGTGCGCGACGCGCTCGACGCCGCCGGCTTCATCCATACCCGCATCCTCGCCTATTCCGCCAAATACGCCTCCAGCTTCTACGGCCCGTTCCGCGACGCGGTGGGTTCCGCCGCCAACCTCGGCCAGGGCGACAAATACACCTACCAGATGGACCCGGCGAACAGCGATGAAGCGCTATGGGAAGTCGGCCTTGATCTGCAGGAAGGTGCCGACATGGTAATGATCAAACCCGGCATGCCGTATCTGGACATCGTGCGGCGGGTGAAGGAAACCTATAAAGCGCCAACATTTGTTTATCAAGTCAGCGGCGAATACGCCATGCTCAAAGCCGCCGCGCAAAATGGCTGGCTGAACGAAAGAGCCTGCGTACTGGAAAGTCTGTTGGGCTTCAAGCGAGCCGGCGCCGATGCGGTGCTGACCTACTTTGCGATCGACGCCGCGCGCTGGCTGGCAGAGAAGTAATCCGTCTTCTGATCCGACCAACACGTCATAAAGGCGAAGGCCGGTATTCAGTTGATACGCTCACAGAGCTGGACCCCGGCCTTCGCTGGGGTGACGCCTACCGATGAAATCAACGCCTGCCAGCAAACTCCTGCCAGTATTTTCTCGTTGTCCGAGGAAAGGCCGCATCAGGAATAATGCGCCCGCCGCTCTCGATCCACCTGAATGATGTAGCGCTGGATCGCGGTTTCCACGCTCGGCGGCAGGTCGATGAACCGGCATCCGGCGCGATGCGTCAAGCGACCATTCTTCAGGGTAATTTCAAACGTCGTACAGACACTGAGCCCGACCGCAAACTCGCCCACGCCAGGCAAGGTGATGCGGCAACCGTGGTAAACCTCGCCGGCCTTGAGCCTGCCCACCTCGGGGTAAGACAACACACCAACGCCGCCGATGCTGATATCCACCACCACCGACTCCATCAAACCCGCACTGGTATTGATCAGGCATTTCACCGGATTGATCACTGAGGTGACCAAACGGTAATACTCACGCCGCTGCAGACGGAGAATTTCACGCGGCATCGGCACACGGAACAGCGCCTCTTTGCCGAGCGTTTCCGAGTCGATCTTGGTGCTGGAAAACTGGATATGAATCTGGTCGTGGGTAGAAGCGAACGTGCATTCCTTACTGCTCAGCAACAACGCATTCATCGCCTGGTCGACGCCCTGCTCGAACAACAGATAGCCCTTTTCAGGTTCAATCGCCACCAGTGTCGAGAGCAGAAATTGCTTCTCGTTTTCCCCATACAGGGCAACGATATTTTTATCCTCCATCAGCTCGCGCAAAATTCGCACGATTTCAGCGGAATGATTAACCAGATAGCGGCTACGATCCTCCGTGGTGATTATTTCGATCTTCATGGGAACGGATTGTAATGGCCTATGCCTTAAACTCTTACCATTGGGCGATGCAAAACAGTCCATACAAGAGCGTTAAATATATGCTTCATTATATGAGCCCAAAGGGCCCAAGGACGTAGGGTGTAATAGTGGACATCATGGAAAAGCTGCGCCGCAGTAGTCGCACGTGGGCCAAAACGCTCGCTGTTGTCGAACCACCGCCGCGCCTGCAAAACTTCAGCATTTCAAACACCAACCTCACCGCAGAAGAGGCACTTGGTGTTGTGATCAAGAAGGACACGTTCAAAATTCGTCTCGCCCATGACGACAGCCGCACACGCGAAGCGCGGTTTCTGGTCGAGAAACGTTACCGCGACAAGGGCTACCAGGCTTCCGGGCCATCAGGTCAACAGGTGTGCCCCGAGCGCATCACGTTGGCTACCTACAAAGGCGATGAAGTGATCGGCACCATCACCATCGGCTTTGATACCGGCGCGGGCCTGCTGGTTGACGAACTATACAAGAACGAGATTGATGGACTCAGGCAGCAAGGCTTACGGGTCTGCGAATTCACCAAACTGGCGATTGATCACAAAGGGGCTTCCAAACGAATGATTGCAGGTCTTTTTCATGCTGCCTATATGTATGCAATCAAAATTTGGGATTACACAGATATCGTGATCGAAGTTAATCCGTCACATACCCCCTTCTACCAACGTATGTTGGGCTTTGAAACTTTGGGCGACGAGCGGATCTGTCCTCGTGTCGGTGCCCCGGCCATTCTGCTAAGGCTAGATGCAGCAGGATATGCAACAGAAATGATCAAAAAATTCGGCGGCCACCCTGAAGTCTCACGCCAGGAACGTTCGCTCTATCCCTATTTCATGACACCCAATGAAGAGCAGGCCATTCTGGCCCGCATCGCCCGAGGCTGAATGCTGTGGTATTCAATTACCAGGATGCCTTTTCCCGCAATATCGGCTGGGTGACCGAACAGGAACAAGCCGCATTGCGCAACAAACGTGTCGCCATTGCCAGCATGGACGGCATCTGTGGCTTTCACTTCCGCCCCGGCCAGATGAGTTTTGAAGGCTATTTTCAATTGGGCGACCGCCCGGAACTAGATTTAGCGTTACGTTTCTTGGTAGGCCTGGCGCCCGCCCTACTGCATCGTCATTACCTGACTGGTCCCAGCCGCATTAGTCTGAAAGCCCGCAAAGGCCCATCTACCATCATTGACCTGCCAACTTTGCGCCGACAGTCTTGCTGCGTGCGAATATGAACTAGGGGTGCTGCATGATTGAAGTCTTTGGTGGTCACCCTGAAATGCCCAAACAAGAGCGCACGCTTTACCCCTATTTCCTCTCACACGAAGAAGAAGGCAAAATCCTTCAGCGTTTGACCGAATCACAGGTGTGACGGCGGTTCATCACAAGGAGCAGAGGTGGAGTCAGATATGATTGCGGCTTTCAACGAGTTTTTCGAGCTTATCCATGCCGACACCGAAGACTTGCGCAAGCAGGTTTACCAGCTTAGGCATCAAGTTTATGTGCTTGAAACTGGCTTTGAATCCGAGGCTGACTGCATTTGTGTTGACGTAGCGGGAAATGGGCGAGTGTGCTGGGAAGAGGATGCGTTTGATGCCAGATCAGACCATTATTTGGTGCGGCACAGGCGCACAGGTGTTTATGCCGCCACTGCACGCCTCATCTTGCCTGCACCGCAGAATGTCAGCGCGCTCTTCCCTATCGAGTTGCATTGCCAGCTTGATCACCCAGTAACCCATCCAGATATACGCGCCAATCTGGGGGAAATTTCTCGTTTTGCCGTCTCCAAAGTCTTCAAGAAACGTATCGGCGAGTCAGGTACCTTGGCGGGTGTGGCTGAAAATGTTGATATGTACTTTGAAGAACACGAACGCCGTGTCTTGCCGCATATCTCGCTTGGCCTATTTACCGCTGTGATGCAAATGGCCCATGCTCACCACATTACGCACTGTTACGCTGTGATGGAGCCAGCGTTGCTGCGGCTTCTGGGACGGTTTGGTGTCACGTTCAACAGAATAGGGCCGGACGTGGATTATCACGGTAACCGCACACCCTGTCTGGGTACGTTGAAAGAATCGCTACCCAATATTCAACGTGTTTGCCCATCCGTGTGGGCGCTCATAACCAACCAAGGCGCCTGGGCCTAGACGCACAATGGGCATATTCGATTACAGCACCGCGTTCTCACGCAATATCGGTTGGGTTACCGAGCAAGAGCAGGCGCAACTTCGCCACAAACGTATCGCCATTGCCGGCATGGGCGGCGTCGGCGGCTTTCATTTGCTGACCCTGGCCAGACTGGGTGTCGGAAAATTTAACATTGCCGATCTGGACACTTTCGAACTCGCCAACTTCAACCGACAGGCAGGCGCCTCGCTGGCCAGCATCGGCCGTCACAAGGCTGAAGTGCTCGCCGAACAGGCCTTGCAGATCAATCCGGAATGCGACATCCGGATTTTCAAGAACGGGGTGCAACCGGAAAACGTGGGAGACTTTTTTCGGGATGTCGATCTCTATGTCGATGGTCTGGATTTCTTCGCCATCTCCGCCCGCCAGATGGTGTTTGCCTGGTGCCATGAACATGGCATCCCCGCCACCACCGTGGCGCCACTCGGCATCAGCGCCGGCCTGTTGAACTTCCTCCCTGGCCAGATGAGTTTTGAAGATTATTTTCAGTGGGGCGACCGTCCGGAACTGGATAAAGCTATCCGCTTCCTGGTCGGTCTCGCCCCCGCGCTGCTACATCGCCACTACTTGGCCGACCCGAGTCGGGTTGACCTGAAAGCCCGCAAAGGCCCATCGACCATCATGGCCTGCCAACTTTGCGCCGGCGTCGCCGCCAGCGAAGCCATGAAAATACTACTTGGGCGCGGAAAAGTCTGGGCTGCTCCGCACGGCATCCAGTTCGACGGCTACCGCAACAAACTTGCGCACACCTGGCGGCCGGGCGGCAACCGTAACCCGATCAACCGCATCGCCATCGCCATTGCCAAACGACAACTGGGTATCTGACCGGGCGCACTACGCCGGCTTTGCCTCCGCACCCACCTTGTTCTATGATTTGTACAACTCAAAGGATCAGGATCAAACATGGATGCCCTGACTTACAGCTATACCCGCCAGCACTTTGCCGACGTTATGCGTCGAGTCAATGATGATCGCGCTCCTGTCGTGGTGACAAGCCAACGGGGCAAGCCAGTCGTAGTCTTGTCTTTGGATGATTACCATGCGCTGGAAGAGACCGCTTACCTGCTGCGCAACCCGAAAGGCGCAAAGCGCCTGATCGAATCGATTGAAGAATTGCGCAATGGGGTGGGTGAAATCAGGGAACTTGCATTGGATGATTAAATTTTCCACGAAGGGATGGGAAGACTACATCTACTGGCAAAACACCGATCGAGCCATCCTCAAACGGATCAACCAACTCATCCGAGATATTCAACGCGACCCGTTTTGTGGCATCGGCAAACCTGAACCGCTCAAGCATCAACTTTCTGGATTTTGGTCACGTCGCATCGATGGCTGTCATCGTTTGGTGTATTCAGTCGAGAATGACACGCTATTGATCGCCCGAAGCGCGTAACCACGTCACCGCGCGGAAAACAATGGGGCCGCGTAGCGTCGGAATTAACCGGCTGGTGCGGCTTTATCGCGCCAGTCCGTGTTGAATGAAAAGTTAGGCATTTAATTCGACCCTGGCCCCTTTAATTTAGTAGGAGGCGCCGCTTGCGGGCCGATCCCACGACGATTGCGCCGCAAGCGGACGCTCCTACGACGCGGCCCAACTGCCGAATTCAGGATTCACCCACCCTCGCCGCCTCAATCACGCGTTGCAATGGGATCAAGTTTGTGGCGTTTGATTGCCGCCATTAGCTGGCCGTTTTGTTTGGCTTTTTGCATGAAACGCTCTATGCGATGATGCCAGAGATCGTCGTCTTTCTGCATGGCGTAGGCGTATGAGGTCAGGTGATAGGTCGTCGACGGCACAACCAGACGCGCCCAATCGGTGGTTTCCAACATGCGGCGGCTGAATGGAAAATCTGTCATGAAGACATCGGCGCGGCCCGACTCCACCTCCTGCTCGCGGCCTTGGGTGGTGGCGGTCACCAGCAATGTTGCCTGTTTCAGCTTTTCGCGCATCACCGGCTCATGCAAGGTGCCTTTGGCTACCGCAACCACGATGCCAGGCTTGTCGATGTCGTCCCAATGTTTGATGCGACGGTTGCTTTTGGTGGTAATCGCGTAAATATCGCTGACCAGATGCGGCCGGGTAAAACGGAGTTTCTCGCCACGCAGCGGTGTGATGCCGATGGCAAACATGGCGATGTCGCAGCGATTCTGGGTGACGTCATCGATTAACCTGGCGAATGAGCTGTCTACAAAATGCAGTCGAACGCCGAGATCACGCGCCAGCAACTGCGCCATGTCGATGTCGATGCCGTGCAATTGCTGGGTTTTCGGGTTGCGGTAGGAAATGCCGTAGTAATCGGGCCAGATGCAGACCCTGACTTCGCCACGCGTCAGAACACTGTCCAGTCGACTGGGCTGATTGGATGCCAGCGCCTGGAAAACCATCAACATGGCAAAGCCGACAGCAAAAAAACAGTGCTTCATCTGATATTCCCATCAAGAAAAACTCGCCGGTCAGTTTCAGGAAAATCGTTATAACAAAACACGATGTACGTATTTTGATTCGTGGTTTCCAATTCCGTTGAGAATTATGGTCAGCTTGATCACCAATTCATTGCAGCAGCGACTTCAAGTGAAAGATCAAGGTGTCGCGCAGTTCATGCAATTCACTCAGCCTTGCCAGTGCCTGCTGCGGGGTGGTTTGGGCCAGTTGCAGCAATTCGTTTGCAAGCACATGCACATCCTGGTGCAATGGCTCGATCTTCTGGCAAGCAGGCAGTGAGTCATATCGCGACAATCCCTCCCTATGCAACCATTGGCCAAAGCGGCAGTGATGCTG